>JAACZQ010000067.1 GCA_009996675.1 Chitinophagaceae bacterium
ATGAGTCAGGTTTGCAATGATAATTTGAAAATGTGAGAATGTGAAAATTTGTGTTTCAGGGCAATGCCGCTTTTACAAATGAGCACCGCATGAATACATGAATCATACGTATGCCATCTGTGTATCTGTGGCTGTTATGGGAATTCGGTTACCCGCTTCTCCAAAAAAAAGGCTCCGCCATAGCGGAGCCGTACTTACTAACCCATCTGATACAAAACTAAGGTAAAATCAGTTGCAATGCTCATCAAAAACAGCAATCAGGTGCTGTGCAATCACCTGGGCCGGACGACCTTCAATCTGGTGACGCTCTACCATACTCACCAGCTGACCATCCTTGAAAAGGGCAATGGCGGGTGAAGAGGGCGGATAGGGCAATAAATGCTGGCGTACCTGGTTTACTGCTTCTGAATCAAAACCGGCAAAACTGGTGGTTAAATGATCCGGACGCTTGCTGGCATTTTGTACCGCCATCAATACACCGGGTCTGCAAGTGCCTGCTGCACAACCACATACAGAATTAATAACCACCAGGGTGGTACCTGTTTTGGCCAGGGTGGCATCTACTTCAGCCGCAGTGGTCATCTCCTCAAATCCATTGTCGGTTAATTCCGCTTTCATGGGTAAAACTATCTCTGCAGGATACATAATTCCTAAATTTTAAAAGTGAAACACAAAATTACGATTAAAAGTTGTAACACTAAAAACTGTCGATATTGACATAATGTCGCATCATAAGCACCTATTTTGCCATAATGACACTAAAATAGGCTATTTTTTGCCAGCCTGACGTCAATCTATGCCTGAAAACGGGTTGGTATACCGTTTGAACGGATAGAGGAAACAACCATTACAAAAAAGAAAAACGAATAATTATGACACTCGTAAAAAACAATCCGCAGTTTGTGAACTTCTTTGATGAGTTCTTCCATCAGTTTCCTGCCAACTGGGGTCGCGATACCCATGGTAGCTTGAATGCCCCTGCCGTGAATATTCATGAAACAGATGATGCTTATCACCTGGAGCTGAATGCACCCGGCAGAAACAAAGAAGATTTTAAAGTGCATGTAGAAAACGGTTTGCTCACCATCAGTTACGAGCAGAAAGAAAACACGGAGCAGAAAGGTTATAAAACCATTCGCAAAGAGTTTGTATACCGTTCATTCAAACGCAGTTTCAGTCTGGATGAAAAGATCAATGCCGATACCATTCAGGCCAAATACGAAAATGGCGTGTTGAAACTCTACCTGCCCAAAAAGGAAGAAGTGAAGGTTTCACCCAAACAGATCAATATTTTATAAGATTTTCATAGCATCTGCCATCCGGCAGAGAGCAGTTGGTTTTGGTTTACAACCCCGATTTCTATCGGGGTTTTTTATTGTTGTAATATTTCTGCATTTTGTGCGACTCATACCTAATAAAGTCAAACCGGTATGCGTCGTTATTTGCTGACAGTATGGGTAATCCTGGGGTTTGCGACCGCTGTATGCGCCCAGCAGAAAGCACCGGCATCTTCCCTGTTATGGGAGATCCGGGGCAATGGATTACATGCGCCCTCCTATCTCTTTGGTACTTTTCACCTGATGTGCCAGCAAGATTTCAGCATTTCGCCCGTGCTGCAGGAAAAGCTAACCCGCAGCAAACAGTTTTTTGGTGAGTTGAAAATGGATGACCCCATGCTGGCCATGAGCCTGGCCACTAAAATGAAACTGGAACAAGGCTCTTTGCGGGAACTGATCGGCGAAACCGATTACCCTGCCGTGGCCGATAGTTTTCAGCAGATCACAGGCATGAACCTCCTGCTGCTGAACAGCTTTCAGCCGTTTATGTCCACCAGCCTGCTTACCCTGAAAAGTATCACCTGCACCGATCAGGTACAACCCGAAACAGAATTGATGAAGCTGGCCGTATCGGCAAAACTGCCCATTGGCGGACTGGAAACTGTGGACGATCAGGTACAGGCAATCATGCGTGAACCATTGCAGGACCAGGTCAACAGTTTTAAGAAAATAGTCCTGGGTTTTGACAGTGTAAAACACATGATGCGCAAAATGCAGGATATATACCAGCAGAAAAATACCGAACAACTATACCGCTTCATCAAAGAGAATGGCGGTACGGATGATTTTGAAATGAATATGCTCATCAAGCGCAACCGCAACTGGATACCCGTTATGGAAAAAGCCATGAAAGAACAACCCAGCTTTTTTGCCGTAGGTGCCGGTCACCTAGGTGGTCCGCAGGGTGTTCTGGCACTATTGAAAAAGAAAGGATATATCGTCAAGCCCGTATTGTATTAAATTAGCACATGCCCAGCGAGAAGGAATTCATTGCTTTATTGAACGAGAACCAAAGGATCATTCACAAGGTCTGCAACCTGTACATGGACAGTCATGCCGACCGTGAAGATCTTTTCCAGGAAATCACGCTGCAGGCATGGAAAGCATTTACCCGATTCCGGGGAGAAGCCAAATTTTCAACATGGCTTTACCGGATCGCTTTAAACACTGCCATTACTTTTTTCCGCAAGGAAAAAAGACAACCCGATTTGTATTCCACTGAAACACTGCCCGATTTCCGGATCACCGAAGCACATGATCCGGTTGAGGAACAGGTAAAAGCCATGTATATGGCCATTGGCGAATTGTCGAAGATCGACAAAGCCATTGTAATGCTTTATCTGGAAGATTACAGTCACCAGGAGATCGGCGATATGATGGGTATTACGCCCAATAATGTGGCGGTAAAAATGAACAGGATCAAAACACGTCTGAAAGAACAGGCGCAAAAACATATGAACCAAGCGTAAATACAGGATCATGGATTTAGATGCACTCAAACAGGAATTAAATCAGCGGCTTGCAACCGACCATGCGGTAAGATCGGGCTCCGATCTGGGTGCCTTGCTAAAAGGCAAAACCAGTTCCCTGCTCGGCAAACTGAAGCGCAGCTTACTCATAGAGATAGGTTGCTGTATCTTTTTCATCCTGCTGATGACGTATATCTGTGTGGCAACCAATCACTGGTCGCTACGCCTTTATTTCGGCACTTTTACGGTATTGATGTTTGCCTTTGGCATTCTGCTCTACTATCTCTACCGGCGTACGCTCCTGCTCGACCAGCAGGCAACTTCCATCAAAAAAAACCTGCAGGATTATGTGAACCTGCTTCAGGAATTTGTAAAGCGGTATTTCCAGTTTACCATGGCGCTGATTCCCATCTGCATTACATTTTCCATTGTCTTATCCAATGCAGATCCCATTCATATTCCGGAAGCGGAGAAACTGGCGGTGAAATTGTTTACAGCCAAATGGCAGTTGCATGTGTTCCTGGTTGTGTATATGCTGGCACTGGCCATCAGTGTGTATTATTTTACCAAGTGGTATCTGCGGAAACTCTATGGCAAGTACCTCGATGAGCTGAAGAAATGTATTGCTGAACTGGAAGATTGAGCGGCTGATGCGATTCCTAAACGGCATCTTTACGAGCGAGTACTGCCACTGTTAAACGGCTTACACAAACCAGCCGGTCGCGTTCATCGGTGATTTTGATTTCCCATACCTGCGAACTGGCACCAATATGCAGGGGGCTTGCCGTTCCGGTCACGAAGCCACTGCGTACACTGCGGATATGATTGGCATTGATTTCCTGTCCCACACACAAACACCTGCTATGATCAATCACCAGTGCAGCTCCCACGCTGCCCAGTGTTTCTGCCAGCGCTACAGAAGCGCCGCCATGGAGTAATCCGTATGGCTGGTGGGTACGGTGGTCAACCGGCATGGTTGCTTTCAGGTAATCGGGCCCTACTTCGGTAAAACGCATACCCAGGTGTTCCCCGAGTGTATTATGTCCCCAGGATTCAAAATCGGATAACTGTAGGTCTTTTTTAAACCAGATCGGCCCTGCACTCATATCGTATGGTGTTTCAGGGAACGGATCACGGCATCGGGCAGGAAGGGCGATGCATCACCACCATTCCGCAGGATATCACGCACAATGGTAGATGCTACCGATGTATACTTGGGTTCTCCGGTTAGGAAAATGGTTTCGATATGCTTATCCAGCGTACGGTTGGCGTCTGCAATGGTTTTCTCATATTCAAAATCGCTCACGTAACGAATGCCCCGGAGAATGAAACGGGCACCAATGGCTTTGCAATAATCAACCGTGAGCCCATCATATACCACACTTTCCACACGCTTATCCCCTGCATAAATTTCTTTGAACCATTCCATCCGCTGCTCGGGACTGAACATGGGGCTTTTGGAAGAATTGATACCGATACCGACATAGACTTTGTCGAACAGCGGTAATGCCCGGTTGATGATATCAATATGACCGAGGGTAACGGGATCAAAAGTTCCAGGGAAAAGGCAGATACGCATGCGCTCGTTTTGGTGATGAATGAGGAATAAAGATACAAAAAAACGAACAGGCCTTAGTTTTCGCGGTTGGCCAGCAGGTACAGGGCTGCCATCCGTACCGCTACCCCATTCTCCACCTGGTTGAGGATGATGGAATAAGGTCCGTCTGCCACATCACTGTCCAGTTCCACACCACGGTTGATTGGCCCGGGGTGCATCACTACAATCTCTTTACCCAGTTGATCCAGTACACGGCGGCTGATACCATAAGCCAGGTTGTATTCGCGCAGGGATGAAAACAGGGGCTGGTTCTGTCGCTCCAGCTGTATCCGCAGCACGTTGGCCACATCGCACCATTCCAGTGCTTTGCGGAGATTATATTCCACCCGTACGTTGAGGGCTTCGGTAATATGTTTGGGGATGAGTGTGGGCGGTCCCGCTACCACTACTTCCGCTCCCATTTTTTGGAGCAGGTACATATTGCTCAGTGCTACCCGGCTATGCATGATATCGCCGATGATGGCTACTTTGAGTCCTTCCAGGCTGCCGAATTTTTCCTGCATGGAAAAGGCGTCCAGTAAGGCCTGGGTGGGGTGTTCATTGATGCCATCACCTGCATTCACAATAGCTGCGGGAATATGTTTGGCCAGGAAATGCGGGGCACCGGAAGCGCTGTGACGCATCACCACCATATCCACCTTCATGCTCAGGATATTATTCACCGTATCGAGCAGGGTCTCCCCTTTGGCAGCCGAAGAAGAGCTGGCGGCAAAATTCAATACATCGGCCGACAAACGGCGTTCCGCCAGTTCAAAAGACATGCGGGTACGCGTGGAATTCTCATAAAAAAGATTCACAATCGTTACATCACGTAAGGAAGGAACTTTTTTAACCGGACGTTGTAAAACTTCTTTGAATTGACCAGCAGTGGAAAGAATCAGCTGAATATCTTCTCGGGTGAGATCTTTAATACCAAGGAGGTGTTTGGTAGATAGTTTCATTAAAAATCAAAGATAGAGGGAATTTTTGATTTTTTAATCTCCGATTTTTTGACAGATGTCAGATTTCAGATGTCAGATCTCAGATATATAAATACATTTTACTTAGCAGATACATCTAACAACCCATATCTGAGATCTGACATCTGAAATCAAAGATATAAAATCATGTCTCACTCTAAAACCACTTCATCCACCCCATCCCTTTCCTGCCAGCATACTTTTACTTTCTGCGAAATGATGGTATCGATTGTTTTGCCGGTATAATCGGGCTGTATGGGTAATTCGCGGCTGAAACGGCGGTCGATCAGTACACAGAGTGATACCTGGGATGGGCGGCCAAAGTCCAGCAGGGCATCCAGGGCCGCACGGATGGTTCGGCCGGTATAGAGTACATCATCTATCAGGATCACCCGTTTATTCTCGATGCTGAAAGGAATATCGGTTTTATTGGCAATATGCAGGCTCTTGCGAACATCATCGCGGTAAAAAGTAATGTCCAGCTGACCATACGGGATTGAACCGGATGTAACCAGCGCCTGTACTTCCTGTACAATTCTGTTACTCAGGAATACCCCGCGGGGCTGCAGTCCAATTAATACCGTATCCGTCAACGTGGGGTTATTCTCCAGTATCTGATGCGCCAGGCGCTTCACGGTAATGGCTAATTGCGGAGCTGTGAGAATTGTCTTCAAACCCTGATTTTTACGATAAAAATACTCGCTTTCTGATTACGGATGAAATATTCCGGAACAGTCTTGTTAATTTGCCCCGTGTTCCGGTTACAACATATCGCCCTGGTGCAGTTCCGCAATTATGCAGTACAAAGCTTTCATTTTCCCAACCGCATCATGGGTATTTGTGGCAGCAATGGCAGCGGCAAAACCAACCTGCTTGATGCCATTTATTACCTCAGTTTTTCCCGCAGCTATTTCTCCCGCCCCGATACCCAGAATGTACACCATGGCACACAGGGACTGCGTTTGCAGGGCGATTATACTTTAAACGGACAAGCCCATACCGTAACCTGTATCCTGCGCGAAAACAACCGCAAGGAACTGAGCCTGGATCAAACCCCCTATAAAAAATTTTCCGATCATATCGGCCGTTTCCCTGCTGTAATGATCGCCCCGGATGATATTGAACTGGTTGCCGGTCCGGCCGAAGAGCGAAGAAAACAAACAGATACCCTGCTGTCGCAGATCAGTCCCCCTTACCTGCAGCAACTCATTGATTACAATAAACTGTTACAGCAAAGGAACAGCCTTCTGAAGCAGGCTGCTGAGACGGGTATGCTTGATGAAGCCTTGCTGGGCATCCTGGATGAACAGCTGGCCCGCAACGGAGATGCGATCTATGCACACCGGAAAGCATTTTTTGCGCAGTATATCCCCCTGGTACAGGAAATCTACCAGCGCATTGCCGGAAACGATAATGGCATTTCACTCCGTTATGAAAGTCATTTGGAGCAGACCGATACCCTGGGCCTGTTGCGCCAAAACCGGTCGCGCGACCGCATCCTGCAAAGAACCAGTGCCGGTATTCACCGGGACGACCTGGTGCTCATGATGGGAGAATCGCCTTTCCGCTCCACCGCCTCACAGGGACAGCGCAAAAGCCTGCTCTTTGCCATCAAACTGGCCGAATGGCAGGTGCTGCGCGAACAGAAAGGGTTCAATCCCATCCTGCTATTGGATGATGTGTTCGAAAAACTGGATGAAGCCCGTATGCAACAATTACTCCAATGGGTTTGTACGGAGAGTGACGGACAGGTATTCATCACCGACACCCATCCCGAACGAATGAAACAACAGCTGGCAGCTACGGGGATGGAATTCGGGATATTGGAAATGGGCATTTGAGCATTTGAAAATGTGCAAATTTGGACATACAAACTTCTGACGCTGTTGCGGATAGCGGTATTTCCCGGAACAGGCTGCATTTCTTATTTTGAAGATTCTCAGATTTTCAAATTAATTTTACCCTATGTCAGAATACCATATTGGTGATGCGATCAAAGGCTTTCTACACAAAAGCCAGCTGCGGAACGGGATACGTGCCTTGCAGGTGGAAGAAATATGGGAAGAACTGATGGGCAAGACCATTGCCCGCTATACCGACAAAATACAGATCATCAACCAGAAGCTGTTCATCAAAACCAGTGTGGGTCCTTTAAGGCAGGAACTCCTGTACCAGAAAGAACAGATCATTCAACGGGTCAATGAAGCATTTGGAGAAAAAGTAGTGAACGAAGTGGTGATTCAATGAGTGCTTTTAGCTTCGAGCTGTGAGCCACAAGCTGCAAGGGAAACAACTTCCAACTTCGCTGAAGCTTATGCCACCGCTAAAACTATAACAATATGCGGTCAGTGGGCATGCTAAACCAGAAACCAGAAACCAAAAACCCCAAACCAACAACTTCCTGTTAAAACGGAAGAACGCTACATCTCTATATCTGACTTCTGCAATTTGAGATCTGCCATCAATCAAAAAATCAAAGATCAAAAATTCAAAGATCTGAGATCTGAGATCCGACTTCCTCAAACCTGCGCTCTCGGATCTACCCAGCCATACAGTATATCGGCGAGGATATTAACGAGGATAAAAAATGTGGCGGTGATCAGTACGCTGCCCATGACCACGGGGAAATCGAGTTTTTCCAGTGCATCTACGGTAATTTTTCCGATGCCCTTCCATCCAAAAATATATTCCACAAAAAAAGCGCCGGCGAGTAATTCTGCAAACCAGCCTGTAACCGCCGTGATCACCGGGTTCAGTGCATTTCGCAAAGCATGCAGCCATACGACACGGCGTTTATTCAATCCTTTGGCATAAGCTGTGCGGATAAAGTCCTGGTTCAACACATCCAGCATCGCACTGCGGGTAAGCTGTGTGATGATGGCCAGCGGACGAATACCCAGTGTAATAGCCGGCAGGATCAGGTTTTTAAGTTGCAAAGACTTACCGCCGAAGGGATCAATATCATACAGGCTTCCGGTCATTTGTAAGCCGGTATAATTACTGAGTACGAATCCGAAAAGATAGGCCAGTACGATGCCCATGAAGAACGAAGGGGCAGATATACCCACAATACTGCTCATGACTGCCCCGGTATCCATCCAGCTGCCTTTGTTGATCGCTGCTACTACCCCCAGGAATACCCCCAGCAGGGTTGCCAGCAGCATGGCGGCGATGGCCAGTGTAAGCGTACCGGGAATGGCTTCGAGCAATACTTCCCCGACCTGTTTCTTGGTCTGGTAAGAACGCCGGAGATAGGGCCATTTAATGCCAATTTTGGTTTCCCCGCCGATGAAAAAACCCTTGAGTTGTTTTTCCTGTATCTCGGTTTGGGTATGAACGGCAAGCGGTGAAACATCATTCAGGTATCCCACAAACTGTTTCCAGCGAGGCTGATCCAATGCCAGTTCGCGACGGATATTTTTGATGGTAGCGCTGTCGCCGGTCTGGCCTAATACCAGCCGCGCAGGATCACCAAAACCCTGGAAGAGGAAAAACACCACCACTACCACCCCTGCCAGTACCAGCAACCCATAAAACAGTTTTCGGAAGATGAAACGCAGCATGGCAGGAGCTTATCTATGGTTTGAGGGTATTGAGACAGTTATAGGAAACTTTTTCGCGGATCAGCGCCCCTTCCATCAGGAAATAGGTGGGGTTCACCCGCGCGGCTGTTTTGATCACCGTAGCATCACATTTCAGTAAAGGAGTACCCGGGAAAAGCTCGGCTGCGCGGCTGGCATCGGCAGTAACAATGGTTACGCTGATGTTCCGGGCTTTCATGGAAGCACTGAAGCTTTCAAAATCTTTCCGCCAGCTGTTCACCCGCGACATATCCCGGGCAAACAACAATACATATTTACCGGGTTGCTGTAAGACAGCAGTAGTGGTATCGGTACCCGACATACTCTGCAGACTGAAATCAACGATGCGCGCAGTTAGTCCGTTACCCTTGCGCACCAACTGATCGGAACGATCAATGTATTCATAAGTGGAATCAAAATCTGCGGGGAAACTCATCTGATCAAAGCTGACTTCTTTCCCGTCTTTTTTATACCTGAATACGATGGAGAAACTATCCGGTATGGCATTAGCCGGTGTTTGCATTTGTTCTATCAGGTTATTCCCTTTTTTATAAGGCAGACAATCTACCAGCGGCAGGTAGTACAAAACATACCACTGCAGTAACCCTGTGAGTACGACAAAAATCAATACCCATCTGGTGCCTGCTTTATCGGAGACAGCTGGTTTAATCCGCGAGCCAACGGCCAGTAAAAACAGGATCAGTACGAGTAACAAAAGATCTTTCCCGAACGACATGGCCGGTGTGAGTGGCAAACAGTCGCCAAAGCAACCACAGGTTTTAATTTTTCCGGAGAACAGCGCATAACCGGTCAGGAATGTAAAAAATACAATGAGTAATAAGAGAAACCAATTAACCCATTTGGCGCGCCAGCCGATGATCACCGCTACGCCGGCTCCGATTTCCAGGATATTCATGACCAGTGATAAGAAGAGGGTATAATCATTCAAAGAATGCCAGCCCCATACTTCAAAAAACTCCTGCATTTTGTAGCTCAGTCCAAGCGGGTCATTGGCTTTCACCAGACCGGAGAAAATAAAGAGCAGCCCTACAAACCAGCGGATGATGGTAATGAATGTCTTCATAAGATCAATGTTTTCCTTCGCCGATCAGGATGAGGGCGAATAAGGCATAATTAATGATGTCGATATAGTTGGCATCGATCCCTTCGCTGATCAGGGTCTTGCCATCGTTCTGCAGGATTTGTTTGATACGCAGGAGTTTCACCAGGATGAGATCGGCAAAACTTTCCTGGCTCATATCGCGCCAGGCTTCTCCGTAATCGTGGTTTTTATCGAGCATGGTATTCCTGGCGAGGGCTGCATTGCGTTCATATGCTTCCCGTACCTGCGCCAAGGGCATATCATCTACCTGGGGATTGTTCAACTCCAGCTGTATGAGGCCAATAATGGCATAATTCACGATCCCCATGAATTCAGAAGGAATATCGTCCCCTACTTTCTGGGTTTTCAGTCCCTGTATATTCCGTATCCGGAGGGCCTTGATAAAAATCTGGTCAACCACAGAAATGGTACGCAATACCCGCCAGGCTGTGCCATAATCCTGTGTTTTTTTCAGGAAAATATCCTGACAGCGTTGAAGTGACTGGTCGTATTGCTGATTGGTTTGTGTCATTTTTCCTCGATCGTTAAAACCTCAGGTAATATCTTTGAAGAACATGCAATATAAACGAAACAGCAGAATCTTTACCCTCAATTGCCGGGGAAGATTATACACCATTAACCAACCACAGGTAATGGGTATCCTCAACCTTACGCCCGATTCTTTTTATGCGCATAGTCGTTTTTCGGGTACCGATGCCGTATTGCAGCAGGCTGAGCGGATGCTGGAAGCGGGTGCAGCCTGGATTGATATCGGGGCACAAAGCACCCGGCCGGGCAGTATACAGGCGGGGGCTCAGGCAGAAACAGCTCGTTTGGGTGATACCATTACCACATTACTGAAACATTTTCCTGATCTGCTCATTTCCATTGACACTTATTATGCGGCTGTAGCCCGTTTTGCGGTAGAGCAGGGTGCTTCCATGGTAAATGATATCAGTGGCGGCCGTTTCGACCCCGAAATGCTCAGTACGGCAGCTGCTTTACAGGTGCCCTATGTATGCATGCACCTCGAAGGAAATGCCGATACCATGCACCAGACTTCAGCACATGAACATATAACCCGCTCAGTGATTGATTATTTTCTTGAAAGAATACAGGCCTGCCAGGCAGCGGGCATCCACGATATCATACTGGATCCCGGCTTTGGTTTCAGTAAAACCCGTGCAGAAAACTTCCAGCTGCTGCGGGAACTGGACAGTCTGCATATCCTGCAACACCCCTTACTGATTGGCGTATCGCGCAAATCCATGATCCACAAAACACTGGGTATTACACCGGAAGAAGCATTGAACGGAACCACGGTTCTGCATACGGCCAGCTTACTCGCCGGAGCCCATTTCTTACGTGTACACGACGTGAAAGAAGCCGTAGAAGCCGTTTGCTTAGTAGAGCAACTGCTGGCAGCTGGCAGCTAAAAAAAAGCCGCCCTGCAAAACAAGGCGGCTTTTATTGAATAGCTCAAGTGTTTTATTTGCCTTTCGGCGCAGCACCGGGCTGTGTATTGGGAGCAACCGGCTGGGCAGGTTGTGCCGGAGCGGCAGTGATATCTACAATTTCAATATCAAAACCCAGGTTGGCAAAAGGAGGAATCACTGGTGCAGAGCCTTGCTGACCATAGGCCAGCATAGAAGGCACCAGGATACGGCCCTTACCACCTTTGGCAAAATATTTCAGGGCTTCTTCCCAGGCAGGAATCACACTACCGGTACCCAGCACAAACTGAATGGGCGCTGCTTCAGGTCCCTTTTTACCCATATTGCCATCGAATTCCACACCGGTATTTTTCTTACCGATAAAATATCCTCTGTACATGATGGATACCTGCTGACCAGAATCGGCTTTGGGGCCCTGGCCCTGCTGTTGCACTTCAATCTGGATACCCGAACTGGTTGATACAGTCTTGTAGCCTTTCTTGGCAGCATAATCTTTCACACCCTGGATTTCGCGTTGCTTCTCCAGGTCCATTTCTTTTACATAGTCGGCTTTCACTTCATCCTGGCTCTTGAAAACTTTCAGGATTTCCATTTTGCCGCTGATCAGGTCACCCTGACGGAATGTTTCATTGTAATCAATCATACCCAGGTTTTTCAGGGTATCGATGCTCAACGCAAAATCAACTTTATCACCCGCCGCACATTTGCCCATGATTTCCACAATGGTATGTTTGCTCATACGGCTGGTATCATAAGGCAGATACATGGGGATATTATCAAAAGAGCCCTGCAGAAGCGAATCTTTCGATTTCAGACGATACTCTACATGCAACTTTACAAAATCACCTTGTTTAATTTTCTCTTTACCGTTACCATGCTCAATACGGTAAGTAAGGCCTGAAGGCGCTTTTTCATACTGCTTACAGCTTGCAAACAATACAATCGCAGCGATAAGCGATGTGAGGGTTCTCATTTTTGTCATTGTAATTGATTATAATAGTCCTTTATGACTGCTCTGAATTTTTTTACGGTTGTTTCCAGGTTTTCACTGTCGCGGCCTCCGGCGGCATTTTTATGTCCGCCACCTTCAAAATGTTCTCTCGCAAAACTGTTCACATCAAAATCGCCCTTGCTTCTGAAACTCCATTTGCGTTCTTCATCCCGGTCAATCACCAGTGCACCCAATTTAATTCCCTGTATGGTGAGTAAATAATTGACCAGCCCCTCTGTGTCACCGGTCTTGATTTCAAACCTACGGAGATCTGCGGAGGTAATATACATCAATGCGGTGTTATATTCATACAATACATCCATGCGGTTCAACAAAGCATACCCGATGAAGCGCAGGCGGTTTTCCAGAAAGCAGTCGTATATCTGATCATGTACCAGGGTATGGTTCAGGCCAAGGTCTTTCAGGTGTGCTGCCATACGGTGCACCGAAGCGGTGGCTGCCGGGAAACGGAAAGAACCGGTATCGGTCATCAGGCCCGTATACAGGCATTGTGCCATGTCCAGGTTTAACAAAGACCCATGTCCGGATGCCATGATGAAATCATAGACCATTTCACAGGTAGAACTTTTGCTGGTATCACTGATACCATAAGCAAATTTTTCTACCTGGGGCTGTTGGTGATGATCGATCAGGATGCGTTGTCCGCCGGCCTCCGACAGGATAGATTCCATGTGTTTGGTGCGGTGGAGTATGTTGAAATCGAGACAAAAAATCACATCGGCCTCGTTAACCAGGGCTGTTGCTTTCTCGCGATTGCGTTCAAAATCCACCACTTCGGGTATGCCCGGCATCCAGCGGAGGAAATCGGCCCAGTTGGTGGGTGATACCACCGTAGCTTCATGCCCCAGGGCTTTGAGAAAGTGATACAGTCCCAGCGCCGATCCCATGGCATCCCCATCGGGTTTCTGGTGCATGGTAATCACAGCCTTAAAAGGCTGGTTCAGTTGCGGATAAAAAGAATCGATTGATTGCATACAGTGGCGGCAAAATTGCGTTTTCCGGGCTGATCCCGCAAATCAATTTGAAGGAGTTTAACAAAAAAAAGCAATTAAAACCCCTGAAAAGGCCCCCGGATGCTTAATTTTGCGCCAAATTTCAAGCAAGAACAAGATTATGAGCAACAGAACATTTACCATGATTAAGCCGGATGCCACCTCCAAAGGGTATACCGGTGCCATCCTCGACCAAATCATTAAAGCCGGCTTCCAGATCAAAGCCATGAAATGGACCCGCCTGACCCAGGAACAAGCCGGTTTGTTTTACGATATCCACCGCGAACGCCCTTTCTTTGGTGAACTGGTTGAATTCATGAGCAGCGGCCCCATCGTAGCCGCCATCCTCGAAAAAGAGAATGCCGTAGCCGATTTCCGCAAACTGATCGGTGCCACCAATCCCGCCCAGGCCGAAGAAGGTACCATCCGCAAACAATTTGCCGCTTCCGTTGGCGAAAACGCCGTTCACGGCAGCGATAGCGACGAAAACGCCGCTATTGAAGGCGATTTCTTCTTCTCCAAACTGGAAAGATTCTAAATCCTAATAGACTACTGTCAGAAACAGCCGTTCAGCATTGCTGAATGGCTGTTTTGGTTTTTGGTTTTTAGTTTATGGTTTATGGTTGGAAATTAATGGTACAGGTTGTTCTGTTGGTATACTACAGATGATGGATCAGGAAATCTTCGTTTCAGGTTTTCACTGAGTCAAATTTACCAATGCCTAAGCTACCCTGAAAAGACGCCGCCCCGGCACATGACCAGGGCGACGCTGTTTGTCAGCGGGCATGACTGCCATCCCGCCTGTTGAGAGAGAACTTGAATCTGATTTTTCTCCCCTAACTTCTTATTTGCGTTTCTTTTGGGCAAATAACCAGGGTAATAATCCCGGTTCGGCAAAAGCCGGATCCCAGCTATTGTGATTGGCATTGGGATAACGGGTAAACTGTACCTTGGCCCCCACTTGCTGCAAAGCTGCTGCCATCTGTGCCGAATAAACAGGCAATACCACATCATCTTTATCGCCATGAAAAATCCACCAATGGGTATTTTTTAAGGATAAGGCTGTAGCCGGATGCGCACCGCCACAGATGGGTGCCGCTGCGGCAAACAAACCGGGCATTCTGCGCACCAGTTCAAAAGTACCCATACCACCCATCGACAAACCCATCACATACACCTGTTGCTTATTAACAGGATATCGTTCCATGATATTTCCCACAAGTGATACCAGCAAACGCATAGCATCCGTAGGATCACCATCTTTCACAAAATAAAAATCCCGTTTGCCGTTTTTGGCCCCCACAGCCACTGCCTGCACATTACTCCAGTAATCATTGGCAGGACATTGCGGAAACACCACAATAGCAGGAAACTGTTCACGCACACTGTCGCGCAGAAAAATTGTAGCACCATGTACCAACTGTTTCTCATTATCGGTACCGCTCTCTCCCCTGCCATGCAAAAAAAACACGAGGGGGTATTGCTTAACAGGATTGAAATCTTTGGGTAACAGTATCCGGTACGGCATCGTATCGCCATATTGAATAAACCAATGCTTTTCGTAGCGTGACAGATCCTGTGCCTGAAGCCTGCCCATAGCGCCTGTGAACAGCAGCAGGATGAATAGTATTTTTTTCATGGTACGCATCATTATTTAGGGAGATAGGGACTGGTGAAATCCAGTTTTTTCAAACCGGCCTGTATCTCCGGACAACTCATGAATAATTTCCACAGCAACCCGCTTCTGTAGTTCTCCATCATTACTACAATGGGGCCCTGGTCAATTGCCAGGTAACGGGGCGTATACCAGTCAGCCGTTTCGCTGAATGCATCATAAAATCCATAGACCCCAAAGAGTTTGTCTTTTTTATGCTGGTACCAGTTCATCATAGCAGCCATGGATTCTTTGGGTGTGTAAGGAAATGAAGACAAAGCTGCGGTGGGCGATAGTACACCGATATCGCGCTTGAGAGAAGGTGCATGACCGGCATAACCCCGGATGGAATAACTGGAAGTCAGTCCCCAGCTATCCGGACCATACCCTTTGAATTTACCGGGATTGTCCACGCACCATTGGTAATGAATACGGGCATGACCGGTGTTTTCTTTCCAGTAATCCGCATAACGGTCTTTGAGTCCGTGTGGATCAAGACCCAGATAGGAATAATGCGCCCAGAACAATGGTCCCGACTGTTCTGCCCCGCCCTGGTGATGCAGCTGCAGCTTTTGATCGCCATAAGCTGCCGGATGCTGGTTGATCTTTCCGCTATCGGCCCACCCTTCGTGGTATACTGCTGCGGGAACACCATGCGTGGGCGAAGAAGCTGCCAATACATACATGATCAGACATTCATTATAACCACGTACTGCAAAATTCATCCGCCAGCCATGATTGGGACTCCAATGCCAGTACAATACATTCTTGCCGTTGCGGTACCAGTCGAATTCAACAGCACGCCACAGCTGATCAATGCGGGCTGCCAATGATTTTTCGGCCGCATTTCCCTTGGCAAAATATTGTCGCACACAAAGCAGTCCCTGTATCATAAAAGAAGTTTCCACCAGGTCGCCCCCATCATCATATTTGCTGAAGGGCTGTACCTTACCGGTTTCGCCGTTCCACCAATGCGGCCAGGCGCCATGGAAGCGATCGGCTGTTTCCAGGAATGTAACGATCTTACTCAAACGCTCGAAACCTGCCTGCCGGCTGATGTATTTTCTTTCAATACCCACCAGAATAGCCATCACACCAAAACCACCACCACCACTGGTTACAATATGTTTATCATTCTGCGGGTAAACATTATCGGTATGAAAACGCTCGCGGGCAAGTCCGCTATTGGGTTCTGCCCCATCCCAGAAATACTGGAATGTGGCTCGCTGTACTTCATTGAAGACTTTTTCTTCTGTTGCATCTTGAAAAAGTTTAACGGCAGACGGCTTTTTAACAGGCTGAGCGTTTACCGTCAACACAAACAGGCACAACAGAAACACCAACTGGTTTTTCACAGGTTGCATAAGCATGGTATGAGAATGAGAAAAACAAGCAACAAACCGTCCGTTACCAGAACGGTTTGTTGCTACAATGAAAAACTGAATTATTTATTGGCCTTACCCAGGTTAAACAAAGCCCTGATCTGTGCATCAGGCATGGCCCTGTTATAAATCCGCAGCTCATCAATCTGACCGGTCATGGGTGCAAATGTGACGTCGGTGTTAACCGATTTACCCGGGATACCATTGTAATTGGATCCAATGATCACTTCACTGGGCTCATAGGAATTAAACAGGTTATTACCCACACCGCGATTGGGGAAGCCGCCCATTTTCACGCCATCGGCCCAGATATCAAATACACCGGTACTGGTTTCATAAGTGAGTACGATATGCGTCCATTTATCCGCACCAATCGTGGGCGACAGGTTATTGTTCAGGTTATCCTGTGTACCGCCACCCACGGTAAGGAAAGTGGGTTGAATACGCAGTGTGGTGGTATTGCTTGCGGGGAAGGACTGTGTATTCAGGGCGAAATTGATATTCCCATTGAACATACCCGGACGGGCCAATTGAAACAGCATGGTTCTTTTGGATCCGTTGTTCAGGATTTTAACCCAAACGCTGATGGTAAAACTTTTAAGCGCTGCTGTTTTAAACTTCTCAAACTGGGTAGGGAAATACACATACCCGGCATTCAGACTTAGTGCTTTGCCTTTAACACCACCGGCTGCATAACTGTCGTTGGCAGAAGAGCCTGGGGCTGTATTACTTTTCAATTCGTTTTTAGTGTCTTCAAAACTCCAGTAAGCAATCAGGTTATCCGGATACACTTCGTCCGAACTGTTATAACCGTCTATTTTACCAGCATAATCGGCCGGATTAACAGAAGGCAATTTATTGGGGTTACCATCTTTTTTACAGGAAATGGTTAAGAGGCTAACGGCCAGCATACCCATCCCGCATTTTTTATATAGCTGTTGAATAATCATTGGTTACGTTTTTGAGATGAAGAATCAATAACCGGGGTTTTGTGTTAATACACCGGCACTCAGATCGATTTGTGTTTGGGGAATGGGCAATAACACATCACGCGAATTGGTGAAAGCGGTTTTGCCGGCGGCATTCAATACCGTTTGTGCGATACCCCATCGTACAATATCAAAAAAACGATCGTGCTCCATAGCCAGTTCTATCCGGCGTTCCTTGCGGATGGCATCACGTAATGTGGCCTGATCGGTGGTGGTGATATCGGGCAATATGCTGTTATTGCCAGCACGTGCGCGGGCACGAACACTGTTCAGTGCATTGCGTGCAGCTGTAATATTACCCGTACCGCCCACTTCATTGGCCGCTTCGGCATACATGAGTACCACATCGGCATAACGCAGCAGGCGGATATTCATCCAGTAACCAAAACGATTGCCATAGGAACTGCGCAAAGCCGGGTTGGTATATACTTTATTGTTGTACCGCGGATTGGGTAAACCCGTGGGCAGGTTCTCTCCATAGATGGTTTGATAGGTGGTAGTCGTCGTACTGGTATACATGATGGTTCTGGCTTTGCGGGGATCACCGGGTTCATACGCTGCTTCCAGTTCCGGACTGGGGGTATTCCATCCCCAGCCTAAATCCCATATACCGGCACCACGCACTCCCTGGATCTGTGCATACTGCACCCCATTGTTGGTGGGAATGGCTGCCGATGCTGTTGCCTGTACTTCAAACACAGACTCTTTGCTGTTCTCCCCGTCCTCACGGAAAATTTTGTCGTAAGGAGTAGACAGATCATACTGTGCAGAAGCCATAACAATATTGGCAGCAGCCATGGCCTGTGCCCATTTCTGCTGTGTGAGGTATACTTTGGCCAGTAAGCCATTCGCAGCACCGCTGGTAGCACGACCAACAAATTTGCTGTCCCAGCTCAGGGGCAGGTTTGCGGCGGCGAAAATGAGATCATTTTCGATGAAGGTATACACCTGCGCTACCGAGCTTTGGGGAACATTGTTCTGCTGCGCAGGATTATCAAACAGTTTATCAATCAAAGGCACCCTTCCGAAAAAGCGAACCAGGTTGAAATAGGCATACGCACGCATGAAACGGGCTTCAGCAATGGTTTGCTGTTTGATCTGATCCGTTGCGGTAATGGTGGTATTGGTGTTTACTTCATTAATCGTGCTGTTGCAACGCTGGATCAAGGCATAATTACCCACCCAGAGTGTGTTGCAAAAACCATTGCTGGGCAATACCGGGAAATTATCCATGGAAATGGCATTGGCACCGCCATCAGCAGGTGTACTACCCTTATCGGCATCATCGCTTCTGATACTCACAGCAGTAATAAACGACTGACTGTGCAGGTTAAAACTGCGCAATTCATTGTACGCCCCGAAAATAAACTGGTCATACGGACCTGAACCACCCGGATAAGGATAATTATCGGCATCATAACCACCCTGACGCTCTGTATCCAGGAATCGTTTACATCCTGAACCCAGCGTAAGCAAACACACACCCAATAAGGCGGTGAATGCAAAACCTGTTATTTTATTGAAAGATTTCATATAGACTGATTTTATGGGTATTAAAATGTAAGATTGATACCAAAGGAATAAATAGCCGGAACAGGATAAGCACCGTTATCCGCACCACCACCGAGGATACTGCCAATCAGTGGCTCGGGTGAATAACCGGTTACCTTGCTCCAGGTTTTGATATTCTGTCCGCTCAGGTAAATCCGGGCGCGCTGAATACCCACTTTGGATAATACATCCTTCTTAAACGTATAACCAATCTGCAATGTCCTGATCCGGAAGAAGTCGCCGGGTTCCAGATAATAGGTACTCATCAGGAAGTTATTTCCACGGGTATTATCCAATATGGGCTCCACATTGGTACTTCCGGGTGTTGTCCAGGCATTCAGTCGGTTTGCCTCATAATTGAGTACGGCAAATGTGGCAGTACGGCGCTGAACATAAATTTTATGTCCGGCACTACCCTGTCCTTCTATCTCCAGATCAAAGTTTTTATAGGTAAGCCCAAAACTGCCACCATAGCTGTATGGGGGGAATGGGGTTCCGATATAACCACGGTCGGCCGGAGAAATAATACCATCCCCATTAATATCGGCATAAGCAATATCTCCAGGCAGTGAATTGGCGAAAGCTGCCGATTTCTGTATATCAGCAGTGGTTTGGTAGATGCCGGTCTGGCGGTATCCATAGAAATATCCGATGGAACGACCACTGGTAGTCAGGTTAGCACCACCATTACCAATGATGGAAAAGTTGAAATTATCACCAATGGAATTCACCACGTTTTTGTTGTAGCTGAAATTCGCTGCCACACGGTATGATAGATCTTTGGAAAGATTATCGGTCCAGCCCAGGTTTACTTCAATACCCTTGTTGGTAATATTGCCCAGGTTGGTGAAATACCCGCGGGTCTCATTGGGCAGGGTTACCGAGGTAAGGATATCTGTGGTTGTTCTGTTGTAATAAGTAATTTCTGCATTCAGGCGGTTGTTAAAGGCACGCAGATCAATACCCACATCAATACCTTTTACAGTTTCCCAGTGAAGATTGGGATCAGGTATATACGAAGCCTGTACAGAACTGTAAATATTATCACCGAATACAGCGGTTGATGCATTCTGTATACCCGGTCTCCAGAGATTATCGGCAAATCCGTTGGCATTACCAGTCAGACCCCAGGCAGCACGAAGTTTCAGGAAATTGATTTTTTTCACTTTGGCAAAGAACTGCTCATCACTCAGTACCCATCCCGCACCAACACTACCAAATGTACCCCAACGGTTTTTGGGTGCAAACTTGGAACTACCATCCCGGCGTATGGTTGCATTCAGCAGGTAGCGACCTTTGTAATTGTAGCCAACCCGTGCAAAACCACCGGCAATGGCATTTTCAGAACCACCCCCGGCATTGGAAATGGGATTATTGATATTGATGATGTTCAGGTACCAGAAATCGGGATCATTCGGTACGTTGATAGAGGTATCGCGACGGCTACCACTCAGAGAACTGCTCCGGCTGTAAATGGTGGTGAAACCGGCCACCGCATTAATCACATGTCCATTACCCAGGGTCTTATCGAAACTCAGGGTATGATCCTGCTGAAAGCGACTGGATTCGTTCTGTGCCTGGCTGACAGATGTGCGGGCCGCATTATCAAAAGTGGTTGTGGTTGGTGCACCGTTCTCTCCCAGGTTGATGAAAGAAAAAGGCAGTGCGGTATAGCTACGGGTATTATCAAATACCAGATCGGCATATACAGTAGAACGCCAGGTAAAATTCCGCAGGAATTTGATTTCCGCAAATAAATTACCAATCACCCGGTATTGCTTATCCACCGTATTACCATTGTTACGGTTTAATGCGGCAATGGGATTACCCACCTGTGCACGCTGGAAGGAAGGCATGCTGTAATAAGTGGTAGCATCCTGTTGTATGGGCACAATGGGTGCAGCCCATAAAGCATTACTGATAGAAGCTGCTGCGGGGTTATTAATAGAATGATAGCCCGTAAAGCCACCCCCTACTTTAATCTTGTCATTGAAACGCAGTTCCTCATTCAAACGAACGAGGTAGCGCTTGAAACGGTTATTGCGTAAAACCCCTTCCTGATCGGTATACCCGATATTCACATAGGTAGTTGATTTCTCACCCGTATTGGAAACACTCAGGTTGGTAGAGCTGATCAGGGCATTGCGCAATACCAGGTTCTGCCAATTGGTATTGGCAGTATAGTTGGTATAATCAAATGGCGCTGCACCCAGGTTGGCCAGCTGCGCATTGTATAATTTTTTGAACCCTTCTGCATCCGTAATCTTAATCTTATCCTGTACCGTCTGTATACCCACGGAACTCTGTAACTGAATACGGGTTTGTCCGCGTGCCGCTTTCTTGGAGGTAATGGCAATAACCCCATTCGCACCCCGCAAACCATAAATGGCAATGGAAGACGGATCACGCAATACATCAATGGTTTCAATATCGGCAGCATTCAGGAAATCAATATTATCATGCAGAATTCCATCTACCACATAAACGGGACTGGCACTGTTGGTGCTGTTGATACCGCGGATACGAACAACCGGACTGGCACCTGCCACACCAGAGTTGGCAATGGTTAAACCAGGTACGCGGCCCTGGAGTGAAGCAATGGGGTTGGTAGCAGGCTGATTGGCTACATCCTCCCCTTTAACAGAAGAAACAGAGCCGGTCAGGTCGCGCTTCCGCTGTGTACCATAACCCACTACCACGATCTCTTCGATTGCCTGTTCAACCGGCTTCAGTGAAACAGTGATGGCCGATTGACCGTCTACTTTCCGTTCAACCGAACCATAACCGACAAAAGTGAATACCAGCACATCGCCATTATTCACCTGAAGTGTGAAATTACCATTGGCATCCGTTACGGTACCACGGGTTGTTCCCTTGACCAGAACAGATACATCGGCCATCGGAGCCCCTTTGGCATCCGTAACCTTACCTTTCTGGTCGGGCGGCGGTAGGGGTTCTGAAACCGGTGCATTGACAACCGAAGCGGGCAATTCCTGCTTGCGCTTCACCACAATGGTTTTATCGGAAATGGTATAGGTGAGTGACTGGTCTTTGAAACAAAGATCCAATACCCGTACCAGCTCTTCCCGC
>JAACZQ010000068.1 GCA_009996675.1 Chitinophagaceae bacterium
AACCGTATCCAGCATATCCATATACAACGAAGAATACATCCGCGAAAAAGACCTGAAAATTGGCGACGCGGTACTCATTGAAAGAGCCGGTGATGTGATCCCCCAGATCGTAAAATCCCTGCCCGACCTGCGCGATGGAAGCGAAACAGTTATTGAGTTCCCCAGAAATTGTCCGGTTTGCAGCAGCGAACTCTTTAAAGAAGAAGGAGAAGCCGTATGGCGCTGCATCAATATCGAATGTGAAGCACAGGTAGTGGAAAAGATCATTCACTTCGTCAGTAAAGACGCCATGGACATCAAAAGTTTTGGTGAAGCCAATGTGCGGCGTTTTTATGAACAGGGTTTATTGAAAGATATCCCCGGCATTTACAAACTCGATTTTAATAAGATCAGTACCCTGGAAGGTTTTGGTAAAAAAAGTCTCGATAACCTGCAAAGTGCTATCGAAGCATCCAAACAACAGCCGTTGAACAGGCTGGTATACGGACTGGGCATTCGTTATGTGGGAGAAACCACTGCCAAAACACTGGCCAATGCGGTAGAACACCTGCTCGACTACCGGCATAAAACACCGGAAGAGCTATTGCAACTGGAAGATGTGGGGACGAAAGTGGCATCCAGTATCCATCACTTCTTCAGTAATGAACAGAATATTCATATGCTGGAAGAGCTGGAAGCACTGGGACTCCAGTTCCGCAACCAGAAGAAAGAAAGTACGGGTGCTGCCGGCCTGGCAGGACAGACATTTCTCTTCACGGGTACACTTAGTCAGCTGAAACGTAGTGAAGCAGAAGCCCTGGCAGAACAACATGGCGGACAGATTGTAAGTGGTGTCAGCAGCAAGCTCAACTACCTGGTAGTGGGAGAAGATGCGGGCAGTAAATTAGAGAAAGCCAAAAAGATCAATACCATCAAAATCATTACAGAAGCAGAATTTCTGGAATTGATTGCAACGCAATAGACTATGTTACAGAACAGTACGCTTAAGTTTCTGAAGGATCTTAAAAAGAATAACCACAAAGCCTGGTTTGATGCCAACAGAAAAGCTTTTGATGCAGCAAAAGCCGACTATGCCAACCTGGTTAATGAAGTCATAAAAGGATTGGGGAAGAAGGATGCGTCCATTGCTTCTCTCACGGCCAGGGAATGTGTGTTTCGCATTAATCGCGATGTTCGTTTCAGCAAGAATAAGGATCCGTATAAAACCAATATGGGCATGTACCTGAGCAGGGGTGGTAAAAAATCGCTGTTCTCGGGCTACTATTTTCACCTCGAGCCGGGTGGTAAAAGTTTTGCCGCCGGTGGTTTATGGATGCCGGAAGCGGATGTGATAAAAAAAGTAAGACAGGAAATTGATTATAACTGGG
Source organism: Chitinophagaceae bacterium (assembly GCA_009996675.1). Classification (GTDB taxonomy): domain Bacteria; phylum Bacteroidota; class Bacteroidia; order Chitinophagales; family Chitinophagaceae; genus Sediminibacterium. Next base: position 1,368 of record JAACZQ010000068.1, read on the forward strand.
AGGAATTCAAGGGTATCATTCATCAGAAGAAATTCGCTTCGCTATATCAAGGCTTGCAACGAAACGAGGGCATGACTTTAACCAGGGAGCCCAAGGGTTATGAAAAAGACAATCCCGCTATTGAATACATTAAGATGAAGAGCTGGGTAGCAACAACGCCATTTACAGACGCACAGCTAACATCCGAAAAACTGGCTAAAGATATTGTTGCGGCTTTTGAAACCTTGCAGCCCTTGATACAGTTTCTGAATACCGCCATCGAAGAATAAGTCATGGTACAGGTCATACCGATACCCATTTCTTTTACCCTGGATCAGCAGGAACACCAGTTGTATCCTGTGGTATTACAAACTGCTTCCGCACGGGTCATGGTGGATTGTGGTTATGAAAGCAACCTGCCACTGCTGGAAGCCGCCCTCTTGGAAAGGGAAATAGCGCCTGCCGATATCACCCATATCATCATCACCCATCACGATATAGATCATATGGGTGGTTTATGGGCCTGGAAGAACCAATACCCGCAGGTACGGGTATATACTGCATTGGAAGAAATACCTTATGTAAGCGGCACCCGTAAATCCCTTCGGCAGGCACAAGCCGAAGCTGGTTATGAACAACTGCCGGAAGCCTATAAACCCTGGGCACAGGAATTCATCCGCCGGCATCAGGCCCTACGCACCGTTGTGCCCGATGGTGGATTACAATATGATGAGGTTTTACCCTTTATGCCGGAAGTACAGGTAATAGCTACACCTGGGCATATGCCATATCATATTTCCCTGTATATCCCCAACAGTGCAACCCTGATCGCTGCCGACGCACTGGTGATCGAAGATGGGCAATTCAATATCGCCAATCCGGCATTTGTGCTGGACCTGAAAGCGGCTGTGCAGAGTATTGCAGGTATCCGCAGCCTCACGCTGGAAAGGGTGATCTGTTATCACGGAGGTGAAATGCACACCGGTATTTATCAATCGCTGGACCGCTTACTGGACCAATACAAAACGGTGTGATGAAATCAATCACCACACCGTTAATAAAACAATTACTGCAATTCTGATTAAGCGCTGATAATACCTTTAGACAGCAGGTATTCCGCAATCTGTACCGCATTGGTAGCTGCACCTTTGCGCAGGTTATCGCTTACGATCCACATATTCAATGTGTTGGGCTGGGTTTCATCTCTGCGTAAGCGGCCTACAAATACTTCATCTTTTTCATGGGCCCATAAAGGCATGGGATAGAGCTGGGAGGCGGTATCGTCCTGTACCACCACACCGGGTGCTGCCGCCAGCAGGCTTTTTACTTCTGCGAGGTCAAAATCACGGGCAAACTCAATATTCACACTTTCGCTGTGTCCACCAATCACGGGAATACGTACGGTGGTGGCGGTTACACGAATACTGTCGTCCTGCATAATTTTTTTGGTCTCGAGCACCATTTTCATTTCTTCCTTGGTATAGCCATTGTCCAGGAATACATCAATCTGGGGTATCACATTCAGGTCGATCTGGTATTTATAAGCCATTTCACCCGCTACGCCCTTGCGTTCGTTGAAGAGCTGGTCAACTGCTTTTTTACCGGTACCGGTTACACTCTGGTAAGTGCTTACCACCACACGTTGTATCCCGTAGCGGGTGTGCAGGGGTTGCAGGGCCACCACCATCTGAATGGTGGAGCAGTTGGGGTTAGCAATAATGAAATCTTCTGCGGTGAGCACACCAGCATTCACTTCGGGTACCACCAGTTTTTTGGTGGGGTCCATGCGCCAGGCAGAAGAGTTATCGATCACCCGGATGCCGGCTTCGGCAAAACGCGGGGCCCATTCCAGGGATGTGCTGCCACCAGCGGAGAAAATAGCTACGGCAGGTTTGGCAGCAATACCATCGGCCATACTCACCACCTGATAGTCCTTTCCCTTAAAACTTACTGTTTTACCAACAGATCTTTCGGAAGCTACGGGAATGATTTCAGTGACGGGGAAATTACGTTCGGCAAGTACCTGTAACATTTTGGTACCTACCAGGCCGGTTGCGCCTACAACTGCTACTTTCATGGTTTTGGGTTTACTTGATTTGGTTTACGGTTTACGGTTGCTCAACAAAAAGGCCCTCCCTGTTCGGGAAGGCCTCTGAGTATATTATGGATCATACACAAACGTTCAGGCACTTCCCGGTCAGAGAGGTTTCTTGGTACGTTTGGTATGTTTCAATGTCATCATCTCTGCGAAAATAAAGGGTTTGAGAGAATCTCCAAAATTTTTGGCCTTGCACATCTCCAATCCAGCAGCAAGAAATCTGTGCATCTGTGGCTAAACAGGCGCTTGACTCAACCTGCCGGCAACTAACCTACCAGGTCAATATCAAAGTTTACCAGCTGCACAAACTCATCAATACGGTTGCTGATATCTTCTTTGCTGATCTCGCGCAAACGCTGGGTACCGAATTTCTCTACGCAATAAGAAGCCATGGCACTGCCAATGATGATGGCCGTTTTCATGTTTTCGAAAGAAATGTCTTTGGTACGGGCAATATGACCAATAAAGCCTCCGGCGAATGTATCACCTGCTCCGGTGGGGTCAAATACTTCTTCCAGGGGCAGGGCAGGCGCAAAGAACACTTTATTGCCATGGAACAAGAGCGCACCATGCTCTCCTTTCTTAATGATCAGGTATTTGGGACCCATTTTCATAATGGCAGCCGCTGCTTTCACCAGTGAATATTCACCGCTGAGCTGACGGGCTTCGCTGTCGTTCACCATCAGCAGGTCTACCATGGAAATGGTTTTCTTCAGCTCATCCATCATGATTTCCATCCAGAAATTCATGGTATCCATTACAATGAGCTTGGGACGGGTCTTCAGTTGCTCAATCACACTGCGCTGTACGGTGGGCAGCAGGTTACCCAGCATCAGGAACTCACAGTCCTGGAAACTATCGGGCACCACGGGCTGGAAATTCTCCAGTACATTCAACTGGGTATCCAGTGTGTCGCGGGAGTTCATGTCCATGTGGTAACGACCACTCCAGAAAAAAGTCTTCTCGTCTTTTTTAATCTGCACCCCTTCGAGGTTCACATTACGGGCAGTCAGCGCATCCAGCTCTTCCTGGGGGAAGTCGCCACCTACGACAGAAATTTGTTTAACCGGGGTAAAATTGGAAGCACACCAGGCAATATAGGTTCCGGCTCCGCCAATGATTTTATCACTTTTGCCAAAGGGTGTTTCAATGGCATCAAAAGCCATAGACCCGACAACAACTAAAGACATAGAAAGATTTTTGGTTATCGGGGTGCGAAACTAACCTATTTGAAGGGAATTACTAAGTAAAGGGGCTGAAAATATGATTAGTTACAAGCAGTAGCGTCTTTTCAGTTCAAATCAGGGTAAAAACTAACAAAATGAGATTTTATCAACCAAAATACCGCTAACACGTGTTAGTTGATTATCTTTGAAACATGGCAAGAATCAAAACCGACAAAAATATCTCCCGCAAGGAGGTCATTGTATCCAAAGCCGCTACCCTATTCCGTGAGAAGGGTTTCAAAGCTGCCAGTATGCGCGACCTGGCCGAAGCAGTGGGTGTGGAAGCAGCCAGTCTGTATAACCACATCAAATCCAAAACCGAGTTATTGCATGAACTTTGTTTCAGCGTAGCCAACCGCTTCCTGCATAAGATGGATGAAGTAGAGGCAGAAAACATTTCCAATATCGCCAAGATTGAGAAACTGCTGCGCTTCCACATCAATGAAATGATCTACCATTATGAAGAAGTATATGTGAGCGACCGGGAATGGAAACACCTGGCCGATCCCTATCTCTCCAATTTTCAGAACCAGCGCCGCATTTACCGTAAACGTTTTGCTGCGGTTATTGAAGCCGGTATCCGTACCAAAGAAGTGAAAAAAATTGATGCGCCCACTGCCGTACTCATTATGCTGCATGCCATCAGCGGTATCGAAAGCTGGCATCGTTCCACCCAGAAAATCAGCGCTGCGGAACTGGAAGAAAATATGGTCACCATCCTGGTAGGCGGATTAACAAACCCTTAGTGTGTAGTGTAGCTTATGTCCATTCATTTTGAGCAACTCCTGGTTCGGGAAATCAGACCGGAAACAAACGATTGTGTATCCATTGTTGTGGAAGTTCCCGAAGCCTTACAAAATAGTTTTCAGTTCAAACAGGGCCAATACCTGACATTCCGCGCGTTTATCAATGGAGAGGAAATCAGACGCTCTTATTCCATTTGCAGCAGTCCGCTCGACAATGAACTGCGCGTTGCTGTTAAAAAAGTGGAAGGTGGTATCTTTTCTACCTGGGCCAATGAAGTATTGAAAGTGGGCGACACGCTTGATGTGATGCCGCCCATGGGTAAGTTTTTCACCGAACTCCACTCCTCCCATCGCAAACAGTACCTGGGTTTTGCCGCCGGCAGTGGTATCACACCCCTGCTCTCCATCATTAAAACCACTTTATTAACCGAACCCGATAGCCGTTTCACCCTGGTCTATGGCAACCGCAACCGGCAGTCGATCATTTTCCGGGAAGAACTGGAAGCATTGAAGAACCGCTTCATGAACCGCTTCCGGCTGATCCATATCCTCTCCCGCGAAAGAACCGATGCCGATATTCATTCCGGCAGGATTGATGCCGACAAATGCGCTGCACTCACCAGCAAAATCATTGACCTGAATACCGTAGATGATGTATTTCTGTGCGGACCAGAAGAAATGACTTTTGCCGTGAAAACTTTTCTGGAAAAAGCAGGACTGCCTGCCAAACAGATTCACCTGGAACTGTTCAGTTCACCCGGACAAAACCTGCAACAAAAACAAATACAGGAAACAGTCGTTAACAACGATCCTACCAGTCAGATTACCGTAAAACTCGATGGCATCAGCTTCGATTTCAACCTGGGTTTTCATGGTATGCCCATACTGGATGCCGCCCTCAAACAGGGTGCCGATTTACCTTATGCCTGCAAAGGTGGCGTATGCTGCACCTGCCGCGCCAAACTGATAGCAGGTGAAGTGGATATGGACCTGAATTACGGACTGGAACCCGATGAAATAGAACAGGGTTTTATCCTTACCTGCCAATCACATCCCCGTTCTGCTAAAGTGGTGATTGATTTTGATGTGAAATAAGCGCGGTCAACGTTTCAGTACCGGTGCAATGATCTTCTGCCAAATGGCATAGCCCTGTGCATTCATGTGCAGGTTGTCTTTGATGAATAGTTCAGGATTTACGGAACCATCGGGTAATAACATGGCATTGTGTACATCCAGGAAACGCGTTTTTCGCTGCTTGCGTAAATACGCTTTTACCAGTTCGTTGGCCCTCACAAAATCAGCTTCCATTTTCCACCGGCTCGGACTGGGCTTGATGGAGATAAACACAACGGGCACTTTCCTGAACTGCTTACGGATGATGGACATTAATGTTTGAAACCTGGCCAATACGCTATCGGGTGTTACTTTACCCCAGGCATCGGCCATATCATTCTCTCCGCAATAAATAATGATCTGTTTCGGCTGGTAGGGTATGATGATTTCATTGGCATACCGGATCAGGTCGGGCAAGGATGAGCCCCCAAAACCCCGGTTGATAATGGGATAACCAGGAAAATAATCCTGCACATCTGTCCACTTGGTAAAGGAAGAACTCCCCACAAAAAGAATCGCCCTGGTTGCCGGCATCTGCAGGCTGTCTTGTTTTTTAAAAGCATCAATCTCTTTCCGAAATGGCTGGGCAGCTACAAGCATTGCGTACCCAAGCAGAACGAAGACCAGCAAGAGGAACTTTTTCATGCCCGAAAGATAAGTGTGAATCCCCAGTCCGCAGTCCTGTGGAACTGACTTACTTCTTAGTAAAGTCTCCGCATCGTCTCCCGAGGCAGGAGGGGACGTTGCGGGTTATTCAATAAAAGCAATTTCAACACCCTGGCTGTGCGGCACGCAGGGTCACTTCCTGCCTCAGGAGACCCTGCGGGGAAGGAAGGCGTGTAAAGTCGTATTAGTATTTTACCGTACACCTGTAAAGTTTTTTCAGTACAAGACAGGGTGTTTTCCTGGGCGCGGCAGGGCTTTAAGCCCGTTGTAAGCCCGTTGTGAGCCCGTTGTGAGCCCGTATATAGCCCGATATAAGCCCGCTCTAAAGGGCGGGCAAAAAAGGGGCTAAATAGGGACTAAAGCGGGTAAAAAAGCCGGTTCTACCAATAGAACTGTACCAGAAAGCCCCCCCACTCACTACTCACTACTGACCACTCACTACTCACCAACTCACTTTAAAACTAACAATTCCCCAAATCTGTTAACTTTCAATCACTAACAATTGTTAGCTTATAAGATAAGTTTGCTTATTTTTACATCCCAATCATAACAGGATATGGAAAAAACAGCTGAAGAGATTTTTCAGGATAAGATCGACCGGGAGATCCGGATTGAACCGCGTGACTGGATGCCGGAGAAATACAGACAAACACTGATCCGGCAGATCAGTCAGCATGCGCACAGTGAGATCATTGGTATGTTACCCGAGGGCAATTGGATTACCCGTGCGCCCAACCTGCGTCGCAAAGCAATATTGTTAGCCAAGGTACAGGATGAAGCCGGACATGGTCTTTATTTGTATTCGGCAGCCGAAACACTGGGCATCAGTCGGGATGAAATGTATGAGCAATTGCACAGTGGCCGGGCCAAGTACTCTTCTATTTTCAACTATCCCACCCTGAGCTGGGCCGATATGGGCGCGATTGGCTGGCTGGTAGATGGTGCCGCCATCATGAACCAGGTTCCACTCTGTCGCACCAGCTATGGTCCTTATGCCCGTGCCATGGTGCGTGTATGTAAGGAAGAAAGTTTTCACCAGCGCCAGGGATTTGAAATACTGTTAACCCTCAGCAAGGGTACACAGGCGCAGCGCGATATGGCACAGGATGCATTGAATCGTTGGTGGTGGCCCAGCATCATGATGTTCGGCCCCAAAGACGATGAGAGTCCGAATACCGTTCAAAGCATGCGCTGGAAAATCAAACGTTTTACCAATGATGAGCTGCGGCAGAAATTCGTGGATATCTGTGCAGAACAGGTAAAAATATTGGGTCTCACACTGCCCGATCCCGATCTGAAATGGAATGAAGCAACCGGTCATTATGATTTTGGCGTCATCAACTGGGATGAGTTCTGGCAGGTGGTATCGGGTAATGGTCCCTGTAATAAACAGCGACTCGATGCACGCAGGAAAGCCTGGAATGAAGGTGCCTGGGTTCGCGAAGCTGCTACTGCCTATGCGGCAAAAAGAGCGGCCAGGCAGGCAGAGAAGCGGGCGTGAGGTGAAGAGTGAGTAGTGAGTAGTGAGTAGTAGTTTTATTAATAATCTACAATAAAGCCAGCAGCTGGAAGCTAGCGGCTAGAAGCATAAAAGCGCAAAGTTCAACATGAAACAGTACATCAACAAATACTATTACGGCGATTATGGTGAGGCCAAAAACGGTGCTGCCGATATTACTGCCAATGGCCATCATAAACATGAGTGGCCGCTGTGGGAAGTATTCATTCGCAGCAAACAGGGACTGGATCACAAACATGTAGGCAGTTTACACGCAGCCGATGCGCAGATGGCCATTGAAAATGCACGGGATGTATATACCCGCCGCATGGAAGGCATCAGTATTTGGGTGGTGGAAAGCAAATACATACATGCCACCAATCCCGATGAAGCAGCATCCTTGTATGATCCGGCGAATGATAAAGCCTACCGGCATCCGACTTTCTATGACCTGCCCGATTCGCTCACCCATATCTAACGGATTACGCTACCATGCAAGCAAGTACCAATCTTATCTCTACAACTGATTTTCTGTTACACCTGGCAGATAATGCCCTCATCATGGGTCACCGCAACAGCGAATGGTGTGGTCATGGCCCTGTGCTGGAGCAGGATATTGCTATTTCCAATATTGCCCTGGATTGTATTGGACAGGCCCGTAATTTTTACCAGTATGCCGCCCGGTTAATGGGAGAAGGACATACCGAAGACAGCCTCGCTTACCTGCGCGATGAACGCGCATTCAGGAACTGCCTGATCTGCGAATTGCCCAATGGCGACTGGGCACAGACGGTTTTACGGTTGTATTTTTTCAGTACTTATCAATATTTCCTGTTCCAACAGTTACAACACAACAGTGATGCAGAACTGGCCGGTATTGCCGCCAAATCATTGAAAGAAGTTACTTATCACCTGCGCTGGAGCAGTGAGTGGGTGATCCGACTGGGTGATGGAACCGAAGAGAGCCGCCAGCGTATACTGCAGGCGCTGGATGCATTATGGCCTTATACCGGTGAACTCTATACGCCCGTTGCCTATGAATCTGTTGGTGAAGCAGATATGGCTTCCATTCAAACAGCCTGGCTGGATCATGTAAAAGCCGTACTGGAAGAAGCTACATTATCCATGCCCGATATGGGTTGGATGCAACAGGGCGGAAAAACTGGTATTCATACCGAACACCTGGGTTATATACTGGCGGAAATGCAGTTTTTACAACGTGCTTATCCCGGTGCCGAATGGTAATTCCAATACTATGACAATTGTACCCGCTACATACTACAATGCATCAGAACAAAAAATATGGTCATTACTGGAGACTGTCTGTGATCCGGAAGTACCGGTATTAACGGTGCTGGACCTGGGTATTGTTCGTGCGGTTAGTGTGGATGAAAGCAGCACACCTGTTGCGGTTACCATTACCATCACACCCACCTATAGTGGTTGCCCGGCCATGGATGTGATTGCCATGAGCATCCGCATGGTATTGCTGCCGGAGGGGTTCCCGAATATTGACATCAAACAAGTGCTTTCACCGGCCTGGACCACCGACTGGATGAGTGAAGCCGGCAGGCAGAAACTCATGGCCTATGGCATTGCACCACCCAATCCCCGGCAATCGGTCTGTACACCGGATCGTTTTCAGGAGGAGGAAGCCATTCAATGTCCGCAATGCCATTCCTGGCATACCACCATGGTTTCGCAGTTTGGCAGTACAGCCTGTAAAGCCCTGTACAAATGCGAAGACTGCAAAGAGCCTTTTGATTATTTCAAATGTCATTAGTACCCGTTCTTTATCACTAACTTTAGTATTCAATTTGTTTTATGTCCAGCATAGGTTTTCAGATGGCGGATGGGGTAGCATTCATTACTTTGAATCGTCCCGATAAACTCAATTCCTTTAACCGGGAAATGGCTTTGTTATTACAGAGCCGTTTGGATGAATGTGCCAGTCTGCATGAAGTACGTGCCGTGCACATCACCGGTGCGGGTAAAGGTTTTTGTGCGGGTCAGGATTTAGCCGAAGTGGTAGATCCGAACGGACCGGGCATGCAGCGTATATTGAGTGAACATTATAATCCAATCATCACCCGTTTGCGTAATATTCCCAAACCGGTATTGGTAGCGGTAAACGGGGTAGCGGCCGGTGCGGGTGCCAATATTGCCCTGGCAGGAGATATTGTGGTAGCTGCACAGTCGGCATCTTTCCTGCAGGCTTTCTCTAAAATCGGATTGATTCCCGACAGTGGCGGAACCTATGCCCTGCCCCGGTTGATTGGCTGGCAGAAAGCCAGTGCCCTGATGATGCTGGGTGATAAGGTTGGTGCTGAAGAGGCCGAAAAGCTGGGTATGATTTACAAAGTATTACCCGATGCAGATTTCGGAGCAGCTACACGTGCAATGGCGATGCAACTGGCGGCTATGCCTACCAGGGCCCTGGCCTATATCAAACATGCTTTGAATCAGTCGGCCACCAATAGCCTGGAAGCACAATTGCAACTCGAAGATAATTACCAGCAGCAGGCTGCGGCCACACATGATTTCAAAGAGGGGGTACAGGCTTTCCTGGAAAAAAGAGCAGCCGTTTTTACCGGATCTTAAATACAAGACATGAGTATATATAAGCAGGTGGTAGACCACATGATGCAGCAGGACCTCTTTTCGCAGTGGCTGGGTATTGAAGTGCTGGAAGTGCGGGAGGGATACAGTTGTATTCGCATGACAGTGAGAAAAGAAATGGTGAATGGTTTTGGCATTGCCCATGGCGGTATTGCTTTTTCACTGGCCGACAGTGCTTTTGCTTTCGCCTGTAATAACCGGAATAATTTATCCGTAGCCCTGGATACATCCATCAATTTCACCAAAGCAGTACAGATTGGCGATACATTAACCGCAGCAGCCAAAGAAATACATAACGGCCGCAGCACGGGCCTCTACCACATCACCATCACCAACCAGCACAATGAACCCGTAGCACATTTTAAGGGTACCTGCTTCAGGACGGGGAAGGGGTTGGTTTCTGGTTTTTAGTTTCTGGTTTTTAGTTTATGGTTTTTAGTTTATGGTTTATGGTTAGGGGGTATAGCGATCAACCCCAAACTAAAAACCAAAAACCATAAACAAAAAAAGGGTCCGTATAGAAATACAGACCCGGTTACGATTGCTTGCTAACGATAACCTGCTATTAGCGAGGTCATGGACGGGGTCGAACCGCCGTATAAGGTTTTGCAGACCTGTGCCTCACCACTCGGCCACATGACCATAATTATAGTTTATATGCACTTGATTATTGGTTCCTCAGCAGGAACAACATCGGAACGATGTATGGGAGTAAGATGGCTGTTGCAGCTGTATCATGGTACAAGATTAGCTTATTATTATTAATCCACCAAATTAGTAGACTAAATAATTGTAAAGTTTTTCGTTTTTAGTAAATGGCTGGTCTGTTGCGCAAATCATTAATTTCAACCACAAGTCTTTATCATGATCTACGCTTTTAAAGAACATATACCCGTTGTACACGAATCGGCTTTTGTACATCCGCAGGCAGCTGTAACCGGTCATGTGATCATTGGCCGGGATGTGTATATAGGTCCCGGTGCCGCTATCCGGGGCGACTGGGGTGCCATTATCATTGAGGATGGCTGTAATGTACAGGAGAACTGTACCATTCATATGTTTCCGGGTGTAACGGTTTTGCTCAAAGCAGGTGCACATATTGGTCATGGTGCCATCATACACGGTGCCACCATTGGTCGCAATTGTTTGATTGGTATGAACAGTGTGCTCATGGATAATGTGCAATTGGGTGATGAGTGTATTGTTGGGGCACTGAGTTTTATCAAGGCCGATGAACAGTTTGAACCGCGCAGCCTGATTGTAGGCAATCCGGCCCGTAAGATCCGTGAAGTGAGTGATGACATGATCCGTTGGAAAACAGAGGGCACGGCTTTATACCAGGCTTTGCCGGAAGATATGCGCCAACACTGGCGCGCCTGTGAGCCTTTGCGGGAGTTACCACCCGAGTACCCGGGCAAATCCGAAAACAGCAGCTATAAGACCTGGGGAGAGACCCGTCGTACTTAGCCGCAGCGATTGTTGTACCTTTGCCTAAATCTTACTGGTAACAAGTGTCTGAAAAAAACAACTTCATCGATTATATCCGCATTTTCTGCCGCAGTGGGCATGGAGGTGCCGGCGCCCGTCATTTTATGCGCAACAAACTCACAGCCAAGGGTGGACCCGATGGCGGTGATGGTGGCCGGGGCGGACATATCATACTCCGCGGTAACAGTCAGTTATGGACACTGCTGCACCTGCGTTATTTCAAGAATGTACTGGCCGAAAATGGTGAAGGCGGCAGTAAGAACAATTGTACCGGTCACGATGGTAAGGATATTATCCTGGAAGTACCCCTGGGTACCGTGGCCAGGGATGAAGAAACCGGTGAGATAGAAGCAGAGATACTGGAACACGGACAGGAGATTGTATGGATGCGGGGTGGTCGGGGTGGTTTGGGTAACAGCAATTTTGCCACACCCACCAATCAGGCACCCGATCACGCACAGCCCGGCGAACCGGGTGTGGAGGGCTGGAAAAACATCGAATTAAAAGTACTGGCCGATGTGGGCCTTGTAGGATTCCCCAATGCCGGCAAGTCCACTTTATTATCGGTGATCACAGCTGCCAAACCCAAGATCGCCAATTATGCATTTACCACACTAACGCCCCAATTGGGCATGGTGGAATACCGCGATTCCAGGTCCTTCTGTATTGCCGATCTGCCGGGTATTATTGAAGGGGCAGCCGAAGGCAAGGGTCTGGGTCATCGTTTCCTCAGACATATCGAGCGCAATTCCATTTTATTATTCCTGATACCAGCAGATAGTGCCGATCATAAAAAAGAATTCCAGATCCTGCGCAATGAACTGGAAGAGTATAACCCGGAAATGCTGCAGAAAGAATTCATCATTGCCGTGAGTAAAAGTGATATGCTGGATGATGAATTGAAAGAAGCCATTGCAAAAGAATTACCTGCCGATATACCGCATATCTTTATTTCATCTGTTACCAATAAAGGTTTAACAGAATTGAAAGATTTGTTGTGGAAGACTCTGAATAAAGAAGTTACATCAAACTAACATCCGTTAATATATCGCGTTTATAGATATATTAACACCGCTTGGCCAAAAACCTCTTCTGGCGTGGGTTACCTTTGGTATCTTGCAGGTATTAACAGTATATCCGCGGAATTTTTGATCGGTTATACTTACTTGCTTCGATCTGCCCGCTATCTACGTGCTTCTGCTATTTGCTTTACGAAACTTTTACTTGCTCCTGCGAAACGCTTTGTTGCCAACGAAGGGATGATCTATTTAGTTAACGCATTAAAACAGTAAAAAATGAAAAAGCAATCTGTACAATTTGTAAAATCTGCAATCCTGAGTACCGTACTCTCTGCTGCCCTGTTCATGACAGCACAGGCTTCTGATAAAGCCAGCAAAGAAGCTGCTGCCAAGGTAGATGTAAAATATACCGGCAACCAGGACGACCAGATCAGTTTCAGTGTAAAATTCAACAATCCCGAGGGTAAGAACTTCACCCTGCTGGTATTGGATGAATACGGTGAGAGCCTGTTCAAACGCAATTACAATGATGTGAAGTTTGAGAAAAAATTCAAACTGCCCAAGGATGAAGTAAGCCGCCTGACTTTCCTGATCCAGCGTGGTAAAGAAGTGTACCGCGAAAGATTTGATGTGAATGTAACCAGCCAGTCACTGGAGCAGGTAGTGGTTAGCAAGAGCTAAGCTTTACCCCGTAAATACGTATGTAAGCCCCCGCCATCAGGTGGGGGCTTTTTGCTATCAACAGTTGTTGACAATTAGCATTCCGGTTTTTCTGATCCGTATGTAGCTTTAAGTATGCAAATACAACAATGCCTGTTTTGCGGACACCAGGTGCAACTGGTACATGTACACGGCCATTACCAATGCCCGATTTGTTACACCAATGCCCTGCCCTGCTGCGATGGCGATAACTGCAATACCAATTTCCTGCTGGCCAATAGCGCCCCAAACAATCAAGCAGTATCTGTAACCGATGATACGACTGGTGAAAATCTGATATGATAGTATTGCAACGATACAATTCTGCTCACCCTCACTTCATACAACTGGTTCGGGAACTCGATGCGTTTCTCGCCGAACTGGATGGTGAAGAACATCAGTTCTATCACCAGCTTAATGCCATCACCAACCTCCGGCATGTACTCGTAGGCTATGAAGCCGGCACACCGGTATGCTGTGGTGCTTTCAGACCCGTTGATTCCCATTCAGTAGAAATCAAACGTATGTATACCATACCAGGCGCCCGGGGTAAAAACTATGCTTCTGCCCTGCTCAAAGCACTGGAACAATGGGCATCTGAACTCTCTTATACAACTTCAGTTTTGGAAACCGGCAAGCGGCAACCCGATGCCATTGCACTCTACGAAAAAAATGGTTACCGGCGTATTGCCAATTATGGTCAGTATGCGGGTATTGAGAACAGCATCTGCTTCAGCAAAGCGCTATAAAAAGAAACGGGATACTTTTCAGTATCCCGTTTCGCATTAATCTTATTGTACAATTAACCCACCGCTTCAGATTGCAGGCTCTTCGCTGCTTTCTTGCGCTGCTCCTCATCGAGGATGGTCTTGCGCATGCGGATGTTTTTGGGTGTTACTTCAATACACTCATCCTGCTGGATATATTCCATACATTCTTCCAGTGTAAACAACAGTTTGGGCGTGATACGCACACTGTCATCGCTACCACTGGCGCGGTGGTTGGTGAGTTTCTTGGCTTCCACGGCATTTACGTTCAAATCACCGGGTTTGATATGTTCGGCAATAATCTGACCTACATATACTTCCTCTCCCGGATCAATGAAGAAACGTCCGCGATCCTGGAGCTTATCAATGGAATAGGCAGTGGTTACACCCTGGAACTTGGCAATCAATACACCATTATTACGTCCGGGGATGGGTCCTTTCCAGGGTTTGTATTCGCTGAAACGGTGGGCCATTACAGCTTCACCGGCAGTATTGGTTAACATCTGTGAACGCAGACCAATCAAACCACGGGAGGGGATTTCAAATTCCAGGTGTTGCATTTCACCCTTACTCTCCATCACCAGCATTTCACCCTTGCGTTGTGTTACCAGGTCAATTACTTTACCGCTGAACTCATCGGGTACATCTACCACCAGAATTTCATAGGGCTCAGATTTTTTACCATCGATATGTTTTACCAGTACCTGTGGATTACCAACGGTCAGTTCATATCCTTCACGACGCATAGTTTCTACCAGTACACCCAAATGCAGGATACCACGGCCATAGACCATAAAGCTATCGGCACTATCTGTATCTTCTACACGCAGTGCCAGGTTCTTTTCTGTTTCCTTCATCAAACGATCACGCAGGTGACGGGAGGTAACAAACTTACCATCGCGACCAAAGAAAGGTGAGTTGTTGATGCTGAATGTCATACTCATGGTAGGCTCATCCACGCTGATAATGGGCAGTGCTTCGGGATTCTCTGCATCGGCAATGGTATCACCGATATTAAAATCTTCCAGTCCGACTACCGCACACAGGTCACCACAAACTACTTCAGCCACTTTGCGCTTACCCATGCCTTCAAACACATACAATTCTTTCACACGGCTTTTCTTGATAGAACCATCGGCCTGTACCAGGGCAATGGGTTGGTTTTCCTTGATGGAACCGCGGGTTACTTTACCAATGGCAATACGACCCAGGAAAGAAGAGTAATCCAGTGAAGTGATCTGCAATTGCAGGGAACCTTCGGTTACCTGTGGTGCGGGTACATATTTCAGGATACCATCCATCAGGGGCAGGATATCTTCAGAAGGGGTAAGGCTGTCATTGAACCAGCCATTCTTACCACTACCATAGAATGTGGGGAAGTTTAACTGTTCTTCGGTAGCATCGAGGTTAAAGAAGAGTTCAAATACCGCATCGTGTACTTCATCGGGGCGGCAATTGGGCTTATCTACCTTGTTGATTACCACAATGGGGTGCAGGTTCAGCTGTAAGGCTTTCTGCAATACAAAGCGGGTTTGGGGCATGGGGCCTTCAAATGCATCCACCAGCAGGATCACACCATCGGCCATTTTTAATACGCGTTCTACCTCTCCGCCAAAATCACTGTGGCCAGGGGTGTCAATTACGTTGATCTTTACGCCATTATAGGTAACAGCAGCATTCTTACTAAAAATGGTAATACCTCTTTCTCTTTCGAGGTCATTATTATCCATAATGAGTTCACCGGTTTCCTGGTTGTCCCGAAACACTTTGGTGGCGTGCAGGATTCTGTCTACCAGTGTTGTTTTGCCATGGTCTACGTGAGCGATGATGGCAATATTCCTTATTTCCATGTAAAATTTTAAGGCTGCAAAGGTACGGCATTGCAGCCGGAGGGCAAAGTACCCATGGAAACTTAATGGCAACTTATTGTGTAGCCGGATAGCCCCATCATGTACTACTGATTATCAGCACTTTATATTTCAGACCCGGATATAAATACGCTTCCGGTTCAACCACCAGCCTGCCAGCCAGCAGGTCAGCATAAAGCTCAGCGCAAAGAGCAGGGAGCCGGTATAATGGCCTGCATAACTGAAAATATGGCTATAAATCCAGCTGAAAAGACTGGTGCCGGGTGTGACTTGTACCGTGTATAATACAATGGCCAGTAATTCGGAGAGCAGGTAAATAAAGAGTGGGTTCTTCCCAAAAATCTCGAAGAATACCGTGCCCTTTTGCTGTTGCCGTAATTCCACCCAGTATATGATTGCAGCCAGTATCATACAATCCAGGGCCACAGTATGGAGTACAAAGGAACTGGTCCATAATTTTTTGTTGATGGGGAATACATAATTCCAGCAATGTGCAAGGACCAGCAATGCCAGTCCGGCGAGCAGTAAATGCGTTAGTCCTTCATAGCTCTTTCCTTTCCGCTGGATATATTCACCTGCCAGGTAACCGGCCAGTACATTCACCACAGCGGGTAGCGTACTCAACCATCCTTCCGGATCAAATGCCAGTCCCTCTCCATGATACAAATGGTTTTCACCCATGAGCCAGATATCCAGTTGCCGGGCTGCATTACCGGTAAGCGTATAATCGCCATACTGTGCGCTCAGGAACCAGTACAATAAAAGCAGGAAGGCCCCGGCCCATAGCAGGGTCTTGCGCTTTAAGTAGTAAACCAATACCGATGCAATACCATAACAAAGCGCTATTCGTTGCAATACCCCCAGTATGCGGGTACCTGAAACAGGGTTGGCTACCCATTCGCCGTTTTCGTTCTGGTGTACAAAGGGGAACCAGTACATGAGATAACCCAGCAGGAAAATAATAGCGGTACGTTTGAGTATCTTACCCCAGACATACCCGGCATTTTTCGCTTCCCATTTGGGCATTACAAAACTCATGGCATTACCTACGGCAAAGAGAAAGGAGGGAAATACCAGATCGGTAGGCGTAAACCCATGCCAGTGCGCATGCAACAAGGGCGCAAAGGTATGTTCATAGTCGCCCGGAGTATTGACAATGATCATGAGGCAGATGGTCATTCCGCGAAATACATCGAGGGAAAGAAAACGCTGGGAAGCCTGCATAGCAATGATTTTGGTGGCTTTAAGTTAATTCATTTCAGCAAGAAGCCATCCGACAAGCCGAAACAATCAGTATCTTAACCCAAAGAACCCTACTGCCATGCGACTGCTGAAATATTTACTGGGTATTGTTGCGCTGCTGACCATTCTTTACCTGCTCGGGCCGCGGCCTGCCACGCCGGTATACGATGCCCATCTTCCCGCTGTTCCGGCACCAGCCGATAGTCTTACTGCCTTTATTGCAGCGGGTGAAGCTGTGCATCACATTAAACCCGATAATGAAGCAAGGATTGTTTGGGCCAATGATAGTGTACACCGCAAAACGCCATATGCCATTGTATACCTGCACGGCTTCAGTGCCAGCCAGGAAGAAGGCAACCCCGTTCACCGCAATATTGCCAGGGCCTTTGGCTGTAATTTATACCTCGCCCGTTTGGCGGAACATGGTATTGATACGAGCGACGCACTGGTGAATATGACTGCCGACAACTTATGGGAATCGGCCAAACAGGCTTATGCTATTGGAAAACAGCTGGGTGAAAAAGTGATCCTGATGGGCACATCTACCGGTGGCACTTTAGCCCTGCAACTCGCAGCGGCTTACCCCGATGTAGCGGGACTGGTGCTGCTCTCTCCCAATATTGCCATTAATGACCCCAATGCATGGATCACCAATAATCCCTGGGGCTTGCAGATCGCCAGACTGGTAAAAGGCTCGAAACTGAACATGATTCCCAACCGTTCAGATGAGTATAAAAAATACTGGAACGATACTTACCGGCTGGAAGCAGTAACACAACTGGAGGAATTACTGGAAAGCGCCATGATTCCGGCAACATTTAAAAAAATAAAACAGCCGGTATTAACCCTGTATTATTATAAGGATGAAGCACAACAGGACCCCGTGGTAAAAGTATCTGCCATGAAAGCAATGTTTGCCGGGCTGAGCACTTCCGACAGCCTGAAGAAAATGGTACCCATACCCAATGCCGGGAACCATGTATTGGGCTCTCCCATTCAGTCGAAAGATATTGTGAGTGTGGAAAATGCCATCAGCCAATACCTGCAACAGGTAATGCATCTGAACAGGCGTTTGTAGGCCTTGCCTGCCTGAACTATCGCGGGCCCCGATCAGGAATATTAACCCGTAGCAGCCGCTTATTTTCTTTGGCTTATCTTAGCCCGCTACAAATAAAGATTGCTTATGCCACGCAGTAAAATAGCCGGTATTGGCATGTATGTGCCAGCCAATGTTGTAACCAACCAGGATTTAACGCGTTATATGGATACCAGCGATGAGTGGATCCAGGAGCGTACGGGTATTCAGCAACGCCGTTATGCGCATCGTACCGAGGAAACCACTACTACCATGGGAGTGGAAGCCGCCAGAATTGCCATTGAAAGAGCAGGTATTACGGCCAACGATATTGATTTTATTGTTTTTGCCACTTTATCACCCGACTATTATTTCCCCGGTTGTGGTGTTTTGTTGCAGCGTGCCATGAAAATGAAAGAGATCGGCGCACTGGATGTTCGCAACCAGTGCAGTGGTTTTGTATATGCATTAAGTGTGGCCGACCAGTTCATCCGTTCCGGTATGTATAAGAATATACTGGTGGTGGGTAGTGAGAAACATTCCTTCGGACTGGATTTCAGTACCCGCGGCCGCAATGTATCGGTGATTTTTGGTGATGGTGCCGGTGCCGTGGTATTACAGCCAACAGAAGATACCAACCGTGGTATTTTAAGCACACACTTACACAGTGATGGTGAAGCAGCGGAAATACTGGCCATGTATAACCCGGGAACACATGCCAATCACTGGGCCGATAAAAACTATGCCTCTTTTGCCGATGCTGAAATCGGCGAAATGTTCATGAGCCATGAAATGATTGACAATGCCCAGAATTTTCCCTTCATGGACGGCCCTTCGGTATTTAAAAAAGCCGTTGTGAAATTCCCGGAAGTGATTGTGGAAGCCCTGCAAAAGAATGGTTATCAGCCATCCGACCTGCAGATGCTCATCCCACACCAGGCCAATCTGCGGATCAGTCAGTTTGTACAACAAAAACTGGGCTTACGCGATGATCAGGTATACAACAATATCCAGCGTTATGGCAATACTACTGCCGCTTCTGTACCCATTGCGCTTTGTGAAGCCTGGCAGGAAGGACGCATCAAAGAGGGTGACCTGGTATGTCTGGCCGCTTTTGGCAGTGGTTTTACCTGGGCCAGTGCTTTACTCCGCTGGTAGGCTTTAACAGGTTTTTTTGAGCAGAAAATGTCATATTGCAGGCATCCAGACGACTGATCCTGCAGCAAGGCATTGTTCACAATTAATTTGGAGATGATGGAAAGAAAAATAGTGTATCTGGTGAACCCTGTTTCAGGCACTTCCCGAAAAGAAAGCTTACTCAAACTCATTAACAGAGAAACCAGCGCACAGGGTATTCCTTTTGAGATTGTTCATACCAATGCGGGTGGTCATTATGGTTTCCTGCATGAAAAAATTATCCGCGAAAAAATAACTGATGTTGTTATTATCGGTGGCGATGGTACGGTTAACCAGGTAACACAGGCTTTATACGATCTGCCTGTTCATTTTGGTATTATTCCCGTGGGCTCCGGCAATGGTCTGGCACTGGCAGCACGTATTCCTACCAAACCAGCACAGGCACTGGCTTTGATTTTCGCCGGCAAAGCCGCTTTTATTGATGCTTTCAAAGTGAACGATCAATATTCCTGTATGTTATCGGGTATTGGTTTCGACGCGCAGGTGGCACATGATTTTGCCACCAAAGCCTCGCGTGGATTACTCACGTATACGCAGCAAAGCATCATCAATTACTTTAAAGCTACTCCTTACCAATTTGAGATTAAGATCGATAATTTTTCTTTTTTCTCGGATGCGTTCTTCATCAGTATTGCCAACAGCAATCAGTTTGGTAATAATTTCACCATTGCGCCCAAAGCCAGTTTGAATGATGGCTTACTGGATATTGTGGTGGTACAGAAAATGAATAAGGCGCGGCTGCCCTTCGCCATACTCAATCAGATCCGTGGTAATAACAAATTACAGCAACTGGTGGAAGACATGAACAGGAAGAATATCCTCTATTTTCAAACCCCTTCCATCACCATTCGCAATATCAAACACGCACCACTGCATATTGATGGCGAGCCCAGGGAAACGGCGGATGAATTCCGTATTACCATGTTACCGAACTGTTTCAAATTGATTCAGCCGGAGAAATAAATCAACGCATCAGTTTACGTAACCGCGCAAATTCCTGTTGATTATCCCGGGCAGATAAAGCCTGTGCAATATCTCTTTTCTCCGCCGCTGTAAGGTGAAAACTTAAACTGGCCGGTGCATCCTTATGTGAGGGCACATAACGAAAACAGATGCGGTGAAAACTATTGCCATAAGCAATAGAGCTGTATTCCAGCTGGTCATGCTGGTAATAATCCTGCAACTTGTACCAGTTATTCTGCAAGAGCAGGAATGGTTTTGTGAAATTGGTAATGAGTCCGCCGCTTTCAAATGGCCGCTCCCAGTCGCTCAGCCCGCGGTCACGCAATTGCAGGAGTACTACTTTGCTGGTATTCTCTTTCAGCCAGTCGCGGAATACTTCTATAAAACGAAGTGCTGTTTCCTGTCCGAAATTATCCCGCAAGCCTGCATCCATCACATCAATAACCGGATTGGTAGGCAACCATACATTGGGTAATACATACGGGAATGTGGCGTTCATGCGTAAGGCCGACAGGATACCCAGACTGTCTGATCCCTGTTTCTTAAAAAAGCTGTTGAAGTCTACCGCATCGGCATCAAAGGGCTGCACCTGCTGGGTGTCGGTCACCGGACGCATCAGGAATCTGGCCGGGTGTGATGCTACCACCATTTTCCGTCCGTCTCTTGTAATTACAGAGTTAAAGAACATAATGGGCAGGCTGGCACTGGCTTCTGCAGCAGCATAATCTCCTATGCGTTTGTCCAGGAATGCATGTGTGTTCTGGTTCAGCCTTTGTTCAAAAGCATAGCCCCTGTCCTTGGTATACCGGTGGCCATATTTATGAAATGCCTGTGCCGGGCCCATCAGGTCTCGGGCAATAAAGGATGAGAACAATGGGCTGAGCAGGTCACGGGAAATGTCTTCCACGTATTGTGGATCCTGTAAACGAATATTTTCACCCGCCTGTTTGCGCTGGTATAATTCCCTGAAATAAGCAGCGCCTAACATACCTCCGGAAGCGCCGCTGATGAGGAAGGTTCGCTTCATGAGCATACCGCCAAACATACTATCCAGTTGCTGCAATGCATGCATTGTAAATGTCGCACTGCGTGTACCACCACCGCTGGTATTGATGATGTACATAACCGGTTTCTCCACACCCTGCCTGGCTTTCCACCGGTTTAATATGCGCAGGTATACAGCTTTATCGGCCTGCATATTGGCTTCACTGGCCATCTCCATAATATGTTCACGATCGTAAACAGGCCGCTCGGTTTTATGCTGGTAATTGAGTCCGTATGCTTTATTACGCGGATCAATAATTTCTTTCTGGTATAGAAAATTCACACCCAGGTAAACCAGCACTACCAATGGAATACTCCAGCTGTGCAAAAAGGTAGAGATAGCACCGGCACCGGCAATGAGGATGGCAAAGAAAAGCGTAATACTGGCGGCGGCAGGCAACTCGAATAGACGGTTATCGGATATATACCCCATTCCAATCAGGAAAAGAAAAGCAATGGTAATGGCTATAACTGCTGAAATATGATGTCGTTTGAACACCGTGTCCAGGAAATCCTGACTATAATGACGCACATCCCTGGGCATGCGCAGATGAAGCCTGGCGCTTAGGAACCAGTCGACCCGGATATCTTTTTTCTCCGGTGGGAGTGGCTTTTCTTTGGCATATTGTTCATAATCCACATTGGCTTGCCGCAATACGGTACCCATGGTCCGGTAAATGGTTCTGTCGGCTCCAAAAAAATAAATGAACGCCAGCATCACCGACACAACAAAACCAGCCACAAAACCTGCTACCATAATCAGTACTGCCCAACCGGTGAATAGTTCCTGGTAACGGGCATAGGAAACTGCTTTGATAAAGTAGAAAACAAGAAAGACCAGTGGCAGCAGGGCATTGTTGATACAATATTTCAGGAATGGCTGTGCGGTAGTAGCCAGAAATTTCAGGTAGCGGCTGTAGAGGATGAATGTGGTGATATTCCAGCTCATCACAAAAATACCGATGGCAAACCCGACAATAGATGTACTGAAAAAATTGATTTGTCCCAGGTATTCAGGTGCCAGGAAAAGAGAATCGGCGCCGAATGTATGCATGAATTGACCTGCTACTGTGGCAAAAAGTATATACCAGAATACCAGGAATACCTGATACCTGCGAAAGTGTAGCAGGAATAACTGCACAGGAAGTGAGAACCAGATGCCGATCAGGTATTTTTTCATATAACAAGTTGAGCATTGAAGCCCGGGGATCAGTTCTATGCAGGTTGGTACTAACTTTTTTTATCGGCTCGTACCAGGTATAAAGTCCAGATCAGCGACAACAGCAGGCACATGCCCACCAACTGATGCAATTGTGCCATCCATTCAAACCAGCCCCAGTGGCCGGGTATGATACCGGTACTGGTTAATACGGAGAAAATACCCAGCAGCACTTGCAGGATAACCAGTATTCCGGGCAGGCGGCGTACCTGTCTGAACAAGGCAGTACCCTGCACCCGGTACAACTGTATGCTCCATCCGATGGTCATCAGCAAAATCAGATACGCCAGTCCACGGTGAATAAAATGGATCAGTATTTTATTGTCTATAAAATTAAGCCATACAGGTGTATCTATGAACAGCCTGTCGGGAATAGTTTGTCCATTGATGGAAGGCCAGGTGGGTGCAACGGTTGCGGCTTTATGTCCAGCCATTAATGCCCCATAGATAAGTTGTATCACCAGCAATACCAGCAATATTATATTCCATTTACGTATCCGGCTATGGTATACCAATGCCTGACTGGGTGTTTTTAATTGCAGCGCAAACCAGAAAGTATAACAGAGTAATCCCAATGCAAAAATAAAATGCAGTGCCAGCCGGGTTGGTTTTACGTAGACGGCATCGCCTGTGAGACCGCTTGCCACCATGATCCAGCCGATGGCGCCCTGCAAAGCACCCAGGAGGAAGAGCACCAGCAAAGGCCTGATCATTGCTGCTTTAAAATGTTTGCGCACCAGGAACCAGATAAAGCCTGTGGCAAAAACCAGCCCGATCAACCGGGCCCATAAACGGTGAAACCATTCCCAGAAAAAAATGAATTTAAAATCCGAGATGGTAAAGTCGAAATTCAGCAATTGAAACTGTGGCGTGGCGCGGTATTTATCAAATTCCGTGATCCACTGCTGTTCATTCAATGGTGGCAGGCTACCGGTAATCACATCCCATTCTGTAATAGAAAGTCCGCTACCTGTTAAACGGGTGATGCCACCCAATGCCACCTGTATGACCGTCATAACCACCCCCAGCAGCAACCATGAAGCCACCAGACGGGCCGACCTGTTGTTTGTTTGCATACAAAGCCGTTGATTGATGGGCGAAGTTACTTAATAAACCCTGCTGGCAAGCTTTTGTACAGGAAATTGGTTGTGTGCAGCGGATTCTTGAATTTTGTATCCATGCTGGCAACTCAGTACCAGGAAATACTTACCGAAGCCGGTTGCGATGAAGCCGGAAGGGGTTGCTATGCGGGGCCTGTTTTTGCTGCTGCCGTTGTATTACCGGCCGGTTTTCAGCATCCGTTGCTGAACGACAGCAAAAAGGTTAGTGCAGACAAAAGAGAAATGCTTCGTGCAGTTATTGAATCATCTGCACTGTACTGGGCAGTGGCCAAAGTATCTGTAGCTGAAATAGACCGCATCAATATTTTACAGGCTTCTTTCAAAGCCATGCACCAGGCGATTGATCAGCTGGGACAAAAACCCGGACTCTTACTGATCGACGGGAATCGGTTCAAGCCTTACCCGGCTATTCCGCACCATTGCATTGTGAAGGGCGACGGGAAGTTTGCCTCCATTGCAGCTGCCAGTATCCTGGCTAAAACACATCGTGATGCGTATATGCAGGAACTGCATGAGCAGTTTCCCATGTATGGATGGAACCGTAACAAAGGGTATGGCACTGCCGATCACCGTAGGGCCATTGAACAGCACGGCCTTTGTAGGCATCACCGCAAGAGTTTTAACATTGCGCCCAATCAAATGGAGATGCGTTTCTGATTATTCTTCCCAAACACCCGCCCCTTCCCGTATGATGGCATAGTCATCGGTGGTACAGTCGATGATCGTGGAAGGGATCATTCCGCCAATACCACCATCCACCACTATATCAACCAGTTTCCCGAATTTTTCATAGATCAGTTCGGGGTCGGTGTATTCTTCCACCATAGTACCCGGCAGGGAAGCCGATAATATGGGGTGACGCAATTCCCGCACAATTTGCCTGGCTATTTCATTATCGGGCACGCGTAACCCAATGGTGCTTTTACGGCTTTGCAGGATTTTAGGAACTTCCTTACTGGCGGGCAGAATAAACGTAAAGGGTCCGGGTAAGTAGTATTTCAGCAATCGGTATAAGGGTGTGGAAATGCTCTTGGTATACTGACTCAGATCGCTCAGGTCGTAGCAAACGAAACTGAGCTGGGCTTTGGCGGGGTCAATCTGTTTGATGCGTGCGATTCTTTCCACGGCTTTGTGCTGGAAAATATCGCATCCCAGGCCATAAATGGTATCGGTTGGATACACAATTACCCCGCCCGATAACAGGCATTCGGCAATGGTACGCAGGTGCCGGGGGTTGGGATTCTCTGGATGCACTTGCAACAGCATGCTTAAATGTAAATCCTTCTGCGGAAAAAAGAAAATATAAAAGCGGTCGAAACAGGGGATGGACACCTAAAAAAACAAATGCTTCATTGTATTTTTGCAAGAATTGAAATTTATGCAATTACAGGCCGTTGATGTGGTAGATCGTATCAGCCCGGAGGATTTCCGCAGGCATTACTATTTCCCCAAACGCCCGCTGGTTATAAAGGATCTGGCCAAAGACTGGCCCGCTTACCAAAAATGGAACTGGCACCATTTTAAATCCCTGGTTGGTGATAAGCAGGTGGCACTGTATAACAATATTAAAAGCGATGCTTATACGCCTATTAATACGGCAGATGACTACAAAACCTTTGGTGAATATATTGATATGATTAGCCAGGGGCCGGCCGGATGGCGTATTTTCCTTTTCAACATCTTCGAACATGCCCCTGAACTCATACAGGATTTCAGCTGGCCGGATGAGCTGATGCGTGGTTTTGTAAAACGTTACCCCATGCTTTTTGTGGGTGGTGCTACCAGTATTACCCACATGCATTTTGATATTGACATGAGCCATATCCTGCATACACAGTTTGTGGGCCGGAAGCGTGTTTTACTTTTCCCGTTTGAAGAGCAGTATAAATTATACCGCAAGCCATTTGAAGTATTAAGCCTGGCCGATTTCAGTCATTACCACCAGGATGGCAAGCCCGATCTGGAAGCTTTTCCTGCTTTGCGGGAAGCCAGGGGTTATGACCTGACACTGGAACATGGCGACACTTTGTTTATGCCGGCAGGTTACTGGCATCATATGGAGTATATCGACAGTGGTTTTGCCATGAGTTTACGTGCCATGCAATCCTCTGTTGGGGGTAAGTTACAGGGCGTATGGAATTTGTTTGGCATGCGCGGCATTGATACCCTCATGAAAAAAGCGGCACCGCATCCCTGGTTTAACTGGAAGAAAAAGAAAATTTACGAACGTGCGGCGCGCAGCATCACACAAGCCTGATGCCGGACCAACGCATCAACCGATAAAAAAGTAAAAGGCGGCCTTGTGCCGCCTTTTACAGTTGTAACCCCTAATGAAAACTGAATACGAGAAATCAGCAGGCATGCTGCCTTCTTCTCTACCCACGGTAAAATTAGGCGGGCCGGACAAAATGAACAAAGTGAAAAACACCCTAATTTTTTAGGTGTTTTCACTGGTATGAATTCGGTGAAAACAACCATTTTTTTTCGGGATTTAGTCTGAAATTTGCTATTTGAAAAATGTGTATCTTTCTGTGCGGTATCGGGCAGTAGCCGGATACCCCCCAGATAATGTTTAGCGTATGACAAAGATTGCCCTTGTTGATGACCATGTACTTTTGAGGAACGGGCTTGCATCACTGATAAATTCTTTCAGCGGCTATACGGTTATTTTTGAAGCCAATAGCGGCAAACACATGATAGAGCTGCTGGATCCGGCGAACCTGCCGGAAGTGATCCTGCTGGATATTACCATGCCGGAAATGAATGGTTATGAATCGGCACTCTGGCTAACCACCCATTACCCGCAAATCAAAATCATGGCCCTGACCATGCTGAATGATGAACGTTCCATCATCAGGATGTTTAAGAACGGCGCCAAAGGTTACCTGCTGAAAGACAGCCGTCCGCAGGAACTGAAAGCAGCACTGGATAATATTGTGCAGAAAGGGGTTTACCTGAATAAGATTCTCTGCGACAATATCATGCATTCCATGAAAACCAATCCGGAATCGGATGATGATATCCAGAAATTCACAGAACTCTCTGAACAGGAAAAAGAATTCCTTGGCTGGGCCTGTACCGATAAATCTTACCGTGAAATAGCGGAACTCATGGGCACCACTCCCAAAACCATTGATATGTACCGCGATACCCTGTTTGAAAAACTGCAAACCGCCACCCGGGTAGGCCTGGCGCTTTTTGCCATCAAACACGATATTGCCCGTTTATAACTGTTGTCAGTTCTCGATTTTGATTGATACCAAAAGGTCCCGCTGTAATAACGGGACCTTTTTTATGGGGTACGGATAATCTGTTGATGGTTAGATAATTTCCCACACTTCCCTGCCACGGAGTAATTTATCCAGGTTACCGGGTCCTTTGGTAGCCAGGACCTCCTCAATCTGCATAGCCATTACATCTTCGTAACAGGCCCTTTCTGTTTCAAAAAATACACCAAACGGCCGGGGGAAATGGGTACCAGCCTGATTGGGGTTATCAAATAATCTTGTGAGTATCTGTGCTTTATAGAAATCGTTTTCATCGTGTATCCATAAATCATCCGCACTCACCCCATTGCCCAGTTCCACTACTACCGGTTTGAGGCCATCGAGTTTGATACCTTTTTGCTGACTGGCGCCAAAAACCAGCGGTTTCCCCTGTTCCAGGAACAGGGCTTCTTCGGTTTTACTGGCTTTCTCGGTGAAGATTTCAAAAGCGCCATCATTAAAGATGTTGCAGTTCTGGTATATTTCCAGGAAGGATGCACCCTTATGCTGGTGTGCCCTGGTAAGCATGGCCTGCAGGTGTTTCGGATCACGATCCATGCTGCGGGCGATAAAACTGGCATCGGCCCCCATGGCCAGCGCGAGTGGGTTGAACGGATGGTCGATGCTGCCAAAAGGCGTGCTCTTGGTTATTTTATTTTCTTCCGATGTGGGAGAATACTGTCCCTTGGTGAGACCATAAATCTGATTGTTGAACAACAATACATTCACATCAAAATTCCGGCGCAACAGGTGAATGGTATGGTTACCCCCGATACTCAAACTATCGCCATCGCCCGTTACAATCCAAACACTCAGTTCGGGCCGGGTGGCTTTCAGGCCGCTGGCAATGGCTGTTGCACGTCCGTGAATGGAATGCATACCATAGGTATTCATATAATAAGGGAACCGGCTGCTGCAACCGATACCACTGACAATAACAATATTTTCCCGGGGTATGCCGATACCGGGCATAATCTTTTGTACCTGCGCCAGGATGGAATAATCACCACAGCCAGGACACCAGCGAACTTCCTGATCGGTCGCAAAATCTTTTGCAGTCAACAAGGGTTGGGTAGTATCTGTTACAGACATAATTGCTTGTTTTACATTTGATCGATAAGCTTACAGGGTATTACCACAAAGCTCTTCCCAATATTCTGCTGCTCTGCGGGTATGCGGAATAACAATAGTGCCGCCTACAATATTTGCTACAGCAAATATTTCATACATCTGATCGGTATTCACGCCCAGCTCATGGCATTTGCCCAGGTGATACTTGATGCAATCATCACACCGCAATACCATACTGGCTACCAGCCCCAGCATTTCCTTTGTTTGTTTATCCAATGCTCCATCTTCATAGGTATTCGTGTCAAGGTTCCAGAGCCTTTTCATGACCAGGTTGTTTTTACCCAGTATCACTTCATTCATCTTTTCACGATAGTCATTAAATTCAGCTACCAGTTTGGACATAAGCGCTTTTTAGCCTGTAAAATTACAATCCATGCCGCAACGGCGCCCATTTTATTTGTATTTTAACCGTCTAAATACTGTCATATATGAAACAATTGCTTGTCTGGGCGGGTTTATTTACCTGCCTGGTACTCCAAGCCCAGCAAGGAACGGAGCCTATTAAAGTAACCGATCTGCTCAAAATCAGGCAAATGAGCAATATTGCCATTAGTCCGGATGGCAGCAAAGCCATTTTCACCCTTACCACCATCGAACCGGAAGGCGAGGGTAAATGGGAATACCAGTATAAAAACCAGCTTTACCTGGTACCAACCGATGGCAGTACTGCACCCCGGCAACTTACCACCCGTGAGAATACCAGCGGGGCCGCCTGGAGTCCGGATGGCAAACAACTGGTATTCGTACGCGCTACCGATGGCCGTCCCCAGCTCTTCCTGCTTTCCCTGGATGGTGGCGAGCCCATTCAATTAACCCGTTTCCGCTATGGCGCCGCCAACCCCAAATGGAGTCCGGATGGCAAACAATTATTATTCAGCGCCGGTATACCCCTGCGCGAATTACTGAAAGACAACGAACTGAATCCCAATAAAGAAGTACCCCAATGGTCTTATGAAAAACCCGGCTTCCCCCAGAATGAACACCTGAAGCCCAATACCGCCAAACCCGACCCCGATGGCAGTCTGGAGGAGATCAGGGCATACCTGGACCTGAATGCGGTTGACCGTAAGGCCAAAGTGATCAATAAACTGAATTTCCAGGAAGAAGCCACTACTTCCGGCGACCTGAGCTTCACCCATTTCTTTATCGTAGATGCACAACCCGGCGCCAG
>JAACZQ010000069.1 GCA_009996675.1 Chitinophagaceae bacterium
CGTTACACTCAAATTATTTACACCAGACAGATTACTGATCGTGGCATTCGTGAAGTTACCATTGGCACCATTGAAAGTATTCGCCTGAACAGTGTTCGTTACGCTCAGGTTGCTTAATGCACCGAGATTAGCAATATTCGCATTCGTTGCACTGATCGTGCCAGTCTCAATAGTATTCGTTACACTTAAGTTGCTTAAGCCAGCAAGGTTCGTAATGTTCGCATTCGTGATGCTTGCATTCGTAGCAGTCAGGTTAGTGACATTAGCCAGGTTATTGATCGTATTCTGTGCACTTGCACTCAACGTACCACTGAAGGTGCCACCAGTGATCGTACCAGTCGCATTGATGTCAGCAAAGTTACCAGTGGTAGCACTTACTGTTCCGGCCTGCAATGTGTTCGTTACACTCAAATTATTTACACCAGACAGATTACTGATCGTGGCATTCGTGAAGTTACCATTGGTACCATTGAAAGTATTCGCCTGAACAGTGTTCGTTACGCTCAGGTTGCTTAATGCTCCCAGATTAGCAATATTTGCATTAGTGGCACTAATAGTACCGGTCTCAATAGTATTCGTTACACTCAGATTATTGATACCGGCGAGATTTGTAATATTAGCATTGGTAATATTGGCCGTAGTAGCTGTGATCGCGGTTACGTTCGCGAGGTTATCAATCGTATTCTGCGCACTGGCACTTAGTGTACCACTGAAAGTGCCGCCCGTGATCATTCCTTTGACGGTAATATTATCAAATATCCCTGTGCTGGCACTCAAAGTGCCGGCTTGTATGGTATTGGTTATGCTTAGATTCGAGAGTCCACCCAGATTGGTAATATTGGCATTGGTAAAATTACCATTAGTACCACTAAAGTTGCCTGCCTGTACTGTATTCGTTACACTCAGATTCGAAAGACCTGTAAGGTTGGTAATATTAGCGCTCGTGGCAGTAAGGCTATTCAGGTTTGCCAGGTTGGTAATGCTATTCTGAGCTGTTGATGATAATGTACCACTCAGCGTACCGGCATTGACAGTACCTGTTACCGTCAGGTCTCCATTAATTAGTGAGGGATTAATATTATTGATGGCATTTCGAAGTGAAGCCAGGGAATCCAAAAATCTATTCACCCGAACATAGCCATTCAGCATACCGGCCGTATCACTGATATTTAATTTGGCAGCCAGATCCTGCTTGCGGGCATAAGGCGACAACATCGCTGCGGTATCGGTAATAAACAAAAAATCTGAAGAAGCAATCTTCTTCAGTACACCGTTTTCAGTCACCACGAGTGAATCTGTTTTAACCCCGTTAGACAAAACAAGATCGCTGAGAGAACTGATATTTTTGGGTGCCCAGAGCGATCTAGTTGCATCCCATACCAGCGCCTGCCCGCTGGTCGGCACATCTCCCGCAATGCTTCTTCCCATCAAACGACTGGCATTCCAGATACCTGCTGAATTATTTGCTTTTATCGTCCAGTTGTTACCAGAATTAGACAAAGTGACTGTAAGGTTATCGCCAGTGAAATTAATCGCACCTACCTGACCATTCAATGTAGTTACACCGTTGGAAAATTGTCCGAATGTAGTCCACACCCCACCCTGCCTGAAATAAAACTTATCATCAGCAATGCTATACACCATCATACCATTGATGGCATTGGCATCCGGTATAGAAAGGGTATCGATAATACGGGGGACCAATATGGCTTTATCGGCGCCGTCTACCTGCAAAGCCACGTTATTATTAATAAGGAAAGTACTACCGATCACTACACCACCAGCATCCAGGATTTTGAACTTATTCATCTTAAGATCCTGAGTAGCGATATGGGAACCCATATTATCACCCAGGTGCTGGGCAGATGCCTGGTTAGCAAAAACAAGAAACAGTACGACGCAAGCCATAATATGCTTACCCCATTGCGTTGCTATCCTTTTTGATGTAAAAAATTTCCTCACGTTGTTTCTTGCTTTGCTTATAAAATCTTAATTACTTAACGACCACTATTTTATATTGACTTCCCAGTACATCTACCGGTAATGCAGTAAAATTTGCAAAACGGATTGATACGGTTCCATCGGCACTGGCCCATGCTGAATAAACCGACCAGTTGGCATAATCATCCAGGGGCGTTACCCAGATGGGATCTCCTTTTTTTACACCCAGTACCGGTACACGAACAATCGTGGTGGAATTGGGTGCAATGCGGGCATCCTGACCAATGGTCTGGCTCAGGTTCACGTTATTAACCTGTGTAATATTAACCTGTGCGGCCTGTGGAGTTGTCCAGTTTACATTACCCAGACTGTCTGTTGTTAAAAAAGTATTGGGAGGACCCGGAGTAATGGAAGTATTAACGTTGGCTACTGATGCATTAGCGGCATACAATGCGTAAGGCACACTCATCAGCTGTGTTGTTCCCATATCAATATAATTATTGGCAGGAATCCACCAGGGTGCCGGAATGGAGGGTGCGATGGCTATTTTCATATTGAAAAAGAATGGACCATTACCCCAGCCGATTTTGGTAATACTATCTAAGGGGCTGGCAGGTGTTTTGGTACCATAACCGATGATGATGGTAAATACCCCATCGCTATTGGTTTGTACCTGATGGGATTCTTCAAACACCATGGTACCGGCAGTAATAGAGCCGTGAAGAATCGCATCCCGTACATGGATGGTCCGGTTCCGGGCCGGGTTGCCCTGGTTATCTTTGGCAACTGCCTGATAATAAATACCCCCGGGGGCCTGAGCAAACAGGCTTCCGGTGATGACTAAAAGCACAAAAAACAACCCTGCTTTAACAACTGTGTTTTTCATACGTGACAATTTTTTATGGCTAACCATATCAATTAAATTAAATGGTTTTCCATAGGATATGGCTTTAGATTGGTTGGGTTTTCATAGGACAAGGCCCTTAAATAGTTTTTCATAGGATAGGACTATTGTTCTAGGTTCTTCTTGTTCTGTGTTGCTTTTAAATTTATTTAACTTATCAGCAAAAATACCCATAAAATGGGCTGGTACCCCGGCGCTAGAATTTAATTAACCTTAAAGTATAGCGCTTATTCATCAACTCAATCACCACATTATAGTTCCCGGCTGCATAACTGCTGGCATTGATGGTATAGCCCGCTTTAATGCTGCTCATGGGAACCATCTGGCTAAACATCACTTTACCATCTACGGCAATAACCCTGACCAGGCTTGCAAGGTTCTGGTCAAAAGAGCCGGAAGCCTTGATAATGGCGGCTCCGCGGGTAGGATTTGGATATACATTTAACGATAAAGAGAAGCTTGTAGTATCTGCGGCCGGGGCTGTTTCCACACAACCAGAGCCAAACAAGCCAGTGCCGTTATTGGCTATATTGAGGGGGCCTGCACCACCGCTTACAGCGAGGCATTTGGCCGATCCGGCAACCATAACCGGGTTAGTGGACACAATCGAACCATTCGTGCTGCCGATGGAACTGAATCCAAAAGCGCTCAATTGAGCCTTGCCTGCCAGGGTAACCAGCAGGAAAGTCAGCAGCAGATATGATACTTTTTTAATTTGCATAATACACTTCTCTAACACTCTGGTTCTGTCCGGTAACTTCTAATGAGAGGCTTTTATCCTGTATATCCAGGATGATATAATCACGGAGCAATGGTCCGGTGGGTGAATTTTCAATGATTTCGCGCAAGGAGAGGCGACTGATCAGGTAGGCGCGGCCACGGTTGCCATCGTCATCCAGGAAAGTAGCGATCAGCGGGCTGGTGGTACGGGTATAGGTCTTGTAATACTTTTTCTGGTTGTCGGTCAAAGGCTGTTCAACCCCGTTTACCAGGATTTTCTGCAGGAACCATTTCTTATTTCCCGTACCGGTCAGTTGTTCAAAAATGATCTCTTCGGGCGATTTGGTCGCAACAGATTCCTTGCCACAGCCTGTCAGGATCAGCGCAGTGCACGAAACCAGTAAAGCGAGCAGTAAGGTTTTACTTGTTACAAAAAATTTCATCGATCGTTAATTTCCGTGGTTAGTTTGCTTGGATGCAATCTGCCAGAGAGGAAGCCACCCTAGTAGAAGGGGCTTTACAGAGGATAACGATCGGCTGGCCTGGAACCCGCTTTACAAAGGAAAAGCGTGTGGTTGCGTTGGACACAACAAAATCGTGGATGGATTGGATGACGGCTTTCTAAGGATTTGAAACTTTTGAAAACTGCGCAATAACCTGGGGCGTGGCGCTTAAACAGTTTTCGGTTGAGGTCTTCATCCGGCTAACCGGAATATCCCTCTGGGTTTTGCCAGAACCAGTCTGGCAGCAACTGGGATCACAATTAAGTGATGGGTTGCTCAAGGTGCGGATTAAAAGCTTGGTGCTTTGTAGGATTGGATATTGCACTACAAATATAGCACTATAGCATTGTAGTGCAAAAACTACAATGCCTTTTTAAGCGAATTATAATACGGGTAACAAAAAAGCCCCCGCTATGCAGCAGGGGCTTCGTATAATTATTTTTAATAACTTATACTTTGAAGTGAGAGAAGGCTTTATTGGCCTCAGCCATACGGTGGGTATCTTCTTTCTTCTTGAAAGCAGCACCTTCACCCTTGCTGGCAGCGATGATCTCATTAGCCAGTTTGTCGGCCATGGTGCGACCATTGCGCTCACGGCTGTAGCGGATCAGCCATTTCATGCTCAGGGAAATTTTACGATCAGCACGCACTTCAGAAGGAATCTGGAAAGTGGCACCACCAATCCTGCGGCTGCGAACTTCTACAGCAGGTGTAACATTGGCAACGGCTTTTTTCCAGGTCTCATAACCATCTTCACCAGTGATCTTAGTAACCTTATCTACTGCATCATAGAAAATATTGATAGCAGTGCTTTTCTTACCATCCCACATCAGGTTATTGATGAAACGGGTTACCAGTTTATCGTTAAAACGACCATCGGGTGCGAGGGGTAATTTCTTGGCTTGTGCTTTACGCATGACGTATAGTAATTAGCTGATTAACAGTATTTTATAATTATTTTTTAGCCTTTTCCTTCTTAGTACCATATTTGGAACGGCTCTTCTTACGGTCTTTCACACCGGCAGTATCCAGACTACCGCGAACGATGTGGTAACGAACACCCGGCAAATCCTTCACACGACCACCGCGGATCAACACGATGGAGTGTTCCTGCAGATTGTGACCTTCACCCGGAATATAAGCAATCACCTCAACCTTGTTGGTCAGGCGCACTTTGGCAACCTTACGCAAAGCTGAGTTCGGCTTTTTAGGAGTTGTCGTATACACGCGGGTACAAACACCACGGCGCTGGGGACAAGCATCCAAAGCTCTGGACTTGCTTTTAGCCCTGATAATTTCACGTCCTTTTCTTACTAATTGCTGTATTGTAGGCATTCTAAACCGTTTAAAATTTCGGACGGCAAAGGTAATGGCTGATTCTCAAACTTCAAAAAGTTTTAGCAAGATTTCAATCAGACTGTGGAAAAACAAT
This sequence comes from Chitinophagaceae bacterium, assembly GCA_009996675.1. GTDB lineage: Bacteria > Bacteroidota > Bacteroidia > Chitinophagales > Chitinophagaceae > Sediminibacterium. The sequence goes on from JAACZQ010000069.1 coordinate 5,501, forward strand.
CCTGTTTCTTCACTTCAACCAAAATGAAGTCGGGTTTTTGGCCCCGTAAAAATACAGGTTTTTTGCATGAATTTTTACGTATTTTACTGATTACCATTGTTTTATAAAAAGTTCTCTGGTAAAATTGGGTCATAAACCGATTTATGCCCCTTTTCAGACAGATATACCCATTTTTTATTTGCCTGACGCCTTATCTGACTGTGGCGCAAATGGCAACACCTGTCAACCCCGTTGCCTATACCCAGGCTGGGAATCCGTATCGCCAGTCTTTCGATGGACTTCCCAATACCGGGACTTTCAGTTTTACCGGCAAAGGGCCGTTTAATCTGTCTGCCATCGCTACTACCGCACTCGATGGCTGGCAAATGTTTTTATTATCCGGAACCGGCTCCAACCTCGTCTTCGCACCCGGAACCGGTTCCGGCACCGGCAGTGGTATGTACAGCCTGGGAGGCAGCGGGCAAAGCGACCGGTCCCTGGGCAGCCTGGCATCCGGCACCGGTATTTATGCATGGGGACTGGTTTTAACGAACGAGACTGGTATAACACTCAACAGCATCCGGATCAGTTTCACCGCCTGCCAGTGGCGCAAAGGGGGTAGTGGCAACCGGAATACCTGGCGGTTCCGCTATAAAACAGGATTGATTACCCATATCGATCAAACGGGGTTACAATCAGACTCACTGCTCAATTTCCATTCCATCCATACCAGCAGCGGGGCTTCCACCCTATCGGGTTACCTGCCGGTAAACCAGCAAACTGTTTCCGCTACGATCAGCGGCTTTAACTGGAAACCCGGCGAACAGTTACTGCTCCGATGGGATGATGCTGATGAAGCAGGCAGTGATGATGTGATGGCCATGGATCATTTTGAATGCATTGCCACCAGGGAAGCTACCGCACCTGCCCTTGAGTTGCCCCAGTTCACCACACTCTCTGCTACTGAAGCCAGTTACCGGGTTTGGGTAACGCCCCAGTTTTCCCCAACCACCATCCGGCTTGAAACAGATACCAGCATGCAGTTCAAATCAGCAACCTTGCACGATCTCCCCGGCAGTTCCTTAAGGGATAGTGTTGAATCCGTGTTATTGAGCGGGCAAATCGGTGGATTGGAACCAGGCACAACCTATTACGGCCGGTTTATAGCTACAAACGCATTAGGTACTACTACCTCTGTGCCGCTATCCTTCACCACCCTGCCCAATATTCCCCTGCTAACCACCAGTCAGCCGCAACAGATTACGCATACCAGCGCCCTGCTGGGCGGACGTGTAACACATACAGGCGGTGCCCCCATTATTGAAAAGGGGATTATCTGGACAATCGCACCGGATAGTACCGGACAGGAAAAAAAAGTAAGCATCAGTGGCAGCGATAGCTTGTTTTCAAGAACCATCAGTGCATTACCCGCTGGCTCCAGGATTTATTATCGTGCTTATGCCATTAATGCAGCCGGAACAGCCTGGGGCGACTGGCATATCATGTATACCAAAACCACCGTCAGTTCTTTTAAATCTTTAGTTGGTTCCCCTACCAATGCAGATACGCTTCAGTATGAAATCAGGTTTGCTCAACCGGTATCTGACCTGGTAGCAGCCCAGTTTCAACTTCTGCCTGCCGGTGAGATTACGCGTATAGAACCTTTGACAGCTGATCGTACCAGTTTCCGCATTTTCACGCGCATGGATACCAACCTCGCCAGTATTCAATTGTCACTCTATTCAGATTCAGGTATGGCATACCCCGGCATACACCTGTTGCCACAGGCTGCACCGGTAATTCAACTGGATAAAATACCACCGATGATTGACCAATTAACGCTACCAGACCGGGTGATGCGATGGAAAGACACGATTATGGTGGGCATAACTGTCAAACCGGAAAATACCATCCTCAAACTGATCAGTGGTGCAGTCAATAACTTCCCGCTGAAAGGATTCAAAAAAATCAATGACAGTTCCTACAGTGCTTACTTCATCATTGATCCCGGATCTGCAGATCGCAAACCCGGCGATTCTATTCCCGTAGCACTGTCATTACAGGACCCAGCCGGAAACACAGGGCGTTTATTCATTCCCTACTGTTTCTTGCGCCATGGGATGATCGACGGAAACAGACCCTTCATACAAAAATTGTTATTGCCCCAACCAGGTATTTATAATGCCCGGGACAGTTTACAGATTCTGGTTAATTTTTCAGAATCCATTCGCATCGACTCAAGCCTTGGCAAACCCAGTTTACCAGTAACAATCGGGACCCGCATACGCGATTTTAAATTATGCGGAACGAGTGACAGCAGTATCCGTTTTTGTTATGCCATACAACCTGATGAGACAGATATGGATGGTATCCGGATCGGTACAGACCTGCAATGGAATGGCGCAGTGATAACGGATTTAGCTGGCAACAGTGCTTTATCTGCCATTCCCAACCATGGCATACAGAGCCAGTTGCTGGTTGATGCAAGTCTGCCTGCCGTAACCAGTGTAGCCACCCCTGCTGCTAAAACTTATACTTTGGGCGACACCCTGTGGCTAACCATTCAATTCAGCAAAAATGTATGGTTGCTGACCAATGGGGCAAAACCTTATATACCGGTAACCATCGGCCAACAAAACCTACAATGGCTGTATCATAGTGGCCATGGCAGCCGCAGTTGGTATTTTGCCTATATTATTCAACCGAAAGACCTTGACAAGGATGGTCTCAGCATCAGTACGCAGATCATGCATGCAGCAAGCATTGTAGACCATGCAGGCAATCCTGCGCTCGGTGCATTGCGAAGTGTAGGTGCCTTATCAGGCGTATGGATTGATGCATTACATCCTGTATTCACCGATCAGACACCACAAGTAGTCCTGGTATGTAAAAACCAGGTCCTGCAACTCGAAAAATCCATCTTTAGTGTAAAGAATGAAGAAAAAAACGAGACGATCCAGTGGGCACTTTTCCTGCCCTTCAAACGCGGTATGTTACAGGGTCTGCCATTCGCAGTAAAAAGTTCCGACAGCCTGGTTACACCAACAGGCATACAGTTTATCCCAACTAAAGATTTTACAGGCGATGATACGGCAGTGATTGTTGTAACAGATGGTATTGGCAGACAGGAAAAAAAGATCATCCTGCGAATACATGAACAGGTAATGAACAATCGCATCAGCGCAGACCCGTTTAGTTGCAAAAACCTGGTTGGTAAAGCCATTCAGGGTAGTGAGCCGGAAAACGGGTTAGGTATGTATACGTATCGCTGGCTTGTATCTGAAGATAGTATCCGTTTTCAATTACTGCCAACTGCCACCCATAGCAATCTGTTACCACAAGCGCTGGCTAAAACCAGCTGGTTTCAGCGAATTGTTCAATCAGGCGCCTGCGTTGATAGCTCTAATAAACAGAAAATACAAGTGGTGGATCAGGGGCTATGGCTTGGTCAGCAGACTGCACCCTGGCAAACCAGCAGCAACTGGTGTGGTGCTACGATACCAGGCGCCGAAACAAATATCATTGTTCCGGATCACCAGACAGTTTATATTAATCCAAACATTGTGGCCCGTGGCAGAGATATAGATATCGGCTATAATAGTAGGTTGATTGTTGAAGGAGCACTGGACATAAGCGGTCGTATCACCGGCAGAGGTTTACTGGATATCCGTTCAGGAAGCTTGATCAGCAGTGGTAATACCTGGCAAAAAATAGATCCGATCTATCTGGAAGAAAAAATCATTCGTCATCTCCATATCAATAATGCAGCTGGTGTTGCAATCACTGACAGCTTGCGTATTACAGGTTCACTGAGTCTGCACAAAGGTCATTTACAAACCAACAATCGCTTACTACTCTTGCAGGGAAGTCATATTGGCGCTTCCGCTACCGGCACCTACCTGAAAGACAGTATACTGATTGAATGGATATTGCCTTTTGGATCATCTGCACCGTGGATCTCACATCCGTTTCAGGACAAACTGTCAACCAGCTCACACCTATTCGCAGATCTTGATCCGGGATTATTTGAATGGAGCAATTGGTCGCCACTGAAATTTTCAGATAGCTGGGATAGTATACCTGTGGTGCATCCGATGCATCAGGCAGACTGGGCTCCTTTCCAAGGAGCAAGACTCACCCGCAAGCCATATGCCGGCAACCAGGATACCGGCAGCATGGTTCGTCTCTGGGTAAAGGGGAAACCACAGTTGGGTGATGCACTACTGGAACTCCCGTTGTCAGCCGATACCCTTTTCCGGTTGATCGGTAATCCATACCATGCGCCCATTGCTATTGCAGGCATCACAATCAACCGCGCTGTTGGTCAGTACCTGTGGCGCTGGAATCCGTTGCTGGGCAATCGTGGTGCTTACCAGGCCGTCCCATTTCGTTCGCATGATGCAATAGGCATTGGCGAAACAGTGATCATACAAACCTATCCCGTTGAGCCTGCCACATTACTTTTTTCAGAACAGGCTAAACAATTGACCACAAGACAGGATAGTTTGGCTATCAGTAACGACTACCCTTATCAACTAAGGTTGATATTAGAAAAAGAAGGACAGCCCTGGGATGAATGGCGCTGGTTGATCATCGATAGTGCGCGTAATGGCCTGGACCGGATGGATGCCATCAAATGGAAAAATCCGGATGCCAATGTTTACAGTTTAAATTTCCAGGGATATCGCTTTGCCATTGATGCCCGTCCTGCTACAGTGCAAACCGTTATTCCCATCGGGCTTAACCGTTTGAGTGCCGGCAGATATGCACTACGCATCAAAGAAGCGTCTTTACCCGATGGCATCAAATGGATTTTGTGGGACAAATTACAAGGCCGTCAAATTGCTATACAGCAGGACAGCCTGTATAACTTCCTGGTAACACAGGATTCCACGACACAGGGAGAACAGCGTTTTGAAATCAGACCAGCATTCGGACCAGCACCTCCCACAGATCCGGTTGAAATACATGCTTACCCGGTTCCAGCCAAAGATTTTTTAACCCTTTCCTATCGCCTCCGGACGGAGAGCACGGCACATATCAGTATCCGCTCAATAAATGGCATTCTCCTGTGGCAACAAACAGTACCCGCAGCCATGGGTAATACCTTACGCATTCCCTTACAATCGCGAAAGCCGGGCATTTATATCCTTTCAGTGCAGGCTGCAAACCAGGTTGCCTCCAGGCTGGTTATGGTACAATAAAAAACCTTCGCCTTTACAGGGCAGAAGGTTTTTATATCGAATCAATGCCTGGTTTTAGATACGGTACATCCAGCCATGGGTATCAGCTGCACGTCCTTCGCGGATATCTGTTAGGCGCTTTTTCAGTTCAGGTGCAGTCGTCCATTTATCGGTATCAAAATGCATTACATAATCCTTGTAACGCAATTCTTTGATGAGGGAAATGGTAGCAGCTGTACCGGTACCAAATACTTCATAGAGCAGTCCTGCACGGTGTGCATCCATCAGGTCATCAATAGTAATTTTCTTCTCCACCACATCAAAGCCCATGTCACGCAAAATGGTCATGGCGCTGTCGCGGGTTACACCAGCCAGAATAGTACCTTCTTCCAGAGAAGGTGTAATGGCGGTATTGCCAATAATAAAGAACACGTTCATGGTACCTACTTCCTGCAGGTAACGATGTTCAAATGCATCGGTCCAAAGCACCTGGTCGTATCCGGCTTTGCGGGCCAGTGCTGTGGCATGCATACTTGCGCCGTAATTACCGGCATTTTTAGCAAACCCAACCCCGCCCGGTGCTGCACGGGTATACTTTTCTTCCACATATATTTTCATGGGTGCACTATAATAAGGCCCAGTGGGACTTAAAATGATCATGAATTTATAAGACTCAGAAGGTTTTACACCAATCACCGGATCAGAGGAAAACATAAAGGGACGGATGTAAAGTGAATGATCTTTCATGGATGGAACCCAGTTCTTATCAAGATCAATGAGCATGCGCATACCTTCCATGAAAATTTCTTCCGGAACAACAGGCATCTGCATACGTTCAGCTGAAATGTTGAAACGATGAAAATTATCCTGGGGGCGGAAAATGGCTACATGACCATCCGCATCTTTGTAGGCTTTGATTCCTTCAAAAATAGCCTGACCGTAATGCAGGGCGGCAACTGAAGGTTCCAGCAGCAGGGGCTGATAAGGTTTAATCTCCACATTTTTCCATTCACCGTTCTCATAATCTGCTTCCAGCATATGATCAGTGAAATACTTACCAAAAGGAATATTCTCCAGGTTCAGATCTTTCAATTTGCTGGTTTCCACTCTGGATATGTTTATGTCAAGTGCTGCTGTCATAGTCATATATTTGGCGCAAAGAAACGAAAAATTTAAAAACTAACAATCGTTAATATTGTCACAGGTATGTCAAGTGGAAAAATACAGCTCCCGGACTTTGTAGTGGCCGACTGGTACAAACAGCACCTGGTGCTGGCGGAGCCGTCTTTTCCTGCCGAAACACCTACCAAAACTGAGCCGGCACACGAGACTGAAAAGCCTGCTCCTGGTGGCGAACTGACCTATCTCGGTACGAATGGCAAACATATTTGTATTGTGGTGCATGACACGGGTTCAGTACACCTGAATGACGATGCCCTGCAATTCTTATCAGCCATCCTGGCGGCCTGTCGCCTGAACCTGGGTGATGTGGCCATTGTGAATGCCGCGAAACATCCGCTTGATTTTACAGCCTTGCGTAAAGCCCTGGCACCAGAACAGGTATTATTATTCAGTATTACTGCACGGCAACTGGGATTGCCTTTTGCGATCCCCGATTACCAGTTGCAGTCCCATGACCAGTGCCGCTTTTTACAAGCACCTGCACTGGAACGCATGATGGGCGAAAGCCGCGAAGCCAAACTGGAAAAAACCAAACTCTGGGTTAGTCTGAAAACCATGTTCAATATTTAAGCATGCCTGCAAAACTCATTTTTGCCACCAATAATGCCCATAAAATAGCCGAAATCAGTCCCTTGATTGCCCATCAGTTTCAACTGATTACCCTGGCAGAAGCGGGTATTGATATCGACATCCCCGAACCGCATGACACGCTGGAAGCCAATGCCACGGAGAAATCCATTACCATCCATCGCCTGACCGGAGAAAATGTGTTCAGTGAAGATACAGGCCTGGAAGTAACCGCACTCAACGGAGAGCCTGGCGTGAAAAGTGCCAGGTATGCTGGCGATACGCGTGATTTCGGGAAAAATATCAACAAACTGCTGGTCAATTTATCGGGACAATCAGACCGTTCTGCCAGGTTCAGAACGGTGGTATCCCTGATCCTGCAGGGCAAAGAATACCAGTTTGAAGGTATCTGCGAAGGGCATATTTCCGAAACGCCCAGTGGTCACGAGGGTTTTGGTTATGATCCTGTTTTTATTCCTGCCGGTGCCAATCGTAGTTTTGCGGAAATGTCGCTGAGGGAAAAAAATCAATACAGCCACCGCAAAAAAGCCATTGCCAAACTCATTGATTTTTTCAATAACAATTTCGCATGAACCGCATACGTTTAACAGTTCCAGATCACTTTAGCTTCAGTACTGATATACGCATACGTATTACTGATCTGAACTATGGTGGTCATGTTGGCAACGATACATTTCTCGCCTTGTTTCATGAAGCCAGGCAACTATTCCTATTGCACCATGGCTATGGCGAACTGGCATTTGAAGGTGTTGGGCTAATTATGGCCGATGCGGTGATTGAATATAAATTACCCTTGTCGCAAGGCGATCTGGTCCGTATATCTGTTACCGCAGCTGATTTCGATAAACTGGGTTTTGATCTTTTCTATGTTATGGAAAAGATTACTGAAAACGGAAGTAGTCTGGCAGCCCGCTGTAAAACAGGCATGATTTGTTATGATTATGCGGCACAAAAAAAAGTGAGTATCCCGGTGGCAGCGATTGCCAGGTTATCAAAGGATCATTGATCATCACCAAATACCTGCCGGTGATGCTGCCGGCAACCGTGAACACATGAAAAAAATTCTGGTCATCACCTGCCTGCTCATCAGCTGTTCATTCCAGCTTGCTGCCCAAATATTTCCCTATAAAAACAAACAATTGTCTATTGATGCAAGGGTAAAGGATTTATTACAAAGAATGACACCGGAAGAAAAATTCTGGCAGTTATTCATGATCCCGGGTGACATTAAACACGGAGAAGATTCCCTGTATAAAAACGGGTTATTCGGGTTCCAGGTACATGCAGCAGGGGCAGACGCAGAAGTCAATCAGCAATTACTTCGGTACGAGACCAAAGAAAATGCTTTATCCCTCGTTAAGACCATCAATCGGCTGCAAACCTATTTTACCCAACAGACCCGCCTGGGTATTCCCATCATACCATTTGATGAAGCGCTGCATGGTTTGGTAAGAGATGGCGCTACGAGTTTTCCGCAAAGTATTGGTATGGCTGCAACCTGGGATACTGCTATGATGGGTAAAGTGGCAAGGGCTATTGCCTATGAAACTAAGATCCGTGGTATCCGCCAAATCCTTTCACCGGTCATTAATATCGCGACCGATGTACGATGGGGACGTACCGAAGAAACTTATGGTGAAGATCCCTACCTCACAGGTGAAATGGGGTTGGCTTATATCCGTGCATTTCAGCAACAAAACATCATTACTACACCTAAACATTTTATAGCCAATGTAGGTGCAGGTGGCAGAGACAGCTACCCCATTGATATCAGTGACCGCGAACTGGCAGAAATTCATTTTCCTCCTTTTCGTAAGCTCATTGAAAAAGGCAAAGCTGGTTCCATTATGACTGCTTATAATTCGGTGGACGGGAGTCCGGCTACAGCCAGTAAAAAACTACTCACAGATGTATTACGCAAACAATGGCAGTTCCCGGGGTTTGTAATCTCCGATGCCAGTGCCGTTGGTGGTGCCAATGTATTACACTATACTGCATCCGATTATGCCGATGCCGGTCGCAAAGCCATTAATAGCGGGCTGGATGTAATATTTCAAACCCAGCGGGACCACTATCGCTTATTCATACCACATTTCCTGGACGGAAGCATCGATACGGCACGTATCAACGATGCCGTATCCCGTGTACTCAAAGCCAAATTTGAACTGGGTTTATTTGATCAGCCTTTTACCGATACCAGTTTCGCTGCTGATACCAGTTATTTACCTGTTCACCGTTCCCTGGCAAGAACAGTTGCAGCTGCTTCTATGGTATTATTGAAAAACAAGGGCAATATATTACCCTTGCAGGCATCCCTTCAATCCATAGCATTGATTGGAACCGATGCCCGTGAAGCCAGGCTGGGTGGCTACAGTGGGCCGGGGAACCAGGTAATTTCCATTGAAGCAGGATTGAAAAAAGCTTTGCCAAATACCCGTATTGCATTTGCCAATGGCCCCGGAAGAAACTTGCCAGTACCAACAATCATACCTGCAGATTTTTTATGGCACCAGGCCGGAGAAAAATTGGATGCAGGTTTAACAGGAAATTATTATGCGGGCATCACGGCTACCGGTAAGCCTGTATTGCAGCGTATCGACAAACAGATCGATTTTCACTGGACTTTTTATCCGCCTGCACCGGAATTGAATACTGATTTTTACAATATTGTGTGGAAAGGTTTTTTAAAAGCTCCGGCAACCGGCAATCTGCAACTGGGATTGGCAGGTAATGACGGATACCGTTTGTATATCCGGAATCAACTGGTGATTGATCAATGGGATAAACAAAGCTATCACAGTCGCCTCACAAATATAACCTGTACCAAAGACAGCCTCTACCCTATTGAAATACATTTCCGGGAACCGGTAGGTAATGGCAATATCAAACTGGTATGGGATTATGGGGTGCGTGATGTACACCAGCAACAGATCCGGGAGGCTGTCGCAGTAGCCCAAGCATCTGACCTTGCCATTATAGTAGCTGGTATAGAAGAAGGGGAATTCCGCGACCGGGCTTCACTTCAGTTGCCCGGTTACCAGGAACAATTGATACAGGCCATTGCCCAAACAGGCAAACCTGTGATTGTATTATTATCGGGCGGCAGTGCGGTGGTTATGCAAAACTGGATTGAAGACGTAGCTGGCATCATGAATATCTGGTATCCCGGAGAACAGGGTGGTATGGCTATTGCCGATGTTTTGACAGGTAAATATAATCCCGCCGGCCGTCTGCCTATAACTTATCCCTTACATGAAGCACAGCTTCCCCTTGTCTATAACCATAAACCTACCGGTCGTGGAGATGATTACAATAATTTAAGCGGTCAACCCCTGTTTCCCTTTGGCTATGGTTTGAGTTATACAACATTCGAATACAGGGATCTTAGATTCAGTCGCAACAATATCCGTTCAACCGATAGTGTATGGGTTACCTGTACCATAGAAAATACCGGGAAATATGATGGAGAGGAAGTGGTTCAATTGTATATCCGCGATGAGCTTTCTTCTGTTGCCAGACCTGTGATGGAATTAAAAGGATTTCAACGGGTATCATTGCGGAAGGGCGAATCGAAAACAATACAGTTTCTGCTGCACCGCGAGCACTGGCAGATGCTAAATGCCGATATGCATTCCGTGATGGAGCCGGGTAATTTCAGAATCATGATCGGGGCTTCATCGCGGGATATCCGTTTACGCGGTATTCTTACGGTGCGGGAATGAGATTATTCATTCCAGATACGCCAACTCTCTTCGGCCTGCAGCACCAGCATCTCTTCGCCGTTCTGTATGGTAGCTCCGGCTTCACGTCCCAGTTGCAGGAACCTGGTTTCAGCGGGATTGTAGATCAGGTCGTATAAATGGTGTTCCGGCGTGAGTAGTGTATAAGGAATAGCTGGACAGGCCGCTGTGTTCGGATACATCCCCAGCGGTGTGGTGTTGATGATGAGTTGGTGTGATGCAAGCAATGCCGCATCAAGTTGCTCATAAGCTATGCTATCCGGACCTGCTTTTCTTGATACCTGTACAAACGGGATTTGTAATTGCTTCAAAACATACTGCACAGCTGCTGCTGCCCCACCGGTTCCCAGGACCAGTGCCTGCCGGTGATAGGGTTTGAGGAATGGTTTTAGAGAAGATTCAAAACCCAGTACGTCTGTATTAAATCCTTCGAGTTGCCCGTTGCGTATCCGCACACAATTACAGGCACCCATGGCACTAACCACCTCGGACAGAACTGATAACCTGGAAATAATATCTTTTTTGTGGGGAATGGTAATATTGAATCCGCAGAGATCGGGATACTGCTGCAANAATACCGTTGGGAAAACGAGTGGGAAAGCGGGTATCCGATCAGACCATAGCGTTTCATACGCTATTTCTTTTGCAGGTAGAGTTCAAAAGTATCACCACGTAAACCTACACGCATGGCTTCCAGTGCAATGATTTCATTGGGTGCTATATTACCCAGGTTTACATTACAACCAATCAATTCGAGGAAGTACAGTTGCTGGGCTTTCTGTGGGGCTTCCCAGATAATTTTTTCAGCAGGGATCTGGGTAAGGATTTCCTGTACCAGGCCTTCACGCACTTCTCCAGAACCACGATAAATACCCACATTACCGGCTTCCCGGGCTTCGGCAATTACGTAAGAAGAACCGGCTTCCAGTTCGGCACGCATCAGTTCAATCCATTTGTAAGGTGGAATGATATGGGCGGCATCCTTACTGCCTACTTCACTCAATACCGTACCATAACGGGTCAGCTTCTCAATGTATCCGCATTTTTCAGCGTGTGGAATGCTGATGGAACCATCACTCACTTCCATGTATTTGATACCGTAATCCTTACAAACATTGATATAGTCTTCAAACTGATCCCGGATCAGGAATGCTTCGAACAATGTACCACCAAAATAGATGGGCATATCGTAGGAATGGTATACATCAATTTTCTCACGCAGATTCGGCGTTACGAAGGAAGTACCGAAACCCAGCTTAACAATGTCGATATGCGGTCGGCCTACAGACATCATATTATGTACATCCTGGATGCTCAGGCCTTTATCCATTACCATGGTAACGCCTGAAGTACGGGGTTGTTGGGTACGTTCGGGAATCTGTGAGAGGTTAAAATTCATGTAGGATTATTTTTTCGAACGCAAAAATACAGTAATCGACCGATTTGAGGGTCGGGATAACAGGGATAACTGTCAAAAAATCATCAGATTTTCCGACCTTTCTTATAACGGGCCACGATATCCACCACCTGGTTGTTCTGCAGTATGGCAGGATTGAGTTCAATGAATTTCTTCAGTAATTTGGGCGATTTCTCCATGGCTGACTCCAGTATCAGGAGGCCTTCTTTGGGCTGTGACTGCATAAAACAAACTGCACTGCGGTAAAAAAGGAAGATGGGTTTATCATCTGTTGCCCGCATAGCAGCCTGGCATTGTTCTGCGGCTTCCTCCAAATGTCCGGCCTGTATCAGGCATCGGATCAGGGATTCCCAACCGGCTACATTACGGGGTTTATGCCGCACAACGGTACCAAAATACTGGATCGCATCTTTGAAATGGTGCAGGTGCATTTTACATTCCCCCATGGCCAGGTTGTATTCGGGAATATTGCGGTGTATGCGCATGGCATTCTCCAGCTGCTTAACCGCACCTGCCCATTGTTCCTCCAGCATATAGGTTACGGCAATCTTGTAATGGAGCTTGCTGTCATCCGGATTCAGGTGTACCGCCTTTTTATAATGAAACCTGGCCTGGGCAAAATTGCCCATACGGTGGTAACAGTGGCCGATGGCTTCATAAATCACATCTTCGGGGCGCGACAGCTCCAGCACTTTCTCCAACACTTCAATGGCTTCTTTATACTTGCGCAGGCGGAGGTAAGCATCACCCATATTCCGGTAGGCATAATCAAATTTCTCGTCGATGGCCACGGCATACTGATAAGCATCAATGGCTTTTTCGTACAATTTGAGTCCCTGGTAAGCTGCGGCCATATTGAACCAGGCCAGTTCGCTAAATGGATGATCTTCAATGATTTGCTGGTGCAAACGTATGCTTTCTTCATTCCTGCCCGTGAAATCGGTCCAGAAGCAGATTTTATACAATGCTTCTTCGTTCGTAGCATCTTCTTCCAGGATCAGCTTCAGACAATCGAAGACTTTGTCAAATTCCTCATAATCGTCGTACACATCAGCCAGTTCAAACAACAGGTCGAGGCGCTCCTCCCCTTCAAACATACCCAAGGCAGCTTCCAGCAGTTCAACCGCTTTGGCCTGCTGATCCAGTGCCAGATATGCATCTGTTTTTAATATATACAAATTGATGTCCGAACTGTCATATAGTTCAGCATTCTCCAGTACGGCCAGTGCCTCCTGGTATTTTCGGCCGGCCAATAGCAGGTCGGCTTTTTTGATCATTAGTAAGGAAGAGTAAGGGAATTGTTCTAACCCTGTTTCAGTGGCTTCCAGGGCTTCTGCTATCTCGTCTTTTTCGTCGAAATAGTCAATGATGCGCTCAAAATCCTCTTCTTCGAGAAAACTGTGGTTGCGACCAAGACGGAGGTTCTGGTACTGGCGGAGCAGTTCCCGGAGTTCCTCCCGGTCTTCGCGGTACGGATTGTCTCTCATTTTCAATGGGTTTACCTAAAATAAGCCCAAAAAACCTTTTTTCCAAGTATCCTGTAACTTTTTTTACCCCCAGGCGTTAAGTTAATGGTATCTTAATTCGTTTTTTATTTTGAAAATATTTACCTTTGTCCAAATGAGACTGCGTAAACATATCAGAAAAATCGTCATCGGTAGCCTGTTTTTGATGGGCGTACAGTTGGCATTTGCTGCGTTTACATTCAGCGGTATCACCGAAAAAAAGGCTAAGGAAAGTAAATATTCACTCAAAAACCTGGGTAATCTTTCTTCCAAAAGTGTTTCTTATTCTTCGCTCAAATATGCCCTTCAGTTTAAGGGTACACAAACGCTGAAAGCCCAACCGGGTATGGATAACAGCGGTACGGAAGTGGTTTCCATGTTGCGTTATGATGATGGCAACAAAACCTATATCTATCCGTATAAATTCAAAGTAAAAGTGCCGAAGTTTAAAACCCCGGCACCTGATCATCGTTAATTATTTCGTTTATTTTAATTCAGTAATCTGTATCCGCTGGTAGGGATATCAAATCTTGATGCCGGTACCGGACTCAGGTTGATCTGTGTAGCCGTATAACGGATCTTTCTACCCTCCTGCTCATTGGATTCATATTCCAGCACCAGGCCGGGCACATCCTTAAACTGGTATTCAAACTCTTTAACAGAAGGGCTGATCGCAGTAGCATAAAACAAAGCCAGGGTGGTACCGTCCTTGAGTTCCAGTACAGCTTTCTTACACTCATAGCCCAGGATGGTTTTGGTTTCGGGGCTGAAGTTGACTTTCATATCGCGGTAGCGGCTGTTATCATTCACCCAGCGATCAGCATCCAGCTTGGTCATGAATTTATTATTACCGAATTCACGCAGGATCACCGCTGTACCAGTGGCTTTATTATAAATAAGTGCCTGTGAAAATGCCGGACTCACCAGTTCTGTACGGCTATTGTTACCCTTGATATAAACGGTTTTAGTGCTTGCGCGAAGCGATTCACTCACATCCTTGCTGGTGGTTGCATCATCTACATTAATACTGTAGGTAACCGTACACTCAGCCACCACACGCTGCTGTGCAATACCCGGGGATACCAGCCCCAACAGCAATAATCCCATGTATAGTTTTCTCATATCCCTTTCTTTACCGGAAATATATACAATTTCATGCCAAATCAAAACAGGAAGGCCCCGTTCTATCAACGAGGCCTTCGATTAGTTTGAATTAACCTTTTATTTACGTTTCTGGTTTTTGTCTTTCAGATCCTGAAGTTTTTTCTGACTCTCCATCATCTGCTCATAACGCGTCTGCCATTTGCTCTTCGACTTCGGCGCTTTACGTTTTTCTTCAATCTTCGCCAGTATCTTATCATGGTTGATTATATAACGCTGGATCACAAACTGCAATCCGAGGGTCACCAGATTCGATACGGTGTAATACCAGGTAAGTGCCGAGGGCAGCCTGTTAAAGATGAACAGGAGCATGAAGGGGAAGATATACGGCATGTACTTCAGCATGGGATTGTCCTGCGTAGGTGTCATGCTCATATTGTAAATAGAAATCAGGAAACTGGTTACAACTGCCGTAATGGTAAAGAGACTGATATGATCTCCAAAACCCAGGGGAATAGAGAAAGGCAGTTTGGCGATAACATCGTAAGAAGATAAATCATGGCTCCACAGGAAAGACTGCCCACGAAGCGCAATATTTGAGTTAAAGAAACTGTACAGCGCAAAGAATATGGGAATCTGCAGAAGCGCAGGGATACAACCGCCCAGGGGGTTTACACCGGCCTCACGGAATAATTTCATCTGCTCCATGGCGAAGCCCTGCTGATCTGATCCGAATTTCTGTTTCAGCACATCCAGTTCCGGACGCAATACTTTCATCTTAGCACCACTCAGGTAACTACTGTAGGTAAGCGGAGAAGTCACGAGGCGAATGAACAAGGTCAGTAATAATACCACCCAGCCATAATTGGTAACAAATGAAGCAAAGAAATCAAACACCGGCATGATCACGAATTTGTTGATCGGCCGAACAAACGAATACATATCACGACCCAGGTTCACGATTCTGTCCATTTCAGGCGCCTGCTTCTTCAGGATTGCATAATCACTGGGACCATAATACAATTGCAGCGGAACGTCTACAGATGCAGTTACGGGAACTTTCATTTGCAGGCTGGCTTCTGTTTTAGCCAGACGGTGTGAGCTATCCGTCATACGCTGCCATTTCACCTGTCCGCCATTAAAACCATTTTTAGCAATCAGGGTACTGTTGAAAAACTGTTGTACTACACTCACCCACTGTACGGGTTTTTCGAAAGTATGATCTGTTTTAGCAGAGATATAATCAAACTCCCCACCTTCTGAGAAACAGATATTGGACATCTGGCGCTCATATTCAGCACTGCGTTCCAGCTGGTGGGTTTCGGATTTCCATTGGAAATTCAGCAAACCCTGGCTCAGCAAGCGATCCGCCCCCTGTAATTGCAGTTGCCAGTCAACTTTATAGTCATCTTCCCGTAAAGTATAGGTATGCGCTACTGTTTCGCCACTGGGTGATGTGATGTGGAAACGAATGGTCTGACTACCATCACTGTTCCGGCTCGGCGCATCGGCGGTAAAAAGCAGGTCGGTGGTATTGGCAGAACGATTGGTACCCGTATTGATGGCATAGCCGATCTGACTATCATCAGCCAGCACAACAATCTGTTTATCGGGTCTTGTATAGTTTTTCAGTGCAACCTGTTTTACCTGGCCACCCTTATTGGTAAAGGTTACTTTCATGAGCTTATTCTCCAGTACCACCAGGCTTTCGCTGCCTAATGCTGCTGTGGTAAAATCACCGGCAATAGCAACACGGCTGGCAGAATCACGCTTGAGCGAATCGAGACGGGCAGTAGTACTGTCTACCGGTACCACTTTACTGGCTTGTACCCTGGCCAGGGAATCTTCCTGTTTTTTCTTCAGTTCCAGGACAGCAGTCTGTTGCTTATTACTGTACCAGAAGTACAGAAAGAACAATACCCCCAGCAATACAAAGCCTATGACCGTATTCTTGTCAGTCTTCATACATCCATTTTGTTGAGCGGCAAAGGTAGTATTTGCGGGCAAGATTGGGAGCCCGAAGTTTATGGCCGTTAAAATACCCCTAAATCCCGGCTACCACCCTTATTTTACCATTATTTCGTTGTTATTTTACCTACCCGCTTCAACCAGCAGATTTCCAACTTCAACCGACAAGCTAAATGCATTCATATGTCGGAAAATCAACCTGAATTTTCTTATGGGGAAAATTATGTGCCTACCCGCTGGCAGCAGTTTTTATGGTGGCTTGCCACTGCAGAGCAGGAACTCATTCGCAGCTGCATCATCGACCGTAGCCGGTATGCCATTGTAGGCATGTCGGTCATGGCCACCTGGCTTTTTGCCACCCTGGCCTGGTCTTACTTTTTTTATACGGTTACCGCATCTGTTTTAGCCGCCCTGGGTCTGGGTATTTTTATGGGTGGGATCATTCTCACCATTGACCGGTCGCTCATCAAAGGTTTACGGAAAACGGGTAAGGGTATGTGGATATCCCTGCTGTTTCGTTCCCTGCTGGCTGTATGCATCGGTCTTTTCATGTCGCAGCCCGCCCTGCTCTATCTTTTCAATAAGGAGATCAAGGCCCAGGTATCTATTGACAATGAAGCCCGGAAACGACAAAAAAGGGTTAGTCAGGACAGTGTCTACGCACCCAAAAGAGCCATTTTACTGACGGAAAAAACAGCCCTCGAACAACAGCTGAATAGCCGGTACCAGGAAATGGGCCGGGCCAGGGATAATTTTATTGCCGAAACCGATGGCACCGGCGGCAGCCGCAAAATTGGTTTGAAAAATATAGCCCGGGTGAAAGAACAGGCTTATCAGCAACTCGATTCCGGCTATCAGCAACTCTCAGGTACTCTGCAACCAAGGATCAAAGTGATTGACAGTACCCTTGTTGCTATTGATGGGCAAATGAGCCGGGAGCAGGCTGCTTTTGAAAGTTTATTGAATGATGGATTTGCCACACGTATAGAAGCCCTGAATAATCTTGTCAAAAACAACGATGCAGTGGCTTTCCGGTATTATCTGCTGGTAGTTTTACTGGTACTGATTGAATTGATGCCACTCCTCTCAAAAATGATGCTACCCGAAGGCAGTTATGAGGAGAAAATACGTTTACGGGAAGCCATGGAAAAAACAATCACACGCAGCAATCACGAACGTGAGCAGCAGCAGAAAGAATGGTTTAACCAGCTGTCATTTGAACAGGATCAGCAAATGGTAAAGGACTTTATGGAACAAAGCAAACCTTACCGGCAATCTGCCATGCAGGACCAGCTATCTGCCTGGCAAACGGTTCCCGGACAATCTTATAAAAATCTGTGGCAGCAATTCAAGAAGTCTTTATTATCCGGACAGGAGCCTTAACAACAAAGCCCTCGCAGTGATTGCGGGGGCTTTGCTGCTATCTTATCATAAATTGCTTATTGTTCTGCTCTGGCTTTCTGCTGCATCCGTTGTTCATTGTATTTTTTCGCGGCTGCAATAAAACTCACAAAAAGCGGCGCCGGTTTCTCAACCGTACTCTTGAGTTCAGGGTGATATTGTACCCCGATAAAGAAAGGATGATTGGGTAATTCCATGATTTCAACCAAACCGGTTTCAGGGTTACGCCCGCTCGCCAGCATACCGTTGGATTCAAACTGATCGAAATAATCATTATTGAATTCATACCGGTGACGATGCCTTTCGCTGATCTGTAATTCTCCGTAAATACGGTGAGCCAGTGAACCTTCTTTGATTTCGCAGGGATAAGCACCCAAACGCATAGTGCCACCCATCATCTTAATTTTTTTCTGCTCTTCCATCATGTTAATGACTGCATGATTGGTATCCGTATTCATTTCAGTAGAATGCGCATCCTTCAGTCCCAGTACATTACGGGCAAACTCAATAACTGCCATTTGCATGCCCAGGCAGATTCCAAAGAATGGAAGTCCCTTTTCACGGGCGTATTGTACGGCAATAATTTTTCCTTCGATGCCACGGTGGCCAAAACCGGGGGCAACCAACAAGCCGTCGAGTCCCTGTAACTTCTCTGCTACATTGTCCTGTGTAATGTATTCGCTGTGTACATTCACTACTTCTACTTTCACTTCATTCATGGCACCAGCGTGTACAAAACTTTCCAGGATGGATTTATACGCATCCTGCAGTTCAATGTATTTACCGATTAATCCTACGGTTACACGGCTTTTGGGGTATTTCAGTTTATCCAGAAACCCTTTCCATTTGTCGAGGTTGGGATCGCTGTACTGGTTAATATTCAATTTTTTCAGGCAGATTAAATCCAGTTTTTCACGCAGCATAAGCAGGGGCACTTCATAAATGGTAGAAGCATCCATGGCTTCAATAACGGCTTCCTGTTTTACATTACAGAAGAGTGCAATCTTACGTTTGATTTCATTGCTCAGGGGTTCTTCGGTACGGCATACAATAATGTCGGGGTGTACACCGGTTTCACTCAGCATTTTTACACTGTGTTGGGTAGGTTTGGTTTTAAGTTCCTTGGCTGCACGGAGGTATGGGATAAGGGTCAGGTGTACCACCATTACATCTTCGTCGGGCAGTTCCCATTGCAATTGACGAACCGCTTCTATGAAAGGCAGGCTTTCAATATCACCCACTGTTCCACCGATCTCGGTGAGGATGATATCATATTTACCATCCTCACCCAATAATTTCATCCGGCGTTTGATTTCATCTGTAATATGGGGTACTACCTGTACGGTTTTACCAAGGAAATCGCCTGCACGTTCTTTATTAATAACGGTTTGATAAATACGACCTGTGGTTACGTTATTGGCCTGTGAAGTATAGATGTTCAGGAAGCGCTCATAGTGCCCCAGATCCAGGTCCGTTTCCGCCCCGTCTTCGGTAACATAACATTCCCCGTGCTCGTAGGGATTCAGGGTGCCCGGATCTACGTTGATGTAAGGGTCAAATTTCTGGATCGTAACTTTTAAGCCCCTGGCCTGTAATAATTTAGCCAGCGAAGCTGCAATAATCCCTTTTCCTAAGCTACTGGTTACGCCTCCGGTAACAAAAATGTACTTCGACATGATATCTTGGTTATTTATCGTTTACAAAACCTGATCCCATTTGAAAAAAAATAAAATCCGGCATCTATTGTATTGATATACAACCAGATAGCTGGGAAATAGCAATGACCTTACTTGTTAATGGGAAAAAATCCAGAGGTCATACAAAGGTAGGATAAAATGCGGGATTAAAAAAAACGTCGTTTAAACACTGAACGATTATTGACAAGAAGTGTTAATTTGAAGTGAACATCTTTACCAAACTTATTGCCATGAAAAAAATTGTATGGATCATTATTGCTGCTTTTTGTACCGCGGCTGTATTGAGTTACCGGTATAAACACACGGCTCCCGAGCCACTCACCCCGGCTTGTTATATCAGTTGTTTCTCAACAGAAATCATGGATCAGTTCAAAGTGGAAGCCAATACGCGTTCTTTTGCGATGCTCCATGAAGATCCTTTGTATTTTAAACTGGAGGGGGCAGTTGGAAAACCCATTACTTTCAATGCTGCCGATGGCAGCCAGGCCATGGGTTATGAAATCCGCAGCAAAAAGAAAAGCAACAAATGGGTATTTGTAATCCAGGAATGGTGGGGATTGAATGATTATATCAAGCGGGAAAGTGAAACCCTGTACCAGGAACTGGGCGATGTAAACGTGATTGCGCTGGACTTATACGATGGTAAAGTTGCTGCTACGGCCGACAGTGCCATGAAGCTGATCCAGGCTGCCAAAGCAGAACGCATAGAAAACATCATCAAAGGGGCATTTGCACATGCCGGCAGTGATGCCAGGATTTATACCATTGGCTGGTGTTTTGGCGGCATGTGGAGCTTACAGACCGCTTTACTGGCAGGCAAACAGGCAGCAGGCTGCGTGATGTATTATGGCCGCCCAGAAAACAATATTGAAAAACTCAAAGGATTGAACTGCGATGTGATTGGCTTCTTCGGCAACCAGGACCGTAGTCCATCACCTGAAGTGGTCAATAAGTTTGAAGCGGATATGAAAGCCGCCGGCAAAAACCTCACCACCCATAAATATGAAGCCGGTCATGGTTTTGCCAATCCCAGCAATCCCATCTTCAACAAATCGGCTGCGGAAGACGCTCATGCCAAAGCGATTGCTTTTCTGAAGGAAAGAATGTAAGGGGGCGGTAAGTAGTCAGTAATGAGTAGTGAGTGAAAAAAAACGCAATATCCATTACTCACTACTGACTCCTCACTACTCACTATTCTTCACTACATATCATTGACAATCTTTTTGTAACTCGTCACAATTCCCTTGATCAGGGAAGAACTGAATCCCTGGTGTTCCATTTCGTTCAAACCGGCGATGGTACATCCTTTTGGGGTAGTTACTTTGTCAATTTCCTGCTCTGGATGCGTATTTTTTTGGAGTAATAATTCCGCTGCACCTTTGACGGTTTGTGCGGCAATCAGGGAAGCTACTTTTGCACTGAAACCAATTTCTATTCCTCCTTGTATATTGGCCCTGATATAGCGCATAGCATAAGCCGTTCCACAGGCACCCAGTACTGTAGCTGCATCCATCAATTTTTCTTCAATCAATACCGACCGGCCCAACTGGTCAAACAGTGCAGTCACGTAAGCTTCCTGTTCAGCATCAGCTGCATCACTGCAAATGCAGGTCATGCTTTCCTGGATTGCAATAGCGGTATTGGGCATGGCCCGGAATAAAGCCAGGGATGGCTGCGTAAGCTTGCGCAGGTCTTCAATCCATACACCGGTAACAACACTGATCAAAGCGTGTCGTTTGACATCGAGGTACGGCCGTACTTCATCCAGTACTTCTTTTACCTGAAATGGCTTCACCGCCAGTATTATCCAGTCGGCATACTGCACCGCTTCTGCATTATTATTACTGATTAGTACACCTGTCTGTTCGAGTGATTGCAGTGCCGCAACATTTCTGCGGGTAACAATCAGGTGTCCGGGATGAATAAACCCGCTGTTCACCAGGCCTTCGGCCATGGCAATGCCCAGGTTACCACCGCCCAGGATGGCTATTTTCTTACTCATAATTGCTTGCTTTTGAAAAACGGACCAGCCGTTGAGATGAAGCTACTACAATTTGCGGAGATAGTTACGGACATAATCGGTCACCCCTTCCTCCAGGCTATAGAAAGGTGCTGTATAGCCTGCCTTACGCAGTTTTTCCATATTGGCTTCTGTATAATACTGGTAGGTATCGCGCAGATCCATGGGCATATCAATGAATTCGATAGCTGGTGCCAGATCCAAACCGGCAAAAGTAGCTTTTACCAGGTCGGCAAAAGTCCGGGCTTTACCGGTACCCAGGTTGTATAACCCGTTCATGCCTTTGGTCCACAGTCCGTCCAGCATTTGTGTTTGCATCCAGCCCATTACTTTCACCACATCTTTCACATACACAAAATCACGCAGTTGTTCTCCATCTTTGAAACCTGCTTTATGGCTTTTGAATAATTTCATGTAGCCATTGGTTTTGATCTGGTTGAATGCATGCCAGATCACACTGGCCATCCGGCCTTTGTGGTATTCATCCGGACCATATACATTAAAAAACTTAAGTCCGGCCCAACAGGGCGGTGCCGAATTTTGCTCCAACGCCCATTGATCAAATACATGTTTACTGAGTCCGTACGGATTCAATGGCTTTAAGGCGGATAACTCTGCATGATCATCGTTATATCCCTGTTCACCGGCTCCATAAGTAGCAGCAGAAGATGCATAAATCAGTGGCACCTGTGCGGATGTACAGTATTGCCATATCTGCTTCGAATATTGCACATTCAGTTCCTCGTGAATGGCATAATCAAATTCAGTGGTATCGGTACGGGCACCGAGGTGAATACAAATGCTGATATTTGGCTGATGCTGGTCAAGCCAGTCAAACAAATGATGGCGTTCAATTAAACGATCATATTGCTTGGTTTCCCAATTGCTGCGTTTGGTTTCTACACCAAAATCATCCACCAGTAACAGGTTGGTTAATCCCTGTTCATTCAGGAACTGAACCATGCGTGAGCCGATAAAGCCAGCAGCACCGGTAACAATGATATAAGGAGCAGCAGCCATGTATTTATTGCAGTAATTTTTCGATAGCGGTATCGTATAAGTTTTTCCAGTCTGCTACTTCACCCCATGACTCTTCATTAACCATGATGGCACCATCGGTTACTTCTCCCAGTGCGGTAATGGCTACTCCCGCGGCGGCAGCTTTTTGTACCAGGGTTTCTGCCTGGGCGGGAGTGCAGGATACCACCACGCGGCTCTGCGCTTCGCCAAACCAGAATGCGTCTTTACGTCCTGGTTCTGTTGCCTGCACCCGGAATCCCTTACCCAAATGAAAACTGCTTTCGAGTAATGTAATGGCCAGTCCACCTTCACTGATATCGTGTGCACTTTGTATGCTGTGCGACCGGATCAGTTCTGATACCAGTTGCTGCAGGCGGTATTCTTCATCAATATCAAAATGTGGTGCTGGTGCAAATTCCACCTGTTTGAGTTTGTGCAGGTATTCGGAAGAAGCGATATCGTTGTGCGCATCTCCCAACAGGAAAATCTTGTCTCCGGCTTCCTTGAAGAAGAGGGTCATGGTATTTTCCAGGTTATCAATAATACCAACCATACCAATGGTGGGTGTTGGATAAACCGGACCATCGGGGTTCTGGTTGTAAAAACTTACGTTACCACCGGTGACAGGTGTATTGAATTTACGGCAGGCATCGCCCATGCCGGTCACTGCTTTTACAAACTGGTAATACACTTCGGGATCATAAGGATTACCAAAATTGAGGCAATTGGTTACGCCAATGGGTTCTCCGCCGCTGCAAACAATATTACGCGCCGCTTCTGCTACCGCAATCATACCGCCTTTATATGGATCGGCAAATACATAACGGCTGTTACAATCCACCGTTACAGCCAGGCCTTTACCAGTTCCTTTAGCTACTACTACAGACGCATCGCTGGGCGCATTGGTGGAAGCATTGGCCGTGCCCACCGTACTGTCGTATTGTGTATATACCCACCGTTTCGATGCAATATTGGGCAACTGAACCAGGGCGCGGGCTGTGTCCTGAAGCTGTTGTATATCGGCAATACTGTTACTGTCGAATGCTTTTATTTTCTCAAAATAAGCCGGTTCCTTGTAGTCGCGGGTATACTGGGGAGCACCGCCACCCAGTACGAGCTCATAAGCCGGAATTTCGGCTTCCAGGGTTCCATGCATATAAAAACGAAGCATGCCATCATCGGTTACTTCACCGATATTGCTGGCCGACAAATCCCATTTTTCAAATACGCGTAATACTTCTGCCTCACGTCCTTTTTCCACTACAATCAGCATACGTTCCTGGCTTTCACTGAGCAATAATTCCCAGGCTTTCATATTTTGCTGACGGGTAGGTACTTTATCCAGTTCAATACGCATACCTACACCGCCCTTAGCGCTCATTTCAGCGGTGGAGCAGATAATCCCGGCAGCACCCATATCCTGCATACCAACAACGGCACCGGTTTGAATGACTTCGAGACAGGCTTCAAGCAGTTTTTTCTCCTGGAAGGGGTCACCCACCTGTACAGCAGGTAATTCTTCCGCACTATCTGCCGTAATATCGGCAGAAGCAAAAGAAGCACCGCCAATACCATCTTTACCGGTGGCACTGCCCACAAAAAATACGGGGTTACCCACACCGGCTGCTGTAGCGCTGATCATATCACCGGCTTTCATGATACCCACACTCATGGCATTCACCAATGGGTTGGTATGATAACATTCTTCAAAATATACTTCACCGCCAACGGTAGGTACGCCGAAGCAGTTGCCATAATGACCAATACCGTGTACCACACCGCTGAGCAAGCGCTGTGTTTTTTTGTCCTGGAGTTTACCGAAACGCAGACTGTTGAGGGATGCTATGGGACGGGCACCCATGGTAAAAATATCGCGCTGGATACCGCCAACCCCGGTGGCTGCCCCCTGGAAGGGTTCAATAGCACTGGGGTGATTGTGACTTTCTATCTTAAATACCACACCGAAACCGTTACCCATATCCATCAAACCGGCATTTTCTTCACCGGCAGCTACCAGCATACGGCCACCTTCGCGGGGAAGGGTTTTCAGCCATTTGATAGAATT
>JAACZQ010000070.1 GCA_009996675.1 Chitinophagaceae bacterium
CCATTGGCCACAATACCACTGCCCACACCGGTTCCCAGGGTGATCATGATAAAATCATTCATGCCCTGCGCGGCTCCATACATCATTTCACCGATGGCGGCCGCATTGGCATCATTGGTTAACACAACGGGCAGTTTGAATTTATCTTCCATCATTTTAGCCAATGGAATGATGCCTTTCCAGGGCAGGTTGGGTGCATATTCAATGGTGCCGGTATAAAAATTTCCGTTCGGGGCTCCCACACCAATACCTTTCATACGCCCAATACCTCCTGCTTTCTCAATCAGGTCTGTCAGGTTATTGTGCAGTTCATCCAGGTAGTCCTCCACAGCTGCGTGTTTTCGGGTCGACATCTCACTGGAGAACAAAACATTACCCACCCGGTCTACAATACCAAATTTGGTACCGGTACCGCCAATGTCAATACCAATGGCCAGTGGTTCTAAGGAAGTGGTTGTTGTTGCCATATCAACTGCTTTATATCACAAAATCAAATCTTGGTTAATGTCCGCCGGCCGACTTCTCGGTATCGTAATCAATACCCTGTCTTTTTAAAATGCCTTTCACTGCCACCGCAAAAAATACCAGGTAGGCAAAACAAACGAGGCTTACCCAGTAGGACTGGTGGATACCATAACCGGGCATATCGGCATGGGAGGATTGTAAATAATCGGCCATCTTACCCTGGATAGGAGGGATGATACCACCACCCAGGATCATCATGATCAGGAAGGCTGAACCCTGTGGTGTGTACTTACCCAGACCGGCAATGGACAGGGAGAAAATACAGGGCCACATGATGGAACAGCAGAGACCACCGCTGAGGAAAGCGTAGGTTGCAACGGTTCCGGTGGAGAATATACCAATGGCCATGGCGGTAACACCCAGCACGCTGAAAATAAGCAGGGTGCGGGCGGGTTTATCCTGGCTTACATAAAAAGCAGCAACCTGTATCAGTACACAGATAATATACCAATACAAGGGTGTCATATCGTACTGCGCAATGCTGTTTACGCCAATCACTACACCAAAAGCAACCAGTGGAACCACCAGGGTTAATAATTTATGCGTAGCGCTTTTCATTTCAAAAGCGCTGATGGCACCGGCCCAGCGTCCGATCATGAGACTGCCCCAATACATGGAAATAAAGGGAGCGATCTGGGAAGACTGGTATCCGCCAAAGCTTTGCTGCTTCAGTAATTCGCCCAGGTTACTGCCGATAGCTACTTCCACACCTACATAAACAAAAATGGCCAGCATACCCAGTACCAGTTGCGGGTAACGCATGGCGCCCCAGCCGTCTGCTTTTTTCTGTGCGGTATAATTGGCCGCAATCAGTCCAACGACCACAACAGCCAAAGCACCAAAGAGCCATTTCATGCGATAGGTTTCCAGTGCATGTTTTTCAATATCGGTAAGGCTGTCGTTAACGACTTTATAGCTGTTAAAAATGGGTACAAACATAAACACCAGCAACCCGGTCATGATGAGCAGCAAAGCCAGTGCTTTATTGGCAGGCTCCATTTTTTCATCGGAGATACCGGCTGGTACTTTTCGGGAAAAATGAAAAAGTGCGGCGGCGGCAATGAACAAACCTCCAACGCAGCTGTATAATAAAATTACTTTACCAAGACTTAATCCTTTAATCTGTTCATCGGTGATAGCAGCCGCTGTACCAAATAAGGCCAGTGCAACTACAATGGGACCAATGGCGGTACCAAAAGAATTCACGCCACCGCCCAGGTTCACACGGCTGGTACCGGTAGACGGGTCACCCAATAATATGGAGAAAGGTTGTGCGGCAGTTTGCTGCAGGGAAAAACCAAGCGCAACAATGAATAAACCTACCAACATTCCGGCAAAAGTGTTGGCATTAACCGCAATAATCATGGCTGCAGCACCCAGTGCAGAGAATAAAAGTCCATATACAATACTTTTCTTATATCCCCATTTGCCAACCAGATCCTTGCCGCCAAGGGCACCATAGGCGAACAGTATCAGGGCACCGATATAATAAGCCAGGTAGAAAGCAAAATCAATTAACTGACTCTGAAACTGGTCCAGGCTGAAATAATGTTTACAGAAAGGGATGAAAACGCTGTTACCGGCAGCAATAAAACCCCAGAAAAAGAATACGACAACCAGGGTAGTGAGGGCACCGGTATTGGTGGGCTGTTTGGGTTGGCTCATAACAATCGGAATGGTTTTGGATGTAGGCCGTAAAATAGTGAGAATTTAAGGAAGGAAAAATTTTAAAAATCAGAATTTGAGGAAATCGTATAAGTTCCTAACTTGAAAGCAAAACAGCAAAGCAAAACTGCATGGAGATTATCCACCTGAGTGCGGAATGTTACCCCGTTGCCAAAGCCGGAGGGCTGGGAGATGTGGTAGGCGCACTGCCCAAATATCAATGTAAAGCTGGTCATATTGCCAAGGTGGTCATGCCCATGTACCGTACCAAATTCCTGTATGACAATGAATGGACGGTTGATTTCAAAGGCAATACCAACCTGGGCAACTGGTTTTTCGACTACACGGTGATCAAGGAAAAGACGAATAAGCTGGGTTTTGACCTTTATCTGATAGATATCAACGGCTTGCTGGACCGCCATAAAATTTATGGGTACGACGACGACAGTGAGCGCTTTACCGCATTTCAGATTGCTTTTGTGAACTGGTTAACCCATTGGGAACACCGGCCGGATATCATTCATTGTCACGATTACCATACCGGTCTCATTCCTTTCATGATGCAGTATTGTTATGATTACAATAACCTGCGGCAGATACCCACGGTGCTTACCATACACAATGCACAGTACCAGGGATGGATGGGCTGGGATAAGAGTAAATATATTCCACGCTGGGATCTCTGGAAGAGAGGCATGCTCGACTGGAACGATACCATCAACCCCTTGGCATCTGCTATTAAATGTGCAGCCAAAGTCACTACAGTGAGCTGGAGTTATATGCAGGAATTGCGGCATCATTCCAATGGACTGGAAAAATTGTTTGAGTATGAACAAGGAAAATGTGTGGGCATTCTCAATGGTATTGACAATGAAGTATGGGATCCGGAAACGGACCGGTATATACAGCATCATTATGGCGTAAAAAATGCCGATAAAGGCAAAGCGCAGAATAAAGCCCTGCTCTGTGAGCGTTTTGGGCTGGACCCGGAAAAACCGCTGTTCATTTTTATTGGTCGCATGGTTGGTGAAAAAGCAGCCGATATATTACCCGCGGCTATTCGCAGGGCCATTGATCAAACAGGCGGACAGGCCAGCTTCCTGGTACTGGGCAGTGGAGAGACCCAGGTGGAGTGGGAGTTTCAGCAAATGGTCGTTCCCTATGCGGGCGTATACCAGGCGGTTATTGGCTATGATGAAGCACTGAGTCACCAGATGTATGCCGGTGCCGATTTTCTGCTGATGCCCAGCAGGGTGGAGCCCTGTGGTCTGAACCAGATGTATTCATTGCGGTATGGTACGGTACCCATTGTGCGCAGTACGGGGGGATTGCAGGATACGGTGGTGGATATGGGAGATCCCGATGGATTTGGTATCCGGTTTAATCACGCGAGTGTTGAAGACCTGGTTTATTCGATGAACCGGGCCATGGAATTGTATCGCGATAAAACCCACCTGCAATGGATGCGAAAGTATATGATGGAGATTGATCACAGCTGGGAAGCCACCGTGGATGAATACATTCATGTATACAAGAGCCTGATATAAAAATCTGCTGCACCATCTGCAGCAGTATAAATGCATAAACAAGCCATATGAATAACATTTCCAAATCTGTTCTCGCCGTGATACTGGGCGGGGGTGCCGGTTCCAGGTTATATCCACTTACCGCAAGCCGGTCAAAACCTGCGGTACCCATTGCGGGTAAATACCGGTTGGTGGATATACCCATCAGCAATTGTATCAACAGCAATATCAACCGCATGTTTGTGTTGACGCAGTTCAATTCGGCTTCCCTGAACAAGCATATCAAGAATACCTATTTATTCAGCGCGTTCAGTACTGGATTTGTGGATATACTGGCTGCAGAACAAACACCGGATAATGCCGGCTGGTTCCAGGGTACTGCCGATGCCGTTCGGCAATCACTCCGGCATATTTCCAATATGGATTTTGAGTATATACTCATCCTGAGTGGTGACCAGTTATACCAGATGGATTTCACGGAAATGCTGGAGAAGCATACATCTACCGGTGCTGATATTTCCATTGCCACCATACCGGTGGGTGAACGGGATGCACCGGAATTCGGGATCCTGAAGACCGATTCGGACAGCTATATCACTTCCTTCATTGAAAAACCCAAGAAAGAACTATTACCGGAATGGACCAGTGATACCGGCGCCGAAATGCAGCAGGCGGGCAGGCATTACCTGGCTTCCATGGGTATTTATATTTTCAGTAAAAACGTATTGTATCACCTGCTCAATGAAGTACATCCCAATGCGACTGATTTCGGCAAGGAAATTATTCCCGATTCTATTGAAAGCTATCGGGTGGTGAGTTACCAGTACGATGGCTACTGGACCGATATCGGGAATATTTATTCATTCTTTGAAGCCAACCTGGCACTTACGCTGGATATCCCGCCCTTCAACCTGTTCGATAATACTAAAACGGTGTACAGTCGCGCCCGTATGTTGCCACCGGCAAAAATCAGCGGTACCACACTGGAGAAAACCGTTATAGCCGAAGGGTCCATTATACATGCCAGCAGGCTGGAGCAGAGTGTGGTGGGTATTCGTTCTCGGATTGGTCTGGGGACTACGGTGGTTAATAGTTATATCATGGGTAATGATTATTACGAAACCATTGAAGAAATGGCCATGGATGCCGCGAAGGGGCTGCCCAAAATTGGTATAGGTGAGCGCTGTTATATCAAAGATGCCATCATCGATAAAAATTGCCGTATTGGTAATGATGTACGCATCAATGGCGGTAAACACCTGGCCAATACGGATCATCCCCTGTACTCCATCAAAGATGGTATTGTGGTTGTGAAGAAACTGGCCATTTTACCAGATGGATTTGTGATCTGATATACGATTGCCAACGAATATACATACGCTCAAATAGATTGCCATGCCAGTAACACCCAACGCATCCCCTGCCGGTAGCGGATTAATACCCAAACCCAGGTTATCCCTGGTACAGATTTTTTTCATGAGTTTTGGTTTTCTGGGCGTGCAGTTCGGATTCGCGCTGCAGAATGGTAATGCCAGCCGCATTCTCCGCTCATTCGGTGCCGATGTAGAGCAGTTACCGATGTTCTGGATCGTGGCACCATTGATGGGTATGGTTGTACAACCCATCATCGGACATTACAGCGACCGTACCTGGAACCGGGTTGGCAGGCGTAAACCTTATTTCCTGTTGGGAGCGATCTTGTCTTCTGCAGCCCTTGTTTTTTTACCCAACTCCGCTGCGGTTTCATCTGTTATTCCGGCATTATGGATTGGGGCCGGTATGGTAATGATCATGGATGCATCTTTCAATGTAGCCATGGAACCCTTCCGGGCACTCGTGGCAGATAACCTGCCGGATACACAACGTACCAGTGGATTTGCCATACAGACATTCCTCATTGGTGTGGGTGCTGTAGTGGGATCTGAATTGCCGGGATTCCTGGCCCGCAATGGCTTTTCGCAGGAAGCCGGAGCTTCGGGTGTGGCAGATAATATCCGTTATGCTTTTTACATCGGTGCTGCCGTATTCATTGGTGCCATACTGATTACTGTGTTCTTCTCAAAAGAATATCCGCCCGCGGAATATGAGCAGTACCATGGTAAAACAGATGCTGCTGCTGAAAAAGCAGGACTGGGTGCTATATTCAAGGATTTTAGCCGGATGCCCAAAACCATGCGGCAACTGGGACTGGTGCAGTTCTTTTCCTGGTTCGCCTTGTTCAGCATGTGGGTGTTTACCACAGACGCCGTAGCAACACATGTATACGGATTATCACCGGATGATGCGCGTTCTGTAGCGTATAACAATGCCGGTAACACAGTGAGTTCTGCCTTTGGTACCTATAATCTGGTAGCCGCCGTGTATGCTTTATGCCTGCCCCTGATCGCTAAATTCCTGGGAAGGAAAGGAGCACATGCATTTTCATTGGCTGCAGGTGGACTGGGTTTGATTTCCATTTATTTTATTAAAGATCCGGCCATGCTTACCTATAGTATGGTAGGGGTAGGCCTGGCCTGGGCCAGTATATTATCAATGCCCTATGTTATTCTGTCCGGCTCCATTCCCGCCGGTAAACTGGGTATTTACATGGGGATATTCAATTTCTTTATCACCCTGCCACAGATTGTTAATGGCGTTGCCGGTGGATGGATTGTGAAGCATCTCTACAATGGTCAGCCTATTTACGCAATTGTTCTGGCAGGATTTTTCATGCTCTGTGCAGCCGTGAGTGTGTTATTTGTATACGATGCAGGGAGCATACGCATCAAAGCAGCAAAATAAATTCTGAAACTTCATATCGCATACCCGATGAAAAAAATCATTGCAGCCCTTGTGCCGATGCTGCTGTTTATATCCGTCTATGCACAATCCGTTGAGTGCTATCCCACCCATTGGTTTACCGGTATGCAGTGGAATAAAGTGCAATTAATCCTGCGCAGCACCGATCCCGCTTTCAGTCAGTCTGCTGTTGAGGTACAATACCCCGGTGTAAGCCTCAAAGCCAGGCATACAGTGGCAAATGGCAAATACTTGATCCTGGACCTGCTGATCAGTCCGCAGGCCCGGGCGGGTGAAGTCCTTATTCAAACCCGGCTCAATAATATACGTACCATCCATCGCTGGCAGTTGAAACCCCGGCGCGCAGGCAGGGGCACAGCTTTTGCACAGGGGGTTAATGCATCCGATCTCATTTATTTAGTGATGCCCGACCGGTTCAGCAATGGCGATACGGGTAATGATGCTTTCGAAAATCTGCAGGACAAGCAATCCGATCGTACTGATGTACTGCTTCGCCATGGGGGTGATCTGAAGGGCATACAGAACCATATCCCTTACCTGAAAGATTTGGGCATGACGACCCTGTGGATGACACCGGTGATTGAAAACAATATGCCCCTGAACAAAGAAGCCGCCGGTTGGATGAGTGGTTATCATGGATACTGGTTTACCAATCAGTACCGCGTTGATCCGCGGTTGGGTGGCAATGAAGCTTACCAACAACTGTCCGATGCATTGCATGCACAGGGTATGAAACTCATCCAGGATGCAGTATATAACCATATCGGTTCACAACACTGGATCGCTGTAGACCCACCGGCAGCCGACTGGATCAATCAATGGAATACCTATACCGGCAGTAATCACCGCGATGAAGCCATTTTTGCCACTAACAGCAGCAGCAAAGACCGCAAACAAATGCTGGATGGTTGGTTTGTGCCACATTTACCCGATGTGAACCAGCGTAATCCTTATGTGGCCAATTACCTGATTCAGCATGCCATCTGGTCAACAGAAGAATTTGGTGTGGACGGATGGCGGGTAGATACCTACAAATATTGCGATGAACCTTTCCTGAACCGAATCAATGAAGCCCTCACACGTGAATATCCCAAACTGACCATTTTCGGAGAAGCCTGGACCAATACGGTTACTGGCAGCGCTTATTTTACACAGAACAACATTCAGGCAGGGTTCAAACACAATGCCACCGGCGTAACCGATTTCCCTTTGAATGGCGCCATCATGGCAAGCCTCAACCAGGCATTTGGATGGACAGAAGGCGTGAACCAGTTGTACATGACCCTGGCGCAGGATATCCTCTACAAGGATGCCGGGAACAATTGCATATTCCTCGATAATCACGATATGAACCGGTTTTATTCCATGGCCGGAGAACGCATGGATAAGTATAAACAGGGCATCGGGTTATTATTAACACTGCGTGGTATTCCGCAACTCTATTACGGAACAGAAGTACTGATGAAGAATTATAAGAACCCCAGCGATGCCATGGTGCGGCTTGATTTCCCCGGCGGCTTCCCGGGTGATCCTGTGAATAAATTTGAAGCCTCGGGCAGAACGGCCCAGGAGCAGGAAGCTTTTACCTACGTACAAAAACTGGCATTGTACCGCAAACAATCACCGGCACTTACCAGGGGCAAAACCATGCAATACCTGCCTGCAGACGGATTGTATGTCTATTTCCGATACACCCAGGATCAAACCGTAATGTGTGTACTGAATACCACCGATAAAAGCAGAGAAGTGAATTTGAGCGATTATACCGAACGGACCAGCCAATTCACCCATGCCCGTAATGTACTAACCCAGGAAAAAACGGGACAACAGTTTACCGTAGCACCTCAAACCATGTTGATACTGGAACTGGTTAAATAGTACACCCAAAGAATGGAACCCCTGTTCCTGTTTTCAACGGAAATACATATATTGTAGATACTATGACGGTATCTATAATTATCACTTGTTGTGTATTGGTGCTGGTGGCTTACCTGTTCGATCTGACATCGTCCAAAACAAAAATTCCATCGGTTATACTGCTGTTGTTGTTGGGATGGATATTGCGGCAGCTAACCGTTTTGCTCAATATACATGTACCTGATCTGTCCGCACTCTTGCCGGTACTGGGTACTGTGGGGCTGATATTGATTGTATTGGAAGGTTCTCTGGAGCTGGAACTGAACCGCTCCAAACTTCCGGTTATCCGCAAATCTTTTTTCGTTTCTTTCTTCCCAATCCTGTTATTTTCCTTCGGATTGGCCTGGGCCATGCAAATGGCAACCGGAGCGGGCTTTCGCCAATGCCTGGTGAATGCCATTCCCTTAGCCGTAATCAGCAGTGCTATTGCCATTCCCAGTGCTGCTAACCTTCGGTTGCAGGACAAGGAATTTGTTATTTATGAAAGTAGTTTGTCGGATATCATTGGTGTAATTTTCTTCAATTTCATTGCTTTGAATGCAACCATCAATGGATCGGCATTTTTGCATTTTGGAATGGAAATGCTGCTGATCTTACTGGTGTCATTTGTGGCCACCGCCGGATTGGCTTTATTGCTCAGTCGTATTAATCACCACATCAAGTTCATACCCATCATGGTTTTGGTGGTGCTGATTTATGTGATCTCCAAAGTATACCACCTGCCATCATTGTTATTCATCATGCTGTTTGGCTTGTTCCTGGGTAACCTCGATGAATTGCGGCGCTTCCCCTGGATCAAAGTACTAAAACCCGAATTGCTGAATACCGAAGTGCATAAATTCCGGGAGATTTCTACGGAAGCAGCATTCCTGATCCGTACATTCTTTTTTATTCTGTTTGGTTATTTTATTGAAACCGCTGAATTACTCAACCTGGATTCGCTGTTATGGGCGCTGGGCATTGTGATTGGTATATTCCTCATCCGGGGATTGCAGTTGAAATTGTCGGGGTTGAAATTATTTCCTTTGTTGTTCATTGCACCACGGGGGCTGATTACGATACTACTCTTTCTCTCGATCATGCCGGAGGATACCATGCCTCTGATGAATCGCTCCCTGGTGATTCAGGTGATCATCCTCACCGCCATCATCATGATGCTGGGTATGTTTGGTGTTAAAAAAGAACCTGTAACGTCTGAATAATATGCAGCAGATACAACTTCAGGAAATTGAAATGGGTACATCCGATAGCGGCCAAGTAAGCCAATGGTTGCAAACCATGCTACAGATCAGTCCTGCCGTGGAGCAGGAAGGACTAACGGTATTTACCAGTGGCAAACCCGGCATAGACCTGAATTTTTCCCGTCATTTTCCACCCGGTATTATCTGCCTGAGTTTTCTCACCAATGACCTGCAGTATTACAGGGAACATTTTACCAGTCAGGGTGTTGCGGTTACAGGACCATTTGAATCGCACCTGGGTATGTTAACGATTGAAATACCCGGGCCGGAAGGGTTGATCATCAGGATTAATATGGCCACCGATCGCTCACCCTTGTGGCTGCAGGAACGCTTATAGCCAGGGCATCCCAATCTCAGTTAAATGTTGTAACTTGTAAGAAAGGTATTCATTCACTTTAATTCTTTGCGTATGAAATGGGCTTATCAGATTGGCCCCAGGTTGCGTATTGCAGCCCTGCTGGGTCTGGTATTAGTGGGCGTGTTCTGTAAGAACCTGCTGGAAAGAAAGAATGTAGCTACGCTGGGACAATCCTTCTCTTCGGTATACGAAGACCGCCTGCTGGTGGAAAGTTATATTTACAAGATGTCGGATCAATTGTACCGCAAACAGCTGATGCTGGAACAGTGGAATGGTACAAATGCAGAGCGGCAATCCATGGGCAAACAACTGGCATCCTTTGATGCAGCCATCGGCCGATTGATGCAGGATTACCGCAAAACAAAATTTACCGCAGCTGAAGAAGAAGCTTTTGCGGCATTTGTACAGCAATACAAACACCTGCAGGCTACGGAACAGACATGGCTGCAGGCAGGCGATGAATCAATCGCACTCAAAGCTATGGCAGCCTGCAAACAACCCTTTGACCAGGCTTCCGCAACCTTACACCAGCTTTCGGCTATACAGGTAGCTGAAGGAAAACTGCTGAATGATCAGTCCAAAAGAATAATGGCAGGATCAACCATACTCACCAGTTTTGAAATGGCATTGCTGATTTGTATCGCCATCATCATTCAGATCCTGCTCTTCACCGCCAAAACACTGATCCCCAAACAAACCAGTCCGGCCATATTAAATTGATCGGTATACACCATAAAAAAAGTCCGCTCATAGACATGAGCGGACTTTTTCGTTTGTAAACTATCTATAACATAGATGTCCAGGTGATTCTGCTGCCGCCTTTCCCCCAATCTTTCATGGCTTTATTCAAATCGGCGGCCAGTTGCTGCCAGGTGGTTTTTTTGCCCTTTTGGTTGGGATTTAACTGGGCCATGGTAGGCTCGGTTAATTCTACTTTGGTAGCAAACCAGGTGGTATGCAGGCGGGGTACGGCCAGACCCAGGATCATACCGGGAAGTCCGCCGAAACTTTCAGGCCCGCTGGTGACCATAATCTGATCCGTGTAAAAGGCTACCACGTATACGGAATCGCAGATACGGGTAACTGCTTTTTTACAATCAAAACCGGCAATGTTCCGGGTTTCATCGGTGATACGCCATTCCAGCTGGCGGATGCTGTCCTGCAACAAATAGGTTTGCTCAAATACATCCCGCTGGATGGATAAAGTTCCTTTAGTCAAATCCTTGATGGCAATATCCGATTCACTGGGTTTTACATTCCAGAGATATTTATTGTCGGGGTTCTCCTTCATGAGTTTGTACACCGTACGGTCATTGCTGAACCGCAATTCATAAAAATCGGTAACCATTTTCGGGAAGACCTTACGCATTTCAGTAGTCCAGGAATTTTCACCCTCATCGTCGAATTGACTATGCTGGTTGTACTTTCTTTCAAATTCAATACGTCCCGATGTAATGAACCTGGATTGCGCCTGGGATTGCAGGCTGGTTACTAATAGGAGGAGGAATACTATCTTTTTCATAATTGTAAGTGCTGTTTTGATTACCATGCAGTGGGTTTGCCGTTTTTGCTGAAGTTGTAAGACAGGGTAAGCATCCAGAAGCGGCGGATATTCTGTTGAATGGTTTCACTCACAAAATTGCTGCTGATGTTCCGGCTGATATTCTGGTTCTGATTCAGCAGGTCATTCACGGACCCTTTGATCTCCCACTGGTCAGCTTTACCCAATGTTTTCTTGAGGCTTGCATTAATACGGAATGAATTGGCATTGCCTCCAAATGCACTGGTATTCTGATACAGATTGAAGTTACCTTCCGCATTGAAGAAAATTTTGCCGGGTAATTTCAGATCCAGATTGCTCCAGCCATTGTATGACCAGAATTTGGTAACGATATCCGGACGAATGGAAGAAGATGACTCATTATACCGGGCTTCCACACTGAAGTAGAAACTCAGCATTTTTTCGCTCCAGCGGCCAAAGCTGGTTCCCAGACCCAGGCTCTTGTTCTTGTTCACGTTTTCCCGGCCGTTCACCATGTTTACATTGCGGGAGATATTGGGACTGAACCGGAAACTCAGGTTATAGGTAGGTATGATCTCGAAACCGTAGCTGGACCACATATAACCAGAGTAGTTGCCGTTTACATTAATAGCCTGGTTCACCCTGCGTCCTAAAGCATCTACAAAACTGGCATTGGTGATGGCATTGGTGGTGGTGGTGAAACTACCATCGATATAAAAATTCTTACTCTTCAATACCTTATAATCGCTGTAGCCAAAGTTGAAGCTGTGACGGAATTCCTGCTTCAGGTTGGGGTTACCAATGGTAATACTCAGCGGATCTATATTGTCTATAAAGGGCTGGATCTGTGCCAGGGTAGGGTTGCGGGTGGTTCCGTTATACCGGATAAAATAGCGGCGTTGCTTTTTGGGCGTAAAAGTAAAACCGGCAGTGGGCAGGAAATTGTTGAAACTGATGTTGCGGTTCTGCCCCTTCATCAGGTCATCCAGCCGGAAGTCAGATACACCCAGTGCAGCACCACCATAGAGGTTTATTTTTTTCTCATTCCAGCGGAATGTAAATCCACCGGTATGGTTGTTCACCCCATAAATAAAATGGTTACTCAGGGTATCCACCTGATTCTCGTATTTGCCACCCGGACCAGTCCGCTCCAGGGTTCTTCGTTCCGCGTCGTTGCGACTGAAAGCAAAACGATAGTTGAGTTCCAGGAAAGTATTTTTCCAGATGGGTTCTGTGTAAACAAATTTACCCGACACAGCAGAAATGGCTTCTTTGTTGGTCTTTAACTGATCCAGGTTATCCTGCCGGATGAGGGCGCCGGACTGGTCGTAGAAATCATTCTTGGCAAAGAGATAACCATCATTCTTTTTATTGGTGAAAGAGAAGTCACCATTAAAGGAAAGGGTTCTGCCTTTCTTTTTCAGTCTTTTCTGCCACAACAAAGAACCCAGCAGGTTGCGGTCCTCACCATCATTGGTGGTGGTGCGGTTCGACTGGTTGATGAGCTGACCTTCCTCACTGATGGATTTGCCCAGGAAATTATTGGCGTTTTTATTATTCACAATTGAGCCAGTGAGTGTGAACTTAATATTACTGGTTGAATCCGGTTTCACTTCGTATTTGCTGGTGATGCGGTTGCGGCGGCGGTCACTCACAAAATTCTGATCCTGGCTGTTGATGAATGTAGTATCCGGCAGGATGGTTTGCGTAGTGGTTTGGGTACGGCCGGTAACATTCAGGTTATTGTACTGGTAAGAACTGTTGAGGTTGTGTTTGTCCTGTCCCCATTTGTTGTTGTACAGAAAACCACCGGTAGTGGATTTGGGTAAACCATTCCCATAGCTGAACTCATCACCACCGCCAAAAATGGCAATACCGCCATCTTCCATCACCTGCATATTATCTCCATTGGTGGCATAATTGGTTCTTTCATTCCAGTCCAGGGATTCAAATTTGGTATTGTCGTGTGTGACAAAAGCCGCAATCTTGCGTTTGGCTTTGAACGCATTCAGCATAGCTTTGCCATACCGGTATTTGCTGAAATCGGTACCGGCTTCCACTTTGCCGAAATAACCTTTCTTCTTATCGTCTTTTAATTGCAGGTTAATGGTTTTAGCAGTCTGGCCATCATCAATACCCGTAAACACGGCCTGGTCGCTTTTTTTATCAAATACCTGCACTTTGTCCACCGCATCGGCGCGCAGGTTCTGGGTAACCACGGCCGGATCATCACTGAAAAACTCTTCTCCGTCCACCAACACTTTCTCTACTTTCTGCCCCTGCGCGGTAATCTCACCCTTCGAATTCACCTGTATACCCGGCATGCGTTTCAACAGGTCCTGCACGTTGGCATTGGGACCCACATAAAAGCTGTCGGCCTTGTATTCAGTGGTATCGCCCTTCATACGAATCGCTGCAACCCGTTGTTTCACGATCACTTCCTCCAGCAAATGCGCTTTGGTCATCATGTAAATGGGTTTGAGGCTGGTTTCTTTGCCTGCTTCCAGCACCACTTCATCCAGGTAATCGGCATAATCGGGGTAGGAAGTCATGATCAGGAATTTTCCGGCAGGTAAACCCTTCAGGGAAAATGCACCGGTTTCATCGGCTCGTACAAATTTGACCAGTACCGAATCCTTGGTCCGTAAAACCGAAATAACGGCCCGGTGCAGATTTATCTTACTGGACGAGTCAACCACCGTACCTTTAAGGGAAGCTTGCTGGGCCGAGACCGTTGTAAAAGCCAGGGCCATGCATGTGAAGAGAAATGCAGTTAGTTTTTTCATGAAATGGTTATAAAGCTGATGAGATGCTTTGGATTGCAAAATCCATAAAAAATTTATAATAACTAAAAGATTAGTCGAAAAATAATGTTAATTATTTGTCTAATT
This sequence comes from Chitinophagaceae bacterium, assembly GCA_009996675.1. Taxonomy (GTDB): domain Bacteria; phylum Bacteroidota; class Bacteroidia; order Chitinophagales; family Chitinophagaceae; genus Sediminibacterium. The sequence continues at coordinate 14,445 of JAACZQ010000070.1, forward strand.
TGAATACGATGATCCTCTTATGATGAATAAACACAATAAGAAAACCCAACCGGCAACCGGTATTAGCCCACAGGAAAGAGTGGGGGAAGCCGGAAAAGTTGGAAACCACCCGGCAAAATATGAGGAGATTCATTTTATAGACACGCAACAGCCTGTCTGGAATTATTCTTTATGGACCGATGAAGACCTGCGGAATTTTCAGGCCGGCACCCATTACAGCCTCTACCGCTTACTGGGTAACAAACAGCTGGAGGTATTGTCGGTCCGCGGTACTTATTTCGCCGTATGGGCCCCCAATGCCACAGCAGTGTATGTGACCGGTTATTTCAACCAGTGGGATAAAAATTCCCATCCCCTCAAAGTGCGGCTGGATCGTTCGGGTATCTGGGAAGGATTTATACCCGGCGTGCTGGAAGGGGAAGCCTATAAATACCATATTCACGGGTTCAAAGGCATCAAGCTCGACAAAGGCGATCCCTATGCCCATTTCTGGGAGAAAAGACCCTATACGGCATCTATTACCTGGCAAACCGGGTACGACTGGAAGGACCAGGACTGGATGAAAAACCGTAAAAAAAACAATGCACTGGATGCACCTTTCTCCGTATACGAATTACACCTGGCCAGCTGGATGCGTCCTGATAAGAACGACGAGGAAAGTTATAATACCTATGCCCAGATCACCGAACGGCTGGTACCCTACGTACAGGAAATGGGATTTACGCATATTGAACTGATGCCGGTGATGGAACACCCCTTTGATGGTAGCTGGGGGTACCAGGGTACCGGTTATTTTGCACCCACTTCGCGTTTCGGATCTCCACAGGATTTTGCTGCCATGGTGGATGCATTTCACCAGGCCGGTATTGGCGTGATCCTGGATTGGGTACCATCCCATTTTCCCTACGATGCCCACGGACTGTTTATGTTCGACGGTACCCATACCTATGAGTACGCCGATATGCGCAAGGGGTATCACCCCGACTGGAACTCCTATATCTTCAATTATAAACGCGGGGAAGTAAAATCTTTTCTCATCAGCAGCGCCCGCTTCTGGTGCGATCAGTTTCATATCGACGGACTACGCGTGGATGCCGTCAGTTCCATGCTGCGGCTCGACTATAGCCGGGATGAAGGACAATGGGAACCCAATGAATTTGGCGGCAACGGTAACCTGGAAGCCATTGCCTTCATCAAAGACCTGAATGAAACCCTGTACCGCGACTTCCCCGATATACAAACCATTGCCGAAGAAGCAACCGACTGGCCCGGTATCAGCAAACCTACTTTCCAGGACGGACTGGGCTTTGGAATGAAATGGATGATGGGGTGGATGCACGATACCCTGGATTATTTTAAAATGGATCCCATACACCGGCAATTTCACCAGGACAAATTTTCCTTCAGCATGATGTATTTCTACGACGAAAATTTCATGCTGCCCCTGAGTCACGATGAAGTAGTGCACGGCAAAAGCCCCATGCTCTACAAAATGCCTGGTGATGAATGGCAGAAATTTGCCAACCTGCGGGTATTGTATACCTATATGTTCACACACCCCGGCGCCAAACTGCTGTTCATGGGTAATGAATTCGGCGCCACCACGGAATGGAATTATAAAAGCGAATTGCCTTGGGAACTATTACAGTTTGTGAGTCATGGTGGTATGAAATACTGTGTTCAGCAACTCAACCAGCTCTATCGATCCGAACCGGCCTTGTATGAAAAACAATTCGAGCCCGGCGGGTTTGAATGGGTTGACCTCAACCACCGCAGCGAATCGGTGATTGCCTATAAACGCAAGGGTAAAAAAGCCAAAGATGATATACTGGTGGTGCTGAACCTTACACCCGTAGTGCGGAAAGACTGGCCGCTGCAGGTACGGGGCAAAGCCCGTTGGAAAGAGATATTCAACAGCAACGACAGCGCATTCTGGGGTACGGGTGATGTGTTTAATCCGGATATCCCGGTGACCCTGGTTGATAAGACCTCAAAGGAATATACCATCAGCCTGCAATTGCCTGCACTGGGGGCCATTGTGCTGCGGTAAACAATTTTCCCGCAGGCTGTAACTTTTACACGGTTGCCCCGTTTTATCCCAAACACCCTTGTTATGAAACAACTATGCAGCAGTATACTGGCACTGGTTTTAATGGTTTCCCTGGCCGGTGCACAGGATGTGATTAATGCCGAGAATGCAGAAAAAAGAACCATCGGCTCCTTCCATGCTATTGAAACAGCCGCGGGAATAGAAGTCATTCTCACCAAAAGCAGTAAAGAAGAACTGGCGGTAACCGCAACCGATCGTGACATGTTACCCAAAGTACGTACCGTGGTGGTGAACGGTGTGCTGAAGATCAACCGGGAAGATACCTGGAAGTTCTGGAACCAATGGAAGAACTGGCGGGTGAAAGTATATGTATCCTATGTGAACCTCGATGGGGTAGAAGCCAGCAGCGGTGGCAGTATCGTGGCCAAAGATGTGAATCTCGAAAAAGTACGTGCGGAGGTAAGCAGTGGCGGTACCATTAACCTCACCGGCAAAGTGAATAACCTGAGCGTGGATGCCAGCAGCGGCGGCCAGTTTCGTGGATACGATTTGCAGGTAGCGGTATGTAAGGTAGATGCCAGCAGCGGTGGGGGCATACAGGTAACCGTGAACAAGGAAATTTCAGCCGAAGCCAGCAGCGGCGGTTTTGTACGCTTCAAAGGCGAGGGACTGATCCGCAATATTGACGTGAGTAGCGGCGGTTCGGTGAAACGCCAGACCGACAAATAAACAGTTGTATGCAGTGAATATCAAAGGGCTGTCCGGTGGGCAGCCCTTTGTGGTTTATAGTTTGTAGTTTGTGGTTTGAGGTTTGGTTGTTCAACTGTCTGGATGATGGTGGTTGATTTGAGTGAAAGTTGTTGGGGAGTGTGAGAGAATTATCCGGTCGGGTTCCCAATCCGATTGCCGCAACGAATGGCGGGATAATTCTGGCCCGGCATCCCACCTTAGCCAGTAAAATAAAAAAAGCCCTAAGAATTTGCTGGACTAAGACGGGCTAAGTAATTTGAATGTAACTATTCTGGAACTTTGTGGTTCATCTGCTCAAAGCCTAAGGGTTTTGTTGAACAGTATAACAGCAGATAGTAACAAAACAAAAAGCAATGCAGGACATACTCTTTAATTTTATAGCCAAATACATTTCTCTGACAGCAGATGAGAAAAACGCATTACTGGAATTAGACTTGTTTCGCACAATCAAGAAAGGAACGGTTTTACTGAAGGAAGGGCAGTTAACCAAAGACAGTTTTTTTGTGTTGAAAGGGTGTATCCGCACTTATTACCTGATCGACGGCGAAGAAAAAACCACTGCTTTCTACACAGAAATGGATGTCCTGACGCCGCACTGTGTTATCAATCAAACCCCTTCCGATTATTACATCAGCTGTGTGGCAGACAGTATTCTTAGCGTTTCCAATGCGGATATGGAAGTGGAAGTCAACCGTAAATTCCCCAAGTTCGACATCATGTGCAGAAAATTGTCGGAAGAATTATTGGCCAAGCAAAGAATTGATTTTGACGCGTATAAGACCTCTTCTCCGGAACAGCGGTACATGAACCTGCTGGAAAACAGACCCGATCTTGTTCAGCGTGTTCCCCAACACCAGTTGGCCAGTTATTTGGGCATCAAGCCACAGTCGTTAAGCAGACTCAGGGCAAGAATGCTGGTAAAAAAGCGTTAAGCGCGTATTTCTTAACTTAAGTGAACGGGTTCTCGTATCCTGCCCATCTACTTTTGCTGCAAAGGTGCTCATCAAAAGGGATACAATGCAAAAGAAGCTATTATGGAAGGGGCTTGCCCTGGTGCTGGCAGGCAGTCTGCAACTCAGTACCGTCAATGCAAAAACAGATAGTTCGTATAGAAAATGGTTTGCTGGCAGCACTTTATATTTATTGGGAAATTTTGATCAAACCAATAACCCCGGGTATATTCAATTAAATGTCGGGTATCGGATAACGCCCAGAGACGTTGTTTCATTCAGATTTAAAAGGTCGGTATATGCCTGGCCCATTGGCATTCCGTTTGGGTCTTCGTCATTTGATGCACCGGGTGAGAACTATCCCGGTCACGCACGTATACTGGCACCTACGGTAGGATACCAGCGTTTTTGGTGGAAAGGAGCATATACTTCTGTACAGGCATTGAATGCTTTTGAAAAATACCTGGATGCGGATAATAAGAAGATAGGCAACGGGTACACTTTGTATCTGGATGGCTATTTGGGTTATCAGTTTAAGTTTTTTAAAAACCGCTTCTTTTTTGAACCAGCTATAGGGATCAGTTACTGGCCTGTAAGAACCAATGTGCCGGCATCTTTTAAAGCAGTAGAAAATAAATGGCCCAACTACTTTATACAACCTGGATTTGATTTCGGGTTTAATTTTTAAGATCGCAAACGGGTCTAAGATTCAGCCTGCCATCAGTTGTGCATGATAAGACGGCTGGATGCTTTAGTACTACTAAAGCAAATAACCCCCATGGGCGCTGTCCTGCGCTCCCTCCCCCAGTGGCCCGGGAGCGCAGGAGCCCTGGGTAGAAACAACTTATTAGATTAATGTGTACCAGCAAGCGGGTTTTTGCATACGAATCCCAATCTTTGTACAAATAAATCATATGCTGACCGCCATCATTCCAAAACTACCCATGCGTAACAGGGCTGTAACCTACCAGTATTATGTTGATACTTTGGGCTTCAAATACATTGGCAGTGACGCGTTTGAGCAATATTTAATTGTTGAAAAAGACGGATTGCAAATTCATTTTTTTGAATTCAAAGACCTGAATCCCCTGGAAAATTACGGGCAGGTATACATACGCACCAGGGATATCGATGCATTGTATCAAACGATGCTGGATAACCAGGTAGCCATTCATCCCAATGGGCATTTGGCAGATAAGCCCTGGCAGCAAAGAGAGTTTTCCTTGCTGGATCCGGATCATAATCTGTTGACTTTCGGACGGGATTAAAGCGGATGAAATAAAAGGGAAGCTGTTCCTGCAGGTTTACTGGATTTCCCAGCCCTTATTTATTTCGCCCACCCGTTGCCAGTGTTACCGTCATGTCCAGGTTCTCCATTCCGTTCATTTGAAAACGTCCCCATTCCCGGAATCCGAGTTTCTGGTAATAGCGGATGGCCTGTTCATTACCGGCCTGTACGCCGCCCCATAAAATCACACGGCGGATACCACGTGTTTGCAAGGTCTTCCGGATTTTTTCCCAGAGCAATGCACCCAATCCCTGTCCCTGCCATTCTTTAGCGAGGGAAGGCGCATAAGTGGCATCGGTTTTACTGTTGGGAACAATACCGTAGGCGGCTAAACGGGCATAGTCGTGTTCCAGGTATCCTTTTTTAATAAGCGCATAGCCGATAATAAAAGTGCTTTTGGGTTCAATGACCAGGAAACCGGTATAGTCCGGGTGATGGTATAACTCATGCAGTGCTGCTGCGGTAAAAGGGTGTGGGGCAAAGCGGCTTCGGGTGGCTGCATCGAGGTGCTGCAGGTAGGAGAGCAGGTGTGGCAGGTCTGTCTCCTGCCAGGTTCTGATGGTAAAAGCCGCATGATCCATAGGATAAATATAAGCCCTACGCGGGAAACCCACAGTTTATGCACAGTTTGGGCGGGTAACAATTTGTTTACCTTTTGTTCATACAGACTTGGTACAGGCTTTGTCACTTGCATATATAAATCCCAGGTATGAAAACACAATCAAGAACCTTACTGGTGGATGCTGCGGGGCGTTTGTTGCAGCAGCATGCTTTTGATCACTTGCCCGATGAGCAATTGATCCGGATGAATCATTGTCTGCGGCAATTGGGTCAGTTGATGGAGCCGGCCGATATGCAAACGGCCGAGGCAGAATTACTCAGGTACTGCCGGCTGGCCAACCTGTATGTGGATACAGCTACGCCACAGGCATGGCAGCAATGGTATCGGGCCATGAGTTGTTATGGAGAACTGGCTATGCCTTTGCTGGAAGAGGCAGAATAAGCCGGAAGCAGGTTCCTTTCCCGGGTTCGCTCCATTGCACGAATAAGCGGCCCTTGTGATAGGTTTCCATGATACGCCGGCTCAGGGCCAGGCCCAGACCCCAGCCTCTTTTTTTGGTGGTAAAGCCGGGTTTGAAGACCCGGTTGATATGCTGACTGCTGATGCCTTTACCGGTATCGGTTACATCAATCACCAGTTCCCGTCCATGCTGGAAAGCGGCAATGCGGATGGTGCCATTACCTTCCATGGCATCCAGTGCATTTTTAATCAGGTTCTCAATCACCCAATCGAACAAAGGCGGACTGAGCAGCGGAAATACCGGCTCCGGTGCATCAAACTCAAAGTGCACACGTCCACCCGACCTTTTCTTCATGTATACAATCATCTGTTGTATCTGCTCAAAGGGATTGCGGGGCTCCAGTTGCGGCTGGCTGCCAATTTTCCCGAACCGGTCGGTGATGAGCAGGAGCCGGTTCACATCTTTTTGTATCTCCGGAACGATATCGGCATTGTTGTCCCTTTCCCGTAATATCTCCAGCCATCCCTGTAAACTGGATACCGGTGTGCCCAGTTGGTGCGCTGTTTCCCGGGCCATGCCTGCCCAAAGCTGGTTCTGTGCACTGCGGTAATGCGTTTGCACCGCCATAATGGCTATGGTGATAAACAGGGCTATAATCACCAGTTGAATAATGGGATATAATTCCACTTCGCCCAATAACCGGCTGGGGCCATAGTAATAATGGTTGGCGGTATAGGGCTTATCGGTGAGCAGTAACACAATGGGTTTGCTGTTGTACCGTTTGAATTCCCGGAGTTTGCGTGGCAGATAGCTGCTGTCGTTGTTCACCAGGCTACTGTCGAGGTTAAGGTAATTACCCGTGGGTTGATCCTTTTCATTGGTTTCAATGATGGGGATTTCCTTGTTCTCGGAAGAAATAAAAGTAGCCAGGTTGAGGCTGGTGGTATCCGGAATATTCAGGATTGCCCGCTGTGCTTCCACCCAAACGGTTACATATTTCCTTTCCTCCGCAGCAATCTTACCCGCCACATACTGGGAATAGAATATGGTCCCGCTCACCAGAATAATGGCAATAATAATCAGCACAATTCGCCAGTTGAAACGAGGCATTGGGGGTTGTGGTTTATGGTTTATGGTTTCGTGAGCAGGTAGTCATTGATTGTTTCAGCAGGACAAACGATCTGAGTATTGATGACTCAGTCCTCCTGCTTATTTTTTCACAGTGTCAATGTTTCCTTCATTACCTCATGCCCACAGCCTTTTCACCGCTCTCTTCGAAAATAGGTGTTTTTTCTGAGTCCGGTCGTATAGCAAAAGCCCCTTCGGGTGGAAGGGGCTTTTGCAAAATAGCAGGAACAACTGGTTAGCTGAAGAGACCACCCTTTTTGAGGGTTTTCACACCTTCGCCTATTTTAAAACCATTGTTATAGATCTCAATCTTATAATTACCGGTCTGGTATTTGGTGGATTGTTTCCAGTCGAAGCTCACAGGAATGGCTTTGCCTTGTTCGTAGTTCACGGTTACTTTGCTGGTATAGGTTTTCTCACCTTCTTCACGTGTTACAAAAGAGCTGCCTTCGCTGATGATTTTACCATCGGGAGCGGTTACGCATACATAAATGTCTTTGCTGCCACTGGCTGCGATCCTGTTGGGATCCAGTACAAAGGATATACGCATGAGGTCGGCACGTTTGGCGGTGGAAGTTTCTTTTTCAGAACCACTGCTTTTCACATTAATAGCGGTGATGCCGATATTGGAAGCATGCAGGGTAGAAGCTACATCTACTTTTTCGTCCAGTTCTTTTCTGGTGGAAGAAAGGTTTTGCTCCAGGCTCTGCTTATCGGAAGTGAGCTGTGTTTTTTCGGCAGACAATTGCTGGTTGGCGCTGGTGAGTTGCTGGTTCTCGCCTTTCAGTTTTTCGATCTCGGCGAACAGGCCATCTACTTTGCCATTCAGCTCATTGATCATTTGTTTGGCCTGGGCCAGTTCGGTATCAGAAGCATTTTTCTTTTTGAGTATGCTGCTGATATTACCCTTGAGCTTCTGTATTTCTGAGCTTCTGTCGGCCAGGGCACCCTGTAACTGGATATTGGTCTGGGTAAGGGAATCTGCTTTGGCCGATACTTCCAGGAACTCCTGCTGGATGGCATTTCTGGCGCTGTCCACATTTTCAATACGGGTTTCCAGGAGGGTTACGGTTTCGCGGGTCTGGCTCTTATCATAAATGATATAGCCCCAGGTGGCTAAGAGAGCGACAATCAGAATCCCGTATATTACTTTCCGGTTATCTTTTTGTTCAGGTGATGGATAACCTGCGTTGGGGGTGGGGTTTGTACTCATACAGTGATGTTTTATTGTTAACAGATTATTATGCTATCGACTATGATACGTGAATTATTACTGATTGATATCGAAACTGTGCCCCACCGCCAGGCCTTATCAGCACTGGATTTGGAGGAACAATCCCTGTTTTGGGACAAAATTGCGAAAACCGTGCCAGAAAACACGACACCCGAAGATGCTTACCGGCAAAAAGCAGGTATACTGGCAGAATTCGGACAGGTTGTTTGCATTTCCACCGCTTTTTTCTACACAGATGCATCCGGAAAAAATGCGCTCAGGGTCAAAGCCATTACCGGAAAAGATGAGGTAGAAATACTGAGAATTTTCACGGAATTATGTGACCAGTTGTACCGGGTGAATCCGCATTTCCGCTTTGCAGGACATAATATCAAAGAGTTTGATATTCCTTTTATCTGCCGGCGGATGGTGATCCATCAGTTAGCCTTACCGCCCTATCTCCGCCTGCAGGACCGCAAGCCCTGGGAAGTAAACCTCTTTGATACCATGAACTGGTGGAAATTCGGCGACCATAAACATTATACTTCGCTGAAACTGCTGGCCAGGGTATTGGGTATACCCGGTGCCAAGACCGATATGGATGGCAGCCAGGTGCAGGATGTATACTACCGCGATGGTAACCTGCCCCGTATAGCCGATTATTGTTGCGAAGATGTGGTGGTAACGGCCAATATTATCCTCCGATTCCTGAACCTGCCCCTGCTGGAAAAGGAGCAGGTAGTGCGGGTTGACTGAATCTTCCCCATCAATCCGGGTAATGTTCATAACTAAGCCCCTGTGTATTTCATATTTTCTGTTTCATCCGGCATCTTTGCACCCATGTCGGCAGAGAAAATTATTGGTGAATGGAAAAAAGGGGTTTTCAAGCCCGTATACTGGCTTGAAGGCGATGAGCCTTATTTTATTGACCAGGTGGTGAATTATGCCGAACATAAAATTCTGGCCGAAGCAGAAGTGGGATTTAATCTTACCGTTTTTTATGGTAAAGATGCCGACTGGCCATCAGTGGTGAATGCCTGTCGCCGTTATCCCATGTTTGCGGAACGGCAGGTGGTGATTCTCAAGGAAGCGCAGCAGATGCGTGATATTGAAAAGCTGGAAGGCTATATTGAAAACCCACTTTCGTCCACTGTTTTCGTGGTGAGTTATAAGGATAAAAAAGTAGATGGCCGTTCTAAGCTGGCCAAAACCCTGAAAGCCAAAGGGGAGATGCTATCCACCAAAAAAATGTATGATAACCAGCTGCCCGATTTTGTATCGCAGATGGTGCAGCAGCATGGTTTGGGCATCAATCCCAAAGCACTCATGCTCATGGTTGACCATATTGGCAATGACCTGAGTCGGATTGAAAACGAAATCGAGAAACTCGCAGTGAACCTGGCGGGCCGGAAAAATATTACCGAAGAAGATATTGAACAATACATTGGGGTGAGCAAGGAATTCAATGTATTTGAACTGCAGGAAGCCATTGGCCGGAAAGACCTGTCCAAAACCATTCGCATCATCCAGTATTTTGAAGCCAATCCCAAAGCGGCGCCCATACAACTGGTCTTGCCTGCCCTCTATAATTATTTCAGCAAAGTATTCATGCTGTATGGCCTGCAGAGCCCGGATGAAAAATCAGCCGCGGCAGCACTGGGTGTGAACCCCTACTTCATCAAAGACTACCTCAGTTCTGCCCGTAAATACGATTATACCGGGGTGGAGAAAGCCTTGTTCCTCTTACACCAGTATAACCTGCGCAGCATTGGCGTGCACAATGGGAATGCCAATGATGCTGCCCTGCTCAAAGAGATGGTGGTGAAATTAATGGCCAATTAATTACTGTAGCCTGTAAGGCCAATGGCCGGGTTTCGTCTACACCGGCAAATCTCATTCATGAAAAAATTAAGTTTATTGTTGCTATCCCTTGTTATTACCGGGATGCACTTGATTGCCCAGCAATCACCTGTTTTTGTTGCTGCAGGTAAAGCCATTCGTGGATATGATCCGGTGGCTTTTTTCACCGAATCGAAACCTGTGGCGGGCTCCGACAGCTTTACCTATGTATGGCAGGAAGCCACCTGGTATTTTGCCAGTGCATCCAACCGGGATATGTTTAAGCAAAACCCTGAAAAATTTGCACCCCAGTATGGCGGGTATTGTGCGTATGGGATGTCGGATGGACATAAAGCTCCCACGGCAACGGATACCTGGGCTATTCTCGACGGGAAACTGTATTTCAATTACAACAAAAAAGTACAGGAACTATTTAATAAAGACCCGAAGGGTAGAATTGAGAAAGCCAATGTCTTCTGGCCGCAGATAAAAAACAAAGAATAATGCACTCAACTGGCAAAGGCAGCTGCTGCGGCTTTGTCTTTGGCCAGTTGTGCTTTTAATTGTTCCAGTCCCTCAAATTTTACTTCCCCACGGATATGCCCCAGCAGATGCACCTGCAGGGTTTGTCCGTAAATATCCTGGTCAAAATCCAGAATATTCACTTCAATCACCCTTTTCTTGCCGTCAACCGTTGGGCGAAGACCAATATTCATCATGCCCCGGTAACTGGTGGAAGCCTGATCGGGTGAATCGCTGAGGTTTACATTTACAACATATACGCCATTACCCGGGATCAGTTTTTCTTCACTGGCAATATGCAGGTTGGCTGTGGGGTAGCCAATGGTTCTGCCCAACTGATTACCGGTGACCACGGTGCCTTCAAAAAAATAGGGATAACCCAATAAATTATTGGCGTGCCGGATATCGGTATCGGCCAGTGCCTGGCGGATGCGGGTAGAGCTGATACTGATTTCATTTTGCAGCGCTGCTGGTATTTCCCTGACTTCAAAGCCTAAGCGACTGCCCCAGTTTTCCATCAACTGGTAATCACCAATACGTCCACGGCCAAAACGATGATCATAACCCAGGATAACGGTATGCGGTTTGAAATAACGGTACAGGAAATCCTGCACGTATTCATCTGCTGTCTGGCTGGCAAAATGATGATCAAAAGGAACAACCACCAGGTGATCAATGCCAGCTGCGGCCAGCAGGCTGATTTTTTCGGATAAAGTGCTGAGTAAGCGGATATCCCCGGGAACAGAGGAAATAATCTTACGGGGATGTGGATGGAAAGTAATGATCACAGTTTCTCCATCAATCCTGTCGGCCTCGGCCTTCATTTGTGCAATAATCTGCCGATGCCCCAGGTGTACACCATCAAAAGTGCCGATGGTAACCACAGCATTGCGAAACTCAGGCAGGGAAGGCGCCAACTCACGGTGTACTTTCATAAAGCTTCAAAATTAGTCAATTTGATCATTGAAAACCTGTTGCCTTCGGAGAGATTAGCCCATAAAATCCAAGGCAGGTTAGAGGCCACGTCGTACCTTTGCCCTGCAAACAGGCAATCATCTGTTCGTCATTACCAATCGTCAAATTACCCATACCATCATGTCGCTTTATTCCCAACGCGGTGTTTCGGCTCAGAAAGAAGAAGTACATGCAGCCATCCGGCAGCTGGACCAGGGTTTATACCCACATGCTTTTTGCAAAGTATATCCCGATTTTCTTTGCGGGGATGAGCAGTATGTGAATATCATGCATGCAGATGGGGCTGGTACGAAAAGTATCCTGGCCTATCTGTACTGGAAAGAAACCGGTGACAGCTCGGTATGGCGTGGTATTGCCAAAGATGCGGTGGCCATGAACCTGGACGACCTGCTTTGTGTGGGTATCACCGACCAGATACTTTTTTCATCTACTATTGACCGCAACAAACTGCTGATACCCGGCGCGGTATTGGAGCAGGTGATCAATGGTACCCAGTCGTTTTTTGATGAATTGAAACAATACGGCGTACATATCCATTTCCTGGGTGGCGAAACAGCCGATGTGGGGGATGTGGTGCGTACGATTGCGGTGAATGGTACCATGACCAGCCGCTGGCCCAAACAGCAGCTGATTACGAATGAAAAAATACAGGCGGGGGATGTGATTGTAGGATTTGCCAGTGCGGGAAAAGCCGTGTATGAATCGGAATACAATAGCGGACTGGGCAGCAACGGTCTCACCAGTGCCCGGCATGATGTGCTGTCAAAATACTATGCGGATGAATTTCCGGAAACCTTTGAACCCCGGCTGGATGAGCAGGTGGTGTATATCGGGCGTAACAGGATGACCGAAACCATGGAAGTCCCGGGCTTTGGTGTGATACCCATCGGTAAATTATTACTGAGTCCCACCCGTACTTACGCTCCATTGGTAAAACAGATACTGGATGCGCATTTCGGGGATATTCATGGTATGATCCATTGCAGTGGCGGGGGACAGACCAAGTGTATGAAATACCTGCCCCGGCCTCTGCGAATTGTGAAAGACAACCTGTTTGAACCTCCGGTTATATTTAAGCTGATCCAGCAGAATTCCGGGGCAGATATGCGGGAAATGTACCAGGTCTTTAATATGGGACACCGGTTGGAAATATTTACCAGTGCAGCCACAGCGTCGGCACTGATAGCAAAAGCAGCCGCACTGGGTATTGAAGCCCAGGTGGTGGGTTATGTGGAAGCTGCCGACCGGCCCTCACTGGAGCTTGCTACAGCCAGTGGTACCGTTACCTACGAATATTAACAGCAACAAGCCATTTGAAACCTTATTTTTGAATACCGCCCACGGGGCCGGAATTGAAATAAAGCCATATGTCAGAAACCGTAGTATCCATCCACGATGCCAAAATATACCAGGGCAGCAGCCTGATCCTGGAAGACGTAAATTTTACTGTTAACAAAGGAGAGTTTGTTTACCTGGTAGGTAAGACCGGAACCGGTAAAAGCAGTCTGCTGAAAACCCTGTATGGCGAATTGCCGCTGACGCAGGGTACCGCATCGGTGGTGGGATTCAACCTGCGTGAAATGGACTGGAAGAAAGTGCCCTTCCTGCGCCGGAACCTGGGCGTGGTATTCCAGGATTTTCAATTGCTGACCGATCGGAATGTGCATCAGAACCTGCGCTTCGTACTCAAAGCCACCGGCTGGCAGGATGAGCGCCTGATGGAAGAGAAAATCAATGATGTGCTGGATAAAGTAGGCCTCCGCAGCAAAGGGTTTAAAATGCCCTTTGAAATGAGTGGTGGAGAGCAGCAGCGTGTGGATATTGCGCGTGCCCTGCTCAATTCACCCAAACTCATCCTGGCCGACGAGCCCACCGGTAACCTCGATCCCGAAACCAGCGATGAAATTATGCAACTGCTCATGCAGATTGCCCGCGATTATGGCACTGCCGTGATCATGGCCACCCACGATTTTATCGTGATCAACCGTTATCCCTCCCGCATCCTGAAAACCGAAAAAGGCAGGGTGATGGATAGTGCTGCGGAGAGAACAAACGCATAGGATGTCGGATCTCAGATCTCAGACGTCAGATATGGAAGGTTGATGTGTTTTTGTCTGATCGTAGAGCGCACTGATCAGTTGCGCTGCATTTTTTTCATTATCAAATAATTGTCCGGTGAGTTGCTGACGGGCAAGGATGGCTTCCCTGGTAAAAGGCTCATCAATCAACTGCTTCACTGCCTGCCGGAAAGATGCAGCAGTATCCGCTAAGGTGCAGACCGGTTCCAGTCCCGATCCCGATACCATGGCTTTGTTTACAATACAATGCCTGCCATGAAATACAGCATTCACCAATTTGATCTTGATGCCGGTATGGGTAAAAGCGGGCAGCACATGTACTTGTGCTTTGCTGATTAAATCCTGCAATTCCCGGTCACCGGGATTGGCCACCAGGCAGGTATGCTGCATGGTTTTGGCCAGTGCCAGCAGTCGGGGAGAGGGGTCCCGGCCGGCAATAACCAGGGGGCAGTTTATTTTACTAAAGACCTGATCCAGTAACCAGAAAGCAGCTTTTTCATTCGCATCCACAGATAAATCGCCATGGTATAAACAAAAACTCCCCATGCCTGTACTGGCATTCACCGTCCAGTCGCCCGGAATAAACAATGGCAGGTGTTCCACCCGATCGGCATGCATTTCCTGATGGAATCTATCCCGGTCCTGACCGGTGATGGACCCGAAAACAGCGAGCCCCGCGATCCTTTTCTCATAACGTTTCAGCATGATGCTTTCCCGGATATAATACAGTTTACGCAGAGGATTATGGGTTGCATGAGCCAGATCGCGGTAATACTGGTGTTCTACATTGTGTAGCCGTACATAGCGTTGACGGTTACGGAAGCGTTCATCAACCAGGGGATAGCTGCAATGAATGCCTTCCATGAGTATGGGATGATTGTCCTGCAGCAGTCGTTGTAATAAGTCTTCGTGTTTGCGGGATGCCACGATATAGGGCAATGCCGTGGATATGCCTTTGTGGCCGGTTTGTCTGGGATAATAATTAACCGATGCACAATATTGGTGCAGTATGTCCTGCGGCTCGCGGTTGTCTTCAAAACAGTGCAGATGGATCTGTACCCCTTGCCGTTGCAGTGCCTGAATCTTGTACCATACATCAAAGAGCCCGCCATTATTGGCCGGATAGGGAATATGATAACTGATGATATGGAGTACTTTATCCATGCTGCTGAATAGCCCCGTAAAATTGCAGTAAATGCTTTGATTCTTGTTGCCAGTTTAATACGCAACTGGCCTCGCGTGCCTTTTTGCTGAGTCTTTCATACAGAACAGTATCGGTGCGTAATTTGTTCAATGCTGCGGCGATGGTTGCAGTATCTGTATCCGGAATCAGCAACGCAAATCCGTATTGGTCATTGATGGCCCGGTACTGGGGATAGTCAACACATACCTGCGGAATGCCTGCCATCATGTAATCGAAAAAACGGTTGGCCAGTGATTGGTACTGGTTCAGCCCGGTTGCGGTAAAAAGTGTCAGTCCGAATGCTGCCTGTCGGGTTATAGCTGGTAAAAGGGCCGGGGGGATATATTGTTTCAGGAGGATGCGGTTGGTTAGTCCCTGTGCTTCAATCAGTGCTTTGGTCTGATCCATAAAATTGCCTTCCCCACAGATCCATAAAGGGACTGGTACATCTTTCATGGCAGGTATCAGTGTTTCAAAACAGCGGCCATGATTCACGGAGCCCTGGT
>JAACZQ010000071.1 GCA_009996675.1 Chitinophagaceae bacterium
GCGTATTACCGGTGGCTGTATTGAACAGCATTGGTAACACCCTGCGGGAACTGCACAAGGATTCCAGGCCTGATAATTATGCTGATGCATTCTGGACATCCTGACCCCGGATGAAATATTCCGCTTATCGCCGGGAATCACCGCTAATCACAGATACATATTTATGCGGTTGGTTGACGAAGGTCATTACAACAATTTTACGACCAAATCAACACAACCAACAACATGAACCCACGTATTTATCTGTTATGGATCTGCCTGTTCGGAATGGGTGCAACGGTATCAGCACAAAATACCGGCACCATCAGCGGTCAGGTCAATGGCAATGGACAAGCACTTGAAAATGCCAGCATTACTTTACACCTGCAGCGCGACAGCTCCCTGGTAAAAGCTGCCGTGAGCAATAAAGAAGGCCATTTCAGTTTTGATCAGATCCGCCTGGGTAAATACCTGGTTCGGGTACAAATGGTTGGTTTCCGTGCGCTGTACAGCGAAGCAATCGACCTCAGCAGCGCCAATAACAACGCCAACCTTGGCATCCTGCATTTGCAGACAGCAGCCCAATCACTGGGCGAAGTAACCGTTAATTCCCGTCGCCCTTTTTTAGAAATGAAAGCCGATAAAATGGTGGTGAATGTAGACGCATCTCCATCCAATGCCGGTAATACTGCTCTGGAAGTACTGGAGAAAGCACCCGGTGTAACCGTGGACAGGGACGGCAATATCAGCCTCAAAGGCAAACAGGGTGTTACGGTACTTATTGATGGCCGACAGACTTATATGAGCGGAGAAGACCTGGCCAATTATTTACGTGGTATGAACGCCAATCAGCTGGATCAGGTTGAAGTCATGACCAATCCCCCTGCCCGATTCGATGCTTCCGGTAATTCCGGCGTGATCAATATCCGCACCAAGAAAAACAAGGTTCGCGGTTTCAATGGTAATGTGAATGTAAACTACGGTCAGGGTGTATACGCCAAAACCAGTGCAGGCACCAATCTCAACTACCGGGTGAATAAGCTGAATATATTCGGTAATTACAACTACAGCTATCGTGAAGCTTACCAGCAATTCAATATCCTCCGGCATTTCATCAATCCACATACCAAAGTCATTACCGGCACTTTTGATCAGCAAGCCAATCTGCCCGACAGCCGCGATATGCATTCCGGTAAAATTGGGATCGATTATACATTTTCCAGCCGTACTACAGCCGCACTGACATTCAACGCTGCAAACAATAAACTGGCATTCAACAGCGCCAGTAAGAGTGTACTGACCGATGGTAATGGCAGCTTGCAATCCATTACCTATGCCATGTCGCGCATGCGTCCCGCAGTTTCCAATATCAGCAGCAACTTCAACCTGCGTCACCAGTTTGATTCAGCAGGCAGAGAACTTAGTTTTGATGCCGATTTCATTCGATTCAAGAATAAACACAAACAACAATTCGATAACTACTTAACCGATGGCAGTGGTAATCCAATGGGAAAAGCAGATAGTCTCACCGGTTACCTGCCCAGTGGTTTTGATGTATACGCAGCGAAAATTGATTATACCCATCCCCTATCCGGGAAAGCCAAACTGGAAACCGGGGCAAAGATCAGTATTGTGGATAGCGATAATGATGTGCGTTTCGACAGCATCATCAATGGCAACCGCGTACCCGATCTGAACCGCAGCAATCATTTTCTGTACAAGGAAAATGTGTATGCCGGTTACATCAATTTCAATACACCCTTATCGGGCAAATGGAGTCTGCAAGCCGGTTTACGGTATGAGTACACGCGTGCAACCGGTAACCAGTTGACAACAGGACAAAGTTTTGAAAACAAATACGGCAAACTGTTCCCTACACTTTACCTGAGTTATGAAATGGATGAGAACAACCAGTTCTCCGCCAATTTCGGCCGTCGCATTACCCGCCCCCAATACCGTAACCTGAATCCGTTTATATTCATCCTGGACAGGTATACCTTCCAAAAGGGTAATCCAGGTTTACAGCCACAGTTCAGCAACAATATTGAACTGAGTCACACTTTCCGCAAATTCCTCACCACCACCATCAACTATTCCGAAACCAATGGTGTGCTGGCGGAAGTGATTGAGCAGAATGAAACTACCCGTGAAACCTACCTGATACCCAGGAATATTGCTTCCCGTAAACAATACGGCATCATGTTCAACATATATAAGCCACTGAATAAATGGCTTACGGTGATTGGCAATATCAACCTGTACAATAACCGTTTCAAAGGAATCATCACCGACAGTCTGGTTGATATCAGTAGCAATACTGGTAATTTCTATGCATCGGTACAGGGTAAATTTGGTAAAGGCTGGGATGCGGAGATCAATGGTTTCTACAATACCGGTGGTGTGGAAGGCGTAACCGTGAATAAAAGTATGGGATCCATCAATTTCGCCATTTCAAAAAATGTACTGAAGAACCAGGGCAAGATCACCCTGAATTATCGAGATCCCTTTAAACTGCAGTATTTCCGGGGTGTTACCCGTTATGCAACAGTGGATGCAACCATGAATAACCGCTGGGAAAACAGCATACTCAATATCACCTTTAATTACCGCTTTGGTAAAGCGTTCAAAACGAATAAGCGCAGCAGCGGTAGTGCTGCTGAAGAGCAAAGCCGTATCGGCGGATAAGATCGTTCAGTTGGTTTTTGGTAGAAAAAGCCCCTCACTTTATTGTGGGGGGCTTTTGTATGGTATATGGGTGATAATCCATGGAGATTTGCTAAAAAAAACGTAGATTTAATCAATCCTATGTCCGATTACCAACCATCCAACGAAAGGGCAAAAACAAATGCAAGTGCCGATTCAACATCCACACATGGAGAAGGTCTGAGTCGTCCTGCGGTATCCCCTATGCCTTTACAAAGGGTTGGCATCAAAAAAGCATCCTTACCTGCGGCCAATGCCGTTATCCAGATGGTTAAACCGGATATTTATGATCCGGCAGCCTTTGCCGATCCCGCAACAGTTTTAAGTGCCAAGTATCCGGGTGTCGCCATCCGGGAAGAACCCGGCAGTCAGGGTATTGATGGCGATCCGGATGTGAAGCTGATCAAAGTTTTGGCAACCGAAGCCGGCAGGGATAATCTGATGACAGAGTTTCTCAAAAAACAAACCCATTGGCAAACCGAACTGGATAAACATAAAACGGCCTATGAAGCCGATTCCAGTAATGGAGAGGCACAAACCAAAATGAATGAAGCCAGTGGTAAACTGGGTAAGATCAAAGAACTGGTCGATAATAAAGCTTTCTGGGAAATCACTGATGTAACTTCTGCCGCCAACTGGTATAAAGCACATACGTTGCTGCTCAGCAAAGCTGGCTTCTCACCCAAGGAAACCCGTGTGAAAGCAGCAGCGGTTCCACCAGGTGTGAAAGCAGCGGCGCCGCACGATTTCCATCGCGACTCCGGTTACCTGCAGGTGACGCCCAGTGGCACGGTTCCTGCCGTATTGAATGGCCCCAAAAGTGCGGGCTGGGTACGCGGACACTCGGGTATCGACAATTTTGCGCATCGCTTTGTGGAACATATCCATGTTGACAAAGACGATCATGAAAACCGTTTTGAAATTTACAATGCGGATAAACCGGCGGTTGATGCGGCCAAAAGTTTTGGGGCCACAAATAAAGACAGACTCATGGATCCCGGTGGCCCGGGTACAGCGGCCATGGCTAATGCAGAAGGAATTAGTGCTGCTGCCAGTCTGACCAGCGCCATTAAAAAAGCTACTCCGCCCAAAAAAGTAGCAGCCGCTGCGGCCGGTGGTGGTGGCGACGGATAAACTTCATCAAAATATTTTAAGCTGTTTATATGAATCAATACGACAACCTGGTAGAAGCACTGGCCGATTTAAAACAAAAAGGCTATACCACTGATTTCAACATCGCATTCGATCAGATCAAATGCAGTGCAACAGGCAATTGCCTGCGACCGGAACAATTTACGATCGTCTCCCACCATCGTTTCGAAGGCGATACCGATCCGGATAATGCCAGCGTGTTATATGTCATCGAATCACTGGATCAGCAGATGAAAGGAACCCTCATCAATGCCTATGGCATCTATGGTGATCCCCTGAGTGATGATATGATCAGAAAACTTACCGTGAGTGAACAGTGAGTAGTCATCAGTGAGGAGTGAATAGTGAGGAGTGAATAGTGCGTATATTCACAGGCAAATATCGATGAACCAAAAACCAAAAACCAAAAACTAAAAACCAAAAACTAAAAACCTCCATGCTTCATCGTCGTCATTTTTTACAGCTTAGTTCGCTGGGGTTATCTGCATTGGGCTTTTCATCCTTCCGGGGGAAAGCGGCATCCCAAAAACCATTGGTCCTGTCTACCTGGGATGCAGGCATTGAAGCCAATAAAGCCGCCTGGCAGGTACTGCGGGCGGGCGGACGGGCACTGGACGCTGTAGAACAGGGTGTTCGCGTCACCGAAGCTTCACAGAACTGCTGCGTTGGCCTCGGCGCCAATCCCGACCGCGATGGTTTTGTAACCCTCGACGCCTGTATTATGGATGAGTTTGCCAACTGTGGCAGTGTGGCTTTTCTCGAAAGAATCAAACACCCCATATCCGTGGCCAGAAGGGTCATGGAAAAAACCCCGCACGTGATGCTCGTTGGTGAAGGAGCACAACAATTTGCAATAGCAGAGGGATTTCCGCTGGAGAAAGCGGAGCTGTCGGAAGATGCCAAAAAAGCCTACCAGAACTGGTTACAGAAAAGTGAATACAAACCCATCATTAATATTGAAAATACAAAAAGACAGCAAGCAGCTGTACCCGCCAAACTGGAGAATGGCGACTGGAACCACGATACCATTGGCATGATTGCACTGGACGCCAAAGGAAACCTGAGTGGCAGTTGCACCACCAGTGGTATGGGATTTAAAATGCGGGGACGTATTGGCGACTCCCCCATTATTGGTGCGGGTTTATATGTGGATAATGAAGTGGGTGCCGCCGTAGCAACCGGACAGGGAGAAGATATCATACGTATTTGCGGGGCACATACCATTGTAGAACTGATGCGGCAAGGGTTGTCGCCCGAAGCTGCCTGTAAAAAAGCCATGGAAAGATTATTCAAAACAAAGGGGCTGGAAAAAGCAAAAGCCATACAGGCAGGTTTTATTGCCATTGCCAAAAATGGTGAATACGGCGGTTATGCGTTGCAAAAAGGATTCAATTATGCAGTATGTCATGCCGATGATAAAAACTTTTTAGTGAACGCCCAACCGTTGATCTGATATGCCACGCTTACTGGAAATATGTGTCTTCAATACCGCTACTGCCATGGAAGCTGCGGCTGCCGGTGCCGACCGGATTGAACTCTGCGAAAATTACGCCAATGGAGGAACCACGCCCTCCTATGGTTACCTGAAAACCACCCGCGAGAAAGTGAGCATACCCATTTTCCCCATGATACGTCCCCGTGGTGGTGATTATTACCATCGGCCCGAAGAAATTGACATCATACAGCGGGATATTGCCTTGTGTAAAGAGCTGGGTTTTGAAGGCGTTGTATTTGGATTATTGAACAGGGATGGTTCTATTGACCGGGAAAATACCGCCAGGCTGGTAGAACTGGCCTATCCGCTGGATGTAACATTTCACCGTGCGTTCGATCGGTGCAAAGATCCCCTGGAGGCTTTGGAAACGATTATTGCCTGTGGCTGTACACGTATACTCACCAGCGGGCAACACCCCAAAGCACCGGAGGGAAAAGTACTGATTCAGCAATTGGTTGAGCAGGCTGGTGACCGGATCATCATCATGCCGGGAAGTGGCATCAACAGTCATAATATTGCAGACATGATGCAGTTTACCGGCGCAAAAGAATTTCACGGTTCTGCCAGGATTCTGCGCCCATCCCCCAGCGAATACACGAATCCCCTGATCCCGGAAGATTTTAGTCAGGATTTTACCGATGCCGTTGAAATCAGAAAACTAAAACAGTTGCTCAGTCAATAACCGGATGATGTCCTATCCTGCTCAGTCTATTAAACCCTTCGCCTGCCACATGAATATTCGGGAAGAACTGGAAAAGGAACATTCTAAAGCACAGGCTTTACGTATTGCCAATTATGCAGTGCAAAACAAAAAGCAGTTCAGGGAATTGATGGATTGTTATACAGATACCGATTACCGTTTATCGCAACGTGCCGCCTGGAGTGTTAGCTGGGCAGCCAGGAATAAACCAGTCATGATAGCGCCCTATATTGGCGTATTGGTTAAGCGCTTGCAGGAACCCCGTGTACACCCGGCTGTCATCAGAAATGCTGTGCGGGTTTTGGAACTAATCGATTTACCGGAGCTATATCATGGCGAAATCATGAATACCTGTTTTGATTTCATACAGGATCCGGCCACCCCTGCTGCCATCAAAGCGTTTTCACTGACCATTTTAGACCGGCTCTCTGTCACATATCCGGCAATCAAACCAGAGTTACGCCTGATTATCGAAGAAAGATGGGACACTGAAACTGCCGCTTTCCGAAGCAGGGGTAGGAAGATATTGAAAAGTCAAAAGTGAAAAGTCAAAAATCAAACATAAAAAGCGGTTATCGTACTAATGCGGATAAAGATAAATAATACGCTACAAGCAGCTTGTAGCTTGTAGCTTGCAGCGTGTAGCCAAATTTCCGTCCACCTTAACGTCAGTCAAACTGAGCTTAATACAGCATTCGCACTTTAATCGTTTCCTTCACTTCTTTCAGCAGTTCTGCGGCTTTCTTGGAGAGTTTTTTATCAACATCGAGTACTACATAACCAATCTCTTCATTGGTCTTTAGATACTGTCCAACGATATTGATATTGTTTTTAGACAGTGCCGTATTGATGGCGCTGAGTACACCGGGTACATTTTTGTGCACATGAAGAATACGGTGGGCGCCGTCTACCGGTGGTAATCCGATGGCCGGTACGGTATGGGAGCCATTGGTAATACCGCGCTCCAGGTACTGGAATAGTTTAGCGCTCACATCTTCGCCAATATTTTGCTGTGCTTCTTCGGTAGAGCCGCCGATATGCGGCGTGAGGATCACATTGAGTAAGCCCTGTACAGGTGTTTCAAAACGATCGCCGTTTTTTTCAGGTTCCCAGGGGAAAACATCAATACCGGCTCCACCAATCGTTCCTTCCTGCAAAGCATCCCGCAGGGCTTTCAGGTCAACCACTTCTCCGCGTGCATAGTTGAGCAGGAGTGCACCTTTTTTACAATGACGAAGGGTATTTTTATTGATGAGGTTTTTGGTTTGGGCCGTTTCCGGAACATGGAGGGAAATAATATCGGCCTGTTGCAGCAGTTCTTTCATATTGCGTGCAGCAATCGCATTACCCAATGGCAATTTGGTTTCGGTATCATAGAATACCACTTTCATACCCAGCGCTTCTGCCAGTACACTAACCTGTGAGCCGATATTGCCATAGCCGATAATACCCAGCGTCTTGCCACGCAGTTCATAACTGCCTTTGGCATCCTTCATCCAGATACCCTGATGAGCCGCGATGTTCTTATCGGTGATCCGGCGAATCAGCATAACCGAAATACCCATCACCAATTCCGCCACACTGCGGGTATTGCTGTAAGGGGCATTGAATACCACCACCCCTCTCCGGGTTGCGGCTTTGAGGTCCACCTGGTTCACCCCTATGCAGAAACAACCAATGGCCTGTAATTTGGTAGCGGCTTCCAATACTTTAGCCGTAATGGTGGTTTTAGAGCGGATGCCGAGTAAGTGAACATCTTTCACTTCTTTGATCAATTCTTCCTCACTCAGGGCACCACTGAGTTTACGCACATGGGTATAACCCTGCTGTTTGAAAAACTGAACAGCTTTGTCGCTGATGTTTTCGAGAAATAAGATTTTTATTTTATCCTTCGGATAACTGGTGACGGCTTGCTTGCTCATGCAACGAAATTAATGTTTTTATTTTCTGGATAACCGATGTGCTTTTAACCATTTCTATTGCTGATTCTGTTCTACTTTCGCAGCGTAGAAAAACTAACAGATGATCGTAAGAACCTTCGCTATTGCTACTTTATGCTTCTTGTTACAATCCTGTTCCGGACAACCGACACAGTCGGAATCACATGCCGCTAATGAACCCTTTAGTTTTCATCCATTAGACCCTGCCACCAAAACCCAATATACCGCCGAGCTGGAGAAACAATATTATGCACTGCTGGGCACCAAAGGATTCAATGGCAGCATACTGGTTGCCAAAAACGGAGAAGTGGTATTCGAGAACTACCAGGGTTTTGTGAATTTCAAAACCAAGGACCCCATCACGTCCCATACCCCTTTTCACCTGGCATCAGTCTCCAAGACTTTTACCGGTATGGCCATCATGCATCTCTGGGAACAGGGCAAGCTTTCATTGGATGATGATATCAAAAAATACTTCCCTGAACTGCCGTATGAAGGTATTACCATACAACAACTGCTGACCCATCGCAGCGGCTTGAATAACTATGTATACTTCCTGGTCAACAGCAAAACAGAAGTATACCGGGTAAAAAATAAAAGAGGCCGTTGGGTGAAAAAGACGCGTGTGATTAAATTACCGGTACAGCTTAAACCGGGTTTTCTCACCAACCAGGATATGCTGGATTATATGGTAGCCAATAAACCGGAGACGATATTTCAGCCCGACCGTAATTTCCGCTACAGCAATACCAATTATGCCCTGCTGGCACTCATCATTGAAAAAGTGACCGCTACTGCCTACCCCAAATACATGAAGGATAGTGTTTTCACCCCCCTGGGCATGCACGACTCGTATGTATTCAGTATAGCCGATACGGCCTCCTATGTACCTTCTTTTCAGGCCAATAATGTGCCCTATCGTTTGGAAAAGCTCGATTGTATCTATGGTGATAAAAATGTATACAGCACCGTAAGGGACCTGCTTTTATGGGATAAAGCCCTGTATGAAGGCCGGTTTGTCAGTCGCAGTACCCAGGACCTGGCATATCAACCCTATAGTCCGGAGAACAAATCCATGCATAATTATGGTCTGGGTTGGCGTTTACTCACCAATCCCCAGGAAAGGATCATTTACCACAATGGCTGGTGGCATGGCAACAATACCGTTTTCACCCGTTTTGTGGATGATACTGCCACGATTATTGTACTGGGCAACCGCTATAACCGCAATATCTATCGGGCCCGGAACCTGTCGAAGGTTTTCACCGGCAGTACCGACAGTACCGCCCTGGAAGAATAAACAATGGGCCTAAAACTGCGATACAATGGCAGGGAACCGCTTTTTTAGGCATTTCCCCCTATTTTTGCAGACTTTCAAATACGTAACTAAACTACCAGAATACACACTGATTATGGACAAAATCTTGTTTTACGCCGTTCCGGCGATGGGAGTTGTAGGTCTCCTGTACACATTTATCAAGTTCAACTGGGTTTCCAAACAGGATGCGGGCAATGACCGTATGAAAGAGATCAGCACTTATATCGCCGAAGGGGCGATGGCTTTTCTCAAAGCCGAGTGGCGTATACTTACCTATTTCGTTGCCATTGTAGCCCTGCTCCTGGGTGTGATGGCCAGTAGTAACCCGCATTCACACTGGTCAATCGCATTAGCATTTGTTTTTGGTGCGGTATGCAGTGCCGTAGCTGGTTATATTGGTATGAAAGTGGCTACCAAGGCCAATGTGCGTACTGCACAGGCTGCCCGTACCAGTCTTTCCAAAGCCCTCAATGTATCTTTTACCGGAGGTGCGGTAATGGGACTGGGTGTAGCCGGTCTGGCTGTACTGGGTCTGGGTGGCGTATACCTGATCCTGAAGCAGGTATTTGCACCTGAAGCAGCGGCCAATTCAACTGAAATGTTACAAACCATTGAAGTGCTGACCGGTTTTTCACTGGGTGCCGAATCCATTGCACTTTTTGCCCGTGTAGGTGGTGGTATCTATACCAAAGCTGCCGATGTGGGTGCCGACCTCGTAGGTAAAGTAGAAGCCGGTATCCCCGAAGATGATCCCCGTAACCCTGCAACCATTGCCGATAACGTAGGTGATAACGTAGGTGATGTGGCTGGTATGGGTGCCGACCTTTTTGGTTCCTATGTAGCAACCGTTCTGGCTACCATGGTACTGGGTCAGGAAACCATTTCAACCGATAATTTTGGTGGGTATGCTCCCATCCTGCTGCCGATGCTGATTGCAGGTGTAGGTATTCTTTTCTCGATTGTGGGAACCTGGTTTGTGCGCGTAAGCGATGCAGCCGGTATCAGCACCGCCAACGTACAGAAAGCATTAAACATGGGTAACTGGGGTTCGATTGTACTGACCGCTGCAGCCTGTGCCGGTCTGGTATATTATATTCTGCCCGAAACCATGACGCTCCGCGGTCACGATTTTACCCGCGAAGGTGTATTAGGTGCCATTGTAGTAGGTCTGGCCGTAGGTACCCTTATGAGTATTATTACGGAATATTATACTGCCATGGGCAAACGTCCCGTGATGTCTATTATCCGTCAGTCTTCAACCGGACATGCCACCAACGTAATCGGTGGTCTGGCTGTGGGTATGGAATCAACCTTCCTGCCCATCCTGGTACTGGCTGGTGGTATCTGGGGCTCTTATGAGTGTGCCGGTTTATACGGTGTGGCTATTGCTGCTGCCGGTATGATGGCTACTACGGCCATGCAACTGGCCATCGATGCTTTCGGTCCCATTGCCGATAATGCCGGTGGTATTGCTGAAATGAGTGAATTACCCAAAGAGGTAAGGGAGAAAACCGATGTACTGGATGCTGTTGGTAATACCACTGCTGCTACCGGTAAAGGTTTTGCCATTGCTTCTGCGGCCCTGACTGCACTGGCGCTGTTTGCTGCTTTCGTAGGTGTGGCCGGTATCCAGGGTATTGATATTTATAAAGCCAAAGTACTGGCTTCCCTGTTTGTGGGTGGTATGATTCCCTTTATTTTCTCCTCCCTCGCCATCCGCGCGGTGGGACAGGCTGCTATGGCCATGGTGGAAGAAGTGCGTCGCCAGTTCCGTACCATTGCCGGCATCATGGAAGGTACCGGTAAGCCCGAATACGATAAGTGTGTGGCCATTTCTACCGAAGCTTCTATCAAGAAAATGATGCTGCCCGGTGCCATTGCCATCGTATCCCCCCTCATCGTTGGTTTCCTGCTCGGACCCGAAGCACTGGGTGGATTCCTGGCCGGTGCTACCGTGAGCGGTGTACTGATGGGTATGTTCCAGAATAATGCCGGTGGTGCCTGGGATAATGCCAAGAAATCTTTTGAGAAAGGCGTAGAGATCAACGGAGAAACTTATTACAAGAAATCAGAACCACACAAAGCTTCTGTAACCGGTGATACCGTAGGTGATCCCTTCAAAGACACTTCTGGTCCCTCTATGAATATCCTCATCAAACTGATGTCGATTGTTTCCCTGGTGATTGCTCCTACCCTGGCGCAAATACACCAAACCAAGGAAGCCATTCCCGTAGCCAAAAAAGAAACCAGCATCAACCCCAAAGCCACCACTGTATCCGCCAATACGGTTGATCTGAGCAAAGCAGCGATTGCCGTTAAATAATCAACAACTTCCCATACCAAATACCCGTCCGCGCCATTCGCCGGACGGGTATTTTTTTGTGGATTTAACAGTGGTTTGTTGGTAATATGCAATAAATATCATATCTTTTAAAGATGAAATCTGTTCTATGCACGGCCCTGCTCCTGGGCTGTTTAATGGCCTGTAACCAGGTGGCCGAGACCGGTGCCGGAACCCAGGTAGATTCCACGCCGGTTAGTCCGGCTTCGGCTGCTATTCCCGAAACAAGAACCCATATCAATCCCAAACCTGTTGCCGTTTATCAGAAAACGGTGCCTGATGAATTGAACAAATGGGTGTTTCAGGTAGAAGTCTATGAAACAGCCAGAACCCTGGATTATCTCGTACGGATGCAGTACAAAGAATTACGCATATCGGATCAGTTCCGTTTACCGCCCCTGGCCAAAATGCCCGAGATCAACATAAAGCCCGGCCAAGCCCCGTTCTCCTGTATCATTGGTTTTGTAGACCAGCAGCAGGTATTCCGGCCCTATAAAGAGGTGGTGGTGAAGCATGAACAGCTCCGGTTTAAAACAGTGGCCACTTATTCGGTGAGTAAGAAGAAAGTGAGTAGTGAGTGAAGAAGCAAGCTGCTAGCTGCCAGCCTCTAGCTTCCAGCAGTTAAACTTCTAACCTCTAACTTCTAACCTCTAACTTCTAACTTCCCTCCCAACCTTTCACAAAATATTTATTGTTTTATTCCACCCCGCCTTGTATATTGCTTACGAATTAAATCGTACAAGAATGGTAAAACAGATCAAGCCAACGGAAAGTGAGTTGGAAATCCTGCGGGTATTATGGGATAAAAGTGCTGCTACGGTGCGGGAAGTGCATGAGGTATTATCGGAACACAAAGATTCCGGCTATACTACTACACTGAAGCTGTTGCAGATCATGTTTGAAAAAGGATTGGTGAAACGCGACGACAGCAGCAAGACCCATATTTACCGCGCTAATGTGAGCCGGGAAAATACCCAGCAGCAACTGGTGGGTAAAATGATTGATTCACTCTTCGGAGGCTCTTCTACCCAATTGGTGATGCAGGCATTGGGTAACCAGACACCCAACAAAGAAGAACTCGAAGCCATTCAGCAAATGCTTGATAACCTGAAAAAACAATAGGTATATGACCTACCTGTTTCAGTCTGCTTTTCTCCAGGCACTGGGTTATGCCATTGCCAACAGCCTTTGGCAGGTAGCCCTCTTATGGCTGGTGTATATGTTGTTTACCAACATAACCAGACTGTCAGCCGCCCGAAAGTACCAGCTGGCTACAGGCATACAGGTGATCAGTTTTACCTGGTTTATTTTCACTTTTCAATTTTATTATAGTCAGTACAGTCAGCTGATACAGGACCAGTCCGGGCTGAACAACCTGCAGAGCGGCGTAAAAACCGTTATTGCCAGTGGCGATAGTTTTCGCTCACAATTAATCAACTGGATGATTCGTGCAGAAAGCCTGCTTCCCTATTTATCACTGGCCTATCTCCTGCTCATGCTGGTACTGGCCACTCGCTGGGTAATGGGTTACCGGCGTACGCAGTTAATGCGTACCGAAGGTTTGCATAAGATCCCGGTTGAATGGCGGCTTTTTGTTCGCAATACGGCAGCACAGTTGGGTATCCGCAAAGAAGTAAGCATATTCCTGTCTGAAAAAATTACCACACCGCTCACCATGGGTTTTCTCAAACCCCTCATACTGGTGCCGCTGGCCAGCATCAATCACCTCAGCGTGGCACAGCTGGAAGCCCTGCTCCTGCATGAGCTGGCGCACATACGCCGGTACGATTACCTCGTTAATATTTTACTCTCAGTTGTAGAAATCAGCCTTTTCTTCAATCCCTTTACCCAACTCATGGCATCGGCCATACGCAAAGAACGGGAGAACAGCTGCGACGACTGGGTACTGCAGTTTCAATACAGTGCTGCCACTTATGCAGAAGCTTTACTGCGTGTGGCACAGTTACAGCAGCAGCAGCTGAGCCCGGTATTTGCCATGGCAGCCATTAAAGAGAAAAATGAATTACTGAACCGGGTGAAACGCATGATACAGGCACAGGAGCCCGGGTTTAATTACCGCAAACAATTGCTGGCATTTCTGCTAGTGACCGGTATACTCAGTTCGGTAGCCTGGCTCAATCCCGCCACCCCCAACAAGCCATTACCTGCAGTACAGCAACCCGCAGCTGCTAACACCGAACCTCCGGCACCGGCACATCCCGTTGCTATTGAGCCCATGGCGGTGAAAATAAATAACCCACTCTTCAACCCGGCATTTTTCATGTCGGATGCGCTGAAACAGGAAATGAAACAGAACCTGCAGAAAGCAGCGCAGGATATTCAAAGGGTGACTGTTGAAAACCAGGTAGTGCAGGAAGCCATGCAAACGGTACCAGGTGCGGTGTTGGATGCTTTCCAGCAAATACCAGTTGCACTGGATGATGCCAAGCTGAGCATGGAGAAAGAGAAAATCAATATGGATCAGGTTCGTGCCGATATGCAGAAAGCAGCCCGTGAACTGGATTCCTTATCCATCCTTGCTCCCTTCCTCAAAAAATCAGTTGAATCGGGTATGAAAGCTACCCTGCAACAACTGGAATCGCACTTCAAGCGCATGAACCTGAACATCAACAAATCTGAAAAAGATTTGCAGGAAAAACAACTGAAGCTCGAAAAAGAACAGAAACGCACTGCCATTGAACAACAACGCATCAGTGAGCAAATGAGTCGGGATGCCGATGCCATCAAAGCAACACCCGGAATCCCGCAACCGGCTGAACCCTTCCAGCCCCAGGATTTTCTCCTCAAACCCGTTCGCTTCGATATACCCGCGCCCTATACGGCACAGATAGAAGCCATAAAAGCCGAGCTGGAGCAAATCATGACAGCCATTAAAATCATGGAAACATTACCCCATCAAAACATACCACTGAAAGCAATTCCCATGCCGCTGGTTCGTCAGCTCATCAAAGCCAAACTAAGGATGGTATGGGAAGAACAACTGGGCAAAAAAACAGACAGCACGAAACCTCGTGATACGATCCTGAAGCCGGTGGAAGATTTTTAAAACATTGCCATTACCAGAGATTACGCGGACACCAATCGCCATACCGGTTCCCCAACTGGAAACCTATGACAATTTCATGGGTGCCTTTACTCACAGTATTCAATCTGGAAGTTTGCAAGTCATAGGAATACCCGATATTGATATTATGGCTCACATTCATACCGGCCATGGCAGAAAAACCATCTTTATACCGGAAAGAAGCACCCAGCCACATAATATCCTGGTACATGAATTTAGCATTGAAGTCAACCCCCAGCGGTAATGGACTGATATAACGGATCAGGGCTGAAGGCAGTATACTTACATCTTCCGATAACTGCATGCGGTAACCAGCACTGAAAAACAGGTGGGGCACCAGTTTTCCTTTCTCTACATATACTGTGTTATCGGAGAATGCAATATTCTGCGGAACGATCTGTTGTGCCGCAATACCCAGGAAATATTTCTTGGAATACAACCAGAGACCGGCACTAACATCCGGACGAATGCGGTTAATCATACCACTGCCAGCCACGGCGGGATCAACCGTTGTGGTGCCGAAATTCAGTTTACTGGCATCCAGGCTCATATTGGAAAAACCCACCGATACACCGGCAGCCAGGCTGGTCTGGGGTGAAATACCCATGTGATAGGAATAAGTACCAAAAGCAGCAAAGCGGTTCAGCGGACCAGTGCGGTCATTCAGCATGGTAAAACCAACCCCATGATGCGGTTCAGCTGACTGATAGGACTGCCAGTAAGCCTGTCCGCGTGGGTTCTCTCCCCTTGCCCGCACACTGGTAGCTGTTTCCCAGCCATAATCACTTTTTTTAAGCGGACCATGAATGGTGAGATAAGTAGTAACCGGTGCATCCTGAACCCCTACCCATTGCAGACGGTGCGAAGCTTTGATATCCCAATAATTCTCGATACCGGCTACGGCAGGATTAATAATGTAATTGTTCATGATATACTGCGTATAGTAAGGCCGCTGTTGTGCACCCGTACGAATACAGATCATGAACAAAATGCTTAAACAAACAATCAAACGCAGCCGCATAAATATTATCGTATAATGGTAATCGATCCCGTCATGACCGGTTTACCGTTTTTGGGATTAATGATATAATAATACGTTCCAACAGGCAATAGCTTTCCGTCTGTACTGCCATCCCAGGGTTTAGTGTAGCCGATGGACCGGAAGACAGTCTGACCATATCGGTTATACACATCCACCGTTGCCCCCGGATAGCTCTCAAGATACTTAATGTTCCACAAATCATTGATGCCATCCCCGTTGGGTGAAAACGCATTGGGGATTTCGGGTGATTTTAACACCGTGATATGAACCGTATCACTGGCCGTACAATTGCCCTCTGCAGTAACCGTTAGCCGGTAAGTGATATCGTTTACAGGTGTGGAGACAGGCGATAAGACCTGATCGCTGCTCAGGTAGCTCGCCGGGGTCCATAAATACTGCAGCGCATTACCATAAACAAATGCCGGTTTCAGGGTCACCGAGCCTCCTTCCAGTACCACCAGTTTGGTATTACCCATCTGAACGATGGGCAGCGGATAAATACGAACCGCCTGCACCATGGTATCACTCACACAGCCCTGTGCACTGTATACATATAAACTGGTATTGAACAGACCGGAATCGCGGAATTGTTTGGCAGGATTGGCAATGGTTGAACTGTTACCGCCGGCGAGATCCCAAACCCAGCGGGCAGGCGCTACCGCAGAACGGCTGGCACTGATATCCGTAAATGCCAGCGTGGCACCAAAACAAGCAGCTGTGGGCGATACCGTAAAACCGGCAACGGGATTGGGATAAACCGTAATCACCTGCGTTTTTTCATGTACACAGGTATTACCACCGGAATAAGCAACCATACGAATGGTGAATGATTGTCCGGCTGCTGCAGTCACCGGATAAATATGGGTATACTGCTTATTAGCCACCGGAGCATTATCTGTTTCCACCTGCGTGGGGTTATTCAGGTAATCCCAATAAATCTGCAAACGCGTGACATTACCAAAATCCACGGTCGACTGGTTGATAATGGTCACCGGAGTTTTGCTGCAAAGCTGACTGGCTTGCTGTACAGTGAAATCAGCTTTGGGTGTGGTTCCATTCACGGTGAAAGACTGGTTCAGAGAGCTCACACAACCATCTTTTGAGGTTACCTGCAGGGATACGGTATAATAGTCCGACTTATTATACTTCACCGAAGGATTCTTCAGGGTGCTGCTGGTGATATTGGGACCGGGGGTAACCACCGGAGAACCGGCATTGAAATTCCACAGATAACTGAACTGCGATTCCGTTCCATCGGCAATGCGACTGGTATCGGTGAACTGGGCACTGGCATCATTCAGACAAACCTGTGGCAGGGTAAAGCCAACCACGGGCAAAGCATTCACCACAACATTGGTACTGTATACATCACTTTTACAACCACTGGCCGTTTCTACCTGCAGGGTTACGGTTTTGGCGCCCGTGCTATTATAGCGCGCTGTTTGAGCAGCATTGGTGGTTACAGCTGTTGTACCGGCTCCTGTTGCGAGATCCCAGTTCCATTTGGTAATGGTTCCAGCACTGCTGGTAGAAGCATCGGTAAAACGAATATCCTGGTCCTGACAGCGAATGGCCGAAACGGTGTAAGCGGCCTGGGGTTTATTGGTGATGGGAATCAGCTGACTGACTTCATCCGACAAACATCCGATATCACTGATCACTTTCAGTTTTACCTGGTAATTACCCGAACCCGTATAGGATTTCCCCATGGGCAATAAACTGCTTACTTCCGTATTGGTTCCATCACCAAAATCCCAGAGTATACGGGCTGCAGTACTGGCAGTGGGTGTCAGCGTCACCACATCACCCACACAACCGGAATTGGTAAACACAAAGCTGGCAGTGGGCCGCTCGGATACTTTAACCGGAATAGTATACACCTGGTCGGTACTGCCACAACCATCTGGTGTGGCCGAAGTGGTATAGATTTTAATGGTATCGCGAACAGCGGCCGTATTGGCGGCAGTGAAAGTGTAAGTCTGACCGGTACTGAAATAATACACAGGTACACCACTCACAACGGGAACACTATCGGCAACCGGATTGGCAGTTGGTCCCACGCCCGTAGCGGGTGTGATATTGGGCGCTGC
This sequence comes from Chitinophagaceae bacterium, assembly GCA_009996675.1. Lineage (GTDB taxonomy): Bacteria > Bacteroidota > Bacteroidia > Chitinophagales > Chitinophagaceae > Sediminibacterium. Next base: position 17,846 of record JAACZQ010000071.1, read on the forward strand.
TGAAAAATCCCAACGGATATTGGTGGGTTGAAAACCAAAAGGCACAGATATTTTCAATGGAGTATTCACACAGGTAACTGCCGAATCAATCCGCGCATAGGCGTTGCTGAAAGTGGCAGTACGACTGAAATCCTTCACATTGGTACCCCCGTTATAGCCATAGGATTCCACATTACCGTAACCATACACAATAGCCGAAAAACTGGAATCGGCTGTTACCCGGTGTACCGGATTGGCGGCAGATGAAGTAGTGAGATCTTCCTGTAGATAGGAATAATTGGTACCCGGTATATCCACAAAAGCCGATTTGGGATTCGCATTATCAATCTTCAGGGTTGACTTGAAATTGCGGCTGATGATGATATTCACATAGTGCTGGGTCACCTGGGTTTGCCCGGGTGGCACAAAACTCTGGTGGGCGGAGAAGAAGGTAATATCACTGAGCGTTTGTTCAACCGGACTGAGGATAACCATTTCCGGATCTGCATAACAGGTGGCAACAACACTGCCCGTGGTACAGCCTGTTTTACAACTCTGGGAACTGATGTATTGAACAACTGAAATGGGATCAGAAGCGGTAATCATGATGGGATTACTGCTGCGGTAGGTATAAAAATTACCCGTGCTGGAAAAAGCAGCGGCACCCAGGGTTGTGGTAACGCCATTATCCTGCACCTGCACCGTGGTACTGCTTTTCTGTACATAAATGCGGTAAATATCATTGGGGCGATTGATAAAAGGTGCCGTTACAAATTGTTTACCCCAGGAACGGGTAGGAAATAATTGCTGGAACAGGTTATCGCCCCCACTGGCCCCGCTGCAATCAAAAGTACTCCAGGTACTGGCCGAATACACGGCAATGGGTTTACAGCCCGATCCGCTGGCGGAAACGGAACGCACTTTACTGCCCGACAGATCGCCCAGACTGGCGCTTTGCAACTGGTATACATCACCGGCAGTAGCCAGGGTAACCGTATATGGTACACCTGCCAATCGTCCGGTACCATTGGCGCCATTGGCCGTTGGGGTAATTTCAATGGTGGTATTATCCTGCGTGGCCACCACCGCTATCAGCCCCACACCACCATTGGTACCGTTGGAACCGGCACCGGGCGCACTGGTACTCACCGATCCATAACTGGGTACAATATACTCAGCACCCAATACCGGTGTGGGTAAAACCAGGGTAGCACCGCTGCGGGCAGACCGGATGATATGCGAATACACCACAATCGGGTCCTTGGACGTAATCTTGATGGCAGCATTGGTTTTAACACCATCGGCCATATTCAGGTAAACTGTACCATTGGGCCCGTCTACCGTTCCGCTGGATCCCAGGAAAAAACGGGATAACTGATTGGGTGTGATGGAAAAATTAATGGTATTACTGGCGCCCACCTGTATGGTTCCCGTGGTTGCCACATTGGAAGTCAGGTATAAACCCATAACGGAATTGGTTCCATCAATATGAGAGGGGTACGCAATCCAAAACTCCTTCCCCTTATTGGAATTGTCCTGGGCATGCACAGTAATGGATGCTGCGAAAAGCCAAAACAGCCCGCACAGCAGCAAACGGGGTAGATTCATGGGTTCAGCGGTCTCCTTTCAACCGGAAAGACCAGTTCGGGTTACAAAGGTTTAAAATTAAGACGATTAACCTATTCAACCCCAAGATTATTTAAATGGATGGAATGTTGCCTGCCAGCAGCGAATGGGCTTCGGGGCCGGTACAAAAAAGCAGGTCCAGGATAGAGAGATTGGGCTGAAAACCGATCCGGTCGGCAAAGACCTGGTAATACTGGAACGAGGCCGGCACCTGCTGAAACTGGTTGGGCAACCACCTGTTCCGGCCATCTGCATACCCGGCCGGTAAGGGTTCAGTGCCATCCCAGGTACCCGGACGAACCGGCAGTTTCAGCACTTTTACCAGCCAGTCCAGTATTTCCTGGTTCATGTCCAGCAGGAACCGGGGCTTCTTTTCATAGAACCCGGCCAGCCAGTCGGCATAATATTCAAAGAAAGGCGCCCGCTGGTAACAGGAAGTCAGGGTGCGCCAATGCTGCTTCTGCCAGTCCTGGTGATAGCTGATTTCCACCTCCCTTGTCAACTGCTTCCGGTCGCGCCCATGCAGCAGGGGAACCGATAAATGTACCAGTCCATTCCCCCCGGCCACCACCGAACGGTTGCGAAAACTCATCTTACGATAGGCTTCGCATACATCTATTTTTACATCTGTATAATGAAACAAAGTGTTTATATAAGTAACACTTCCAAAATATTGACTTTCAACAATTAAACTACTCATTCAATAGTTATATTCAGTTCGTTGATAAAAGTGATTATTGATCTAAAACAGGCTTATTAAAGCCATAATAACAAGTTCAAATAAACATTCTATTAAATTGATTAATAAGCACTTAATAGGTAATTAATTTAGCTAAATAATTGAGTATGTAACATTATGTTTCTTTTCCTGTTCCATCCGCAGTTTTTTAGCAAGCCAATCCCTAAAAAAAGCGGGAACCTCTCCCCGCTTTTGCGTTACCTGTACCAAAACGAAAAGTACGAAATATTGTTGTCCCCTCACCTGCTTCAACCCCGGGCAAATCTCTGGGTGAGCGGTGAGTAGTGAGTAGTCAGTAGTGAGTATTGTGGGCTGTTAGCTGCCAGCTACGAGCTTCTGGCTTCTGGTTACAAGAAGTAGATGGTTACAGATAACATCCAACCTCAAATCAAAGATCTGAGATTTGAGATCTGACATCTGAAATCCAACTTCCAACCCCAAACCATAAACCATAAACCATAAACCACAAACCTCCCTTATCTTGCACCCAAAGACCTCTTGTGACCAAAACGTTCTGTATTACCCTGCTCAGTTTACTGTTCTTTGCTGCCTGCAAAAAGCCCCAGGGCTTTGATTACCGCGACGTGAAAAATGTGAAAATTGAAAGCCTGGGCTTTGGCCAGACCACCCTGCAGATGGATCTGGTATATTATAACCCCAATAATTTTGGCGTGGATTTACGGAAAGTGGATTGCGATATCTATATCGATAACCATTACCTGGGCAAGTACAAGCTGGATACCCTCATGCATATCGAGCGCCGTGCCGAATTTGTATTGCCCTCGCGCATACAGGTGGATATGGGCAGTGTGTTTAAAAACGCCATGACTTTATTATTCAATAAGGAAGTGCTTATTAATGTCAAAGGCACTACCCGGGTGGGTAAAGCAGGGTTCTTTGCCAATGTCCCCTTTAATTATGAAGCCCGGCATAGCCTGAGCATGTTCAAATAAAAACGCAATACCGGTCTGGTATTGCGCGCTGTTCATTGATCAGTTGCTATCCGTTACTTAGTCAACATAGGGCTTCACATGGCAGGGTTTCCTGTTCTGTGGTCCGCCCCCGTCTTCTGCACGTTTACAGGCAGGAGGTAGTTTCTTGTAGGCTTCTTCGGTGGCTTTGCTGTTATCGGCATCAAAACCGGCATTGTTCAGGGCTGTACGGATGCCATCGGCGCTGGCGCGGTCGGGCAGGAACTGTACTTTGATCTCTCCCTGTAAAAGGTTGATCTTCCATTGCAGGATACCGGCTTCGGTATTGTCTTTTTCCAGTAAGAGGTACTTTTCCAGCCTGTCTTTACATTCCCAGCATTTCAGGTTGGCCGATTTAATGGTCACCCACTCCGCTTTCGGCTGCTGCGCCGAAGCAGTACCCAGCCCCAGCCATATAAGCCCAAACAGTAAAACAATTTGCTTCATAGGTAGTGTTTTATTTAGTTAGATGCTATTCATGATGAGAAAGCTGCTTTAGGAGCTGCAAGCTACAATAAAGCAGACACTAGCAGCTAGTAGCTGGAAGCTAGAAGCTTAAAACCATACATGCTTACTTCCCCCAAACCGCCGGATCATTCCGCCATTCCAGCAGCAAAGCTTCCTGTTCGGCGCTTACCTGTCCCTTTTCCACTGCCAGTCCGATCAGGCTGCTGTAATTGGTGAGCGAACGGTAAGGCACACCGGCCGCAGCAAAAGCTTCATCGGCCTGGGGAAAGCCATACGTGAAGATAGATACCATCCCCACCACTTCCGCCCCGGCGGCACGCAACACTTCTACTACCTGCAGGCTGCTTTTCCCGGTTGAAATCAGGTCTTCAATCACCAATACTTTCTGTCCGGGTTCCAAAGCACCTTCAATCTGGTTACCCAGTCCATGTTCCTTGGGTTTGGGACGAACATATACATAGGGCATTTTCAGCTGATCGGCAGCCATGGCACCCCAGGGGATACCGGCCGTAGCCACACCAGCCAGCACATCGGCTTCGGGGAAACCTTCAAAAATGACATTACACATTTCACTCTTCACAAAATCGCGCACATAGGGAAAGGATAACACTTTGCGGTTATCGCAATAAATGGGGCTTTTCCAGCCACTGGCCCAGGTAAAGGGGGCATCAGGACTCAGCTTTACCGCTGCTACCTGCAATAATTTTTCGGCTACTGCTTTTTCATTGGTCATGGCACAAAGTAACAGCAATTGAATTAGTTAATGTGAAAATTTGAGAATTTGAAAATTAAAGGGAGTTTTGGGTATGGAACGGAAAAGAATAGTCGCAGCCGGCGGATTGGTGTACAATGACCAGCAGGAATTGCTGATGATATTCAGAAGAGGAAAATGGGATCTGCCCAAAGGCAAACTGGATGAAGGCGAAAGCCTGGAAGACTGTGCCCTGCGGGAAGTGCGGGAAGAAACGGGATTAACAACACTCACTGGTGGTCCGCTTATCGGTATTACACACCACGAATATTTTGATACCTGGCTGCAGGAAGATGTGATCAAAGAAACCCATTGGTACCGGATGCAGGCTCCCGGCAATCAGCCACTGGTGCCGCAGGAATCGGAAGATATTACCGCAATTGAATGGGTACCCGAGGCCGGCATGGCAGAACGGTTGCAGCAAAGCTATGATACCATCAGCAGCATCGTTCACCAGGCTGCGCAACACTGATTTATTCGCAGGGCTGCTTACGGCGGGTATCAATGATGTATTGAATTTTCCAGCCTTCTTTTCCGCGTACCAGTTGAAAAGAGTTGACACCGCAGTGACTGAAATTGCCATTGAAGTAAAACTTATAGGGGGTCCATACCGAAGCCAGGGCCCCATCCACATGAATGGCTTCAAAAACAATCCTTTCATCGGCAGCACCTTTGGCCAGGCGGGCCATACTGTGACCAAATTCCGCCAGCTGCTCGGTGCGTACAATAGTTTGGCCCTCTTTATCCCGCGCAATGGTTTGCAGTATACCATTCTCCGTAAAGCTACCCACGACCATGGCCGAATCGGCATTTTTCATGCCCGCAAACATTTGGTTAATGACTGCCTTGATGGAATCCGTAGCCGTTTGGGCTTTGACCAGGGATACTGACAAGAGCAACAGGCAGGCAACAAAACATTTTTTCATGACCAGGTATTTCAGCTAAAATAATTCTTTTAGCAGCCGCATTGACCACCATTCATAAAAAATCCCGCCGAAGCGGGATTATACATTAACGGAGATAACCGAGAATTTTAAGCATGCTTTGTGCCGACTGTTCCTTGGCATATACCCAGTCGATGAGTTTACCACTCTTATCATACTCCACAATCACGTGTTTGGGTGAAGGGATGAGACAGTGTTTGATACCACCATAACCGCTGATCTGGTCCTGGTAAGCACCTGTATGGAAGAAGCCTACATAAAGCGGTTCTTTATTGGTTTGTTCTTCCTTGGGATCGGTGGACGTTAGTTTGGGCAGGAACACTTCATTGATATGTTCTTCCGAATCGTAATAATCGTGGCTGTCGCAGGTAATACCTCCCAGTACCACACGCTGGTATTCGTTCTCCCATTTGTTCACCGGCAGCATCAGGAATTTCTCACCAATACCCCAGGTATCGGGTAAAGTGGTAATGAAAGAAGAATCAATCATATACCAGATCTCCCGGTCGTTCTGCACTTTCTGGGTGAGTACGCTGTAAATATGGGCCATGCTCTCTCCTACGGTAAAACTGCCGAACTCGGTATAAATATTCGGCATGGGCACTTTGGCTTTCTTACAGGCTTTCTTGATATTCCCCACGATCTCATTGATCATGAACTGGTAATCGTATTCAAATCCCAGTGAGTGTTTGATGGGGAATCCGCCACCGATATTAATGGAATCCAGTTCGGGGCATATTTTTTTGAGCTGGCAATAGAGGTTGATGATCTTGTTCAACTCCGACCAGTAATAGATATCATCCTTGATCCCCTTGTTGAGGAAGATATGCAGCATTTTCAGCTGGAACTTATCTTCATATCCTTCAATCTCGTCTACATAAAACTCCAGGATATCTTTCGGACGGATACCCAGGCGGGAAGTATAGAAGGGAAAATTGGGTTCTTCTTCAGCAGCCACGCGAATACCGAGGCGGAAAGGTTCTTTCACACTGCGTTTATAAGCCTGCAGTTCCTCTTTGTTATCCAGGATGGGAATCACATTGCGGAAACCGGTATTGATGAGTTTGGCAATGCGGGAAGTATAGGACTTCTGTTTATACCCGTTACAGATGATAAACGTGTCTTTGGTGATCTTACGTCGCTGGTACAACCGGTTGACGATTTCAATATCGTAGGCATAGGAAGTTTCCAGGTGAATATTGTGTTTCAACGCTTCTTCCACCACAAAAGAGAAATGCGAGCTCTTGGTACAATAGCAATAAAAATATTCACCCTCATACTTATGCTTTTTAAAAGCAGTGGCAAACATTTTTTTAGCCTTACCAATCTGCATCCCAATCTTGGGCAGGTAAGTCAGTTTCAAAGGCGTACCATGCTTCTCAATGATCTTTTTCAGATCCACATCATTGAACTGCAGGTAACCGTTGTCGTTTACATCAAACCCTTCCTGCGGGAAGTGAAAGGTTTGGTTCACCAGGGAGGTGTAGGAATTGTTCATTAGCCGGGTTAGTGGTTGTTAAGGGTGAACAGTTGATTAACCTTTTTTTGCGGTTACAAAAATAACTGTTTGTTCAGTTCTGCAAATAAAAAAAGAGGCCATCTCGGTGAGATGACCTCCGGTATGTTCAAATCGGCTGTGCCGACTTATTTTACAGAATCAACCAGGGCTTTAAAGCTGGCAGGCTCGTTCATAGCGAGATCAGCCAGTACCTTGCGGTTAAGCTCAATACCCTTGGTGCTCAGTTTGTTCATGAATTGGCTGTAAGTCAGACCTTCTGCTCTTACGGCAGCGTTGATACGGGCAATCCACAGCTGGCGGTATTCACGCTTCTTCAGCTTGCGGCCTACATAACTGTAAGTCTGACCTTTTTCAACGATGTTTTTGGCTACGGTATATACATTTTTACGCTTACCGTAAAAACCTTTGGCTTGTTTGAGGACTCTTTTCCTCCTTGCTCTGGATGCTACTGCATTTACTGAACGTGGCATAGTAGTTTTTTTTGAAGCTGAATGGCCAGGCCAACAGCTGGTTTGTTAATGAGATCTTCCTTTCCGGAAAGGGCAATTAACCTTTCAAGCGCAGGAGGCGCAGAACGAAATCTTTGTTGGCAGAACCTACCACACCTTTCTGGCGCAGGGCTCTTTTACGTTTGTTGGATTTCTTGGTCAGAATGTGCCTTTTGAAAGCTTTCTGGAAGGTGATCTCTCCACTACCGGTCACCTTGAAACGCTTCTTAGCGCTGGAGTTTGTTTTTACCTTTGGCATGTTAAATAATCTATCAAGATTACACCCTGCTGGCGGCCCCGAACAGACGGGACACTTGTTGAGCCTTACGGGAAAAATTTGGAGTGCAAATGTAGGGAAATATTTTGAAAATAAAGCAATCTGAAAATTTGAAAATGAGGGGTCGGCCTTTGGCAGAAAATGTCTTATGCCACTCATAATCAATAACTTCTGCGTAATACCCCATAAAAAAGGCCGCTGCGGAGCAACGACCTTTTATTATTTTAAATTAGCACATGATCAAATTGGCTAATTATTCCTCTGCTTTGGCAGGCTTTTTCTTGCCGGTTTTGGGGGTAAAAATGGCGAACATTCTTTTCCCTTCCAGTTTGGGCATGCTTTCCAGTGCACCGGCTTCAGCCAGGCGTTCGGCAAATTTCAGGAGCAGGAGCTGTCCCCTGTCCTGGAACATGATGGCACGTCCCTTGAACTGTACATAGGCTTTCACCTTATTCCCCTCTTTCAGGAATTTCTCGGCATGTTTGGCTTTGAAATCGAAATCATGGTCATCGGTACCAGGCGTAAAGCGGATTTCTTTGATCTCGCTCTGCTTGGAATTGGCCTTCATTTCCTTTTCCTTCTTCTTCTTCTCGTACAGGAATTTTTTATAATCAATCACCTTACAAACGGGAGGATCAGCCGTAGGAGAAATTTCCACCAAATCCAGTTCCTGTTCCTGGGCAATGCGCAGTGCTTCCTGGGTGGAATACACGCCTACTGTTACATTGTCGCCAACCAAACGCACTTGTGGAACCCGGATTCTTTCGTTGATACGATGTTCAGGCTCCGGTTGCCTGTTAAACCTGGGGTTGAATCTTCCGCCCCCTCTTGGTGGTAATGCCATTCAAACTTGTTTTGTGAATAATATTTCTGTTAAAGGTAACGCTATTCGCCCGATTTGCGCTCCTGAATTTCTTCCCGTATCATTTCCGTGAACGCAGCCAGCTCCTGTGTACCCAGGTCGCCCTTACCCTGACGGCGTACAGACAGCTTCCCTTCCGAAGCCTCTTTCTCTCCCACCACCAGCATATACGGTACACGGCTCAATTCGGTATCACGGATTTTCTTTCCAATCTTCTCCTGTCGGTCATCAATCTCCACCCGTACACCTGCCTGTCGCAGTGCCGCTTTTACCTGCTCTGCATAATCCATAAACTTATCACTGATGGGCAGGACTTTCACCTGCAAAGGTGCCAGCCATACGGGGAATTTACCCGCATAATGCTCCAGCAGGAAACCAATGAATCGCTCATGGGTACCCAATGGCGCCCGGTGTATGATCAGGGGCACTTCCGGACTGTTGTGCTGGTTCACATAACTCAGCCTGAACTTATTACCGGAATTGAAATCTACCTGGTTGGTGGCCAGGGTAAACTCACGGCCAATGGTGCTCCAGATCTGCACATCAATCTTGGGGCCATAGAATGCAGCTTCATCCGGTACTTCCACAAAAGGAATATTGGATTCAATCAATACATCCCTTACCATGGCTTCGGTCTGCTTCCACAGTTCCGGTTCATTCACATATTTGGCGCCCAGTTTGGAGGGCTCATGCAAACTCAAACGCATCACATATTTATCAATACCAAATATCTTGAAGTACTTCAGGTACATATCATTCACCGCCCTGAATTCAGCAGCAAACTGCTCACGGCTGCAATAGATATGGGCATCATTCATGTGCAGACAACGCACCCGCATCAACCCGAATAATTCACCACTCTGCTCATAGCGGTAACAGGTACCATATTCCGCAATACGGAATGGCAGGTCCTTATAACTCTTCGGCTCCGCATCAAATATCTTGTGGTGGTGCGGACAGTTCATGGCTTTCAGGTAATACCTGGTACCATCCAGTTCCATGGGCGGGAACATGCTATCGGCATAATAAGGCAGGTGACCGCTGGTGAGGTACATGCTTTCCTTGGCAATATGCGGTGTTACCACACGCTTATACCCTGCTGCTTCCTCGGTTTGTTTGGCCAGCTTCTCCAGCTCTTCAATAATAATGGTTCCATTGGGTAACCACAGCGGCAGACCCGCACCCACATCATCATCCATGGTATAAATACCCAGTTCTTTACCCAGCTTGCGGTGGTCGCGCTTTTTGGCTTCTTCCAGCATGGCCAGGTATTCATCCAGCTCTTTCTGGTTAGGAAATGTGATTCCGTATAAACGGGTCAGCTGTTTATTCTTCTCATCACCCTTCCAGTAAGCACCGGCGATATTGGTGAGTTTGATGGCTTTGATAAAACCGGTATGCGGAATATGGGGTCCACGGCAAAGATCGGTGAATTGCCCCTGCGAGTAGAAAGTAATCTGTCCGTCTTCCAGCCCCTGCAACAAATCCAGTTTATACTCATCCGATTTCTCCTGGAAATAGGCAATGGCGTCTGCTTTGGAAATTTCCTTGCGCTGGTAAGCATTGGATTGCTTAGCCAGCTCATTCATTTTTTTCTCAATCGCATGCAGGTCTTCCTCGGTAAGCTGACGGCCACCGAGATCCATATCATAATAGAATCCTTTATCCAGTGCTGGTCCAACCCAGAATTTCACACCGGGGAACAAAGCTTCCACCGCTTCTGCCATGAGGTGAGCGGAAGAATGCCAGAAAGTATTTTTTCCGTCGGCATCATCCCAGGTCAGTAAGTTCAGGCTGCTGTCCGTTGTTATGGCACGCGTGGCATCCCACACTTGTCCGTTCACACTGGCGGCCAGTACCTTTCTGGCCAGTCCTTCACTGATGGATTTGGCAATATCCAGTGCACTTACACCGGCCTCATATTGCCTGACAGCCCCGTCCGGGAATCGAATGTTGATCATACAATTGCTTACCTAATCTTTTGCGAATAGGTGGCAAAACTACGATAAAGCCCGGATTTTTACGGCTGCTATTTCCCCGGGAAATACCGGTTTACCAATCAGACAACCGGAATGGTTCCAGTCACCCTGCTCATCCACACCGGTATCTTTAACGGTTCTTTATCAGCATACACTATCTTGCGGGTGTAGTTTTGTATGATGCGTTCGATTTTTACCCTGCTTTCCATATTGTGGTTTTTTGCAGCGGATGCCCAGCAGTTAACGGGTATCTGGCGGGGCTATTTCAGTTCTTCCAACGGCCTTTTCCGGGAAGACATGCGGGAAGAAATGTACAAATACGAGGTACAGATCAACCAGCTTCCCAACAACGCTCTCGAAGGTGTTACCTATTCCTATAAATCCACCGTGTTTTACGGCAAA
>JAACZQ010000072.1 GCA_009996675.1 Chitinophagaceae bacterium
GTGATTCATAAGGTATGTGTTTTAGTTGTTTTCAGTTGTATAGCCTATCAGTTCCGTTTTCCCATGACCGCTTTGGGCTGTTTTGTCTCTTTTTCTTTCGTCGCTGTTCCCACGCCCTTTTTCGAATCAACCTTCTTCGATAACGGATTAGTATTCCTTTTATTGTTATTGTTAGTAATAGTTTTTACAGTCTTATTTTCTTTAACAGGTTCTTTCACTTTTTCCGGCTTTACTACCGGCTGTGTTACACTGTCTTTTTTTGACAACGGGGTATTACCTGCCGGCATTTCCACAGCTGCTATATCCGGGACCATCATAACGGCTTCCATGATTTTGGACGCAGCCAGGGAGTCCATTCGTGCCTTGGCCGTTCCCTTCCGAATAGCCACTACCTGGTTATCAAACTGCACATCCAGCTTCTCATAATAATTTACTCCCTTCTGCAGCCAGGCCTGTTTATAAAAAGTATAGAGCCGGTCGAACTTCCTGTCCAGGTTATCTGCATTTCCCAGAGCAACCACATGATCACCTACCAGAGGGATCATTTCAAAAGTTGCCTGCGGTGTAATATCAATCTGCGATACCTGTGCCATCAGGAAAGAGTCGCTTTGTATATATTTTCCCAGTTTCACCACATCACGCAGGAGCATACTATCTGGTTTTGACAATATGGCTTTGCCGGAAGGAAATCCGGTGAACATGGGCACACGGGCCGAAATCTTATCACTCAAAGGCAATCGCATACCGGCACTATCCAGGTAAAACGACTCCCCCTGTATCGTAAAAACCCGGGCAATCGGTTCACGTTCTTCAATATGTACCTGCAGCACTTGCTGGTTATCAAAATACATTTCTGCATTTCTTACCCAGGGGTTACGCTCTACGCCGGTTTCCATACTACGCAGGTTAAGAGTCCTTACTGTTGTTCCAATTACCTTACCGCCTGTATTCAGCAGCTGGAGTATATCTTTCTCATCAATAAACATGTGCTCTTCTGCTCCCGAGATATCAATCCTGATATCTGTACAGGTCTTACGGTTCTTCTGTTGCATTGCGGCACCCATCAACACTACCGTGCCAATGCCTGCCAGTATCCAGAAAGCCTGGAGTAACCTTTTTTTCCAGTTTATATTCCGCATATAACTATGACTCCAATCCTTGTTTTACCAAACCAACCAGTGCGTCGATATCGCCTGCTCCGGCCATCACTACCAGGCCTGGTTTTGTATTTCGAATCCGGTCTACCATTTCCTGCTTCTCCAATAATGCCACCTTTTTATTTTCCATCCGCTCGGCCAGCATTGCACTGCTCACACCTGGCATAGGCAATTCACGTGCCGGGTATATTGGTAACAAAATAATTTCATCTGCCATGTCCAGGCTTCTTGCAAAACCATCTGCCAGGTCCTGGGTTCTGCTGAAAAGATGGGGCTGAAAAACAAGCGTCAGTTGCTGTTCACCATAAATACTACGCACACCACTGATTAATGCCTTCAACTCTTCCGGATGATGGGCATAATCATCTATCAATACATGATTATTATTCTTTACGGCATATTCAAACCTGCGCCGAACACCTTTAAAATCAGCTATTGCAGCCTTGATTTTTTCATCTTCAATACCCAGGTACTTGGCAACGGCTATAGCCGCTACTGCATTTTCTACATTATGTAATCCGCCCATGTGGAGCACCACATTTTCCAATATCCATTGTGTGGAGCGCACCGTAAAATGATAGCTTCCTTGCTGAACTGTTAGTGAAGACACATATATATCTGACCGGATATCGTTATAACTGTAGCTGAAATGATGGGTGGCCGAGAACTCATTTTCCCGATGGATTCCCTTTTTTGTAATCAAACATCCGCCTGGTTTTACTTTTCCGGAAAACTGTATGAATGCATCTTCTACTGCTTCCGGTGTTCCATAAATATCCAGGTGATCTGGATCAATGGCAGTAACAACAGCCACATCCGGCACCAGTTTGAGGAAACTGCGGTCATATTCATCCGCTTCCACGACCACCACATTTCTTTCACTGCTCCAGAAATTCGTATGGTAATTAGCAGAAATTCCTCCCAGAAAAGCATTACACCCATAACCCGAATGCCTGAGCAAGTGACCAATCATGGTGGTAACAGTAGTTTTACCATGTGTGCCGCCAACACATATATTATAAGACGCTTCTGTAATCCACTGCAACACGTCACTGCGTTTTACGACTTCAAATCCATGCTCCCGGTAATATACCAACTCGGCATGTGCTGCCGGAATAGCAGGTGTATACACCACCACGTCTGCATCCGTAGGTATCAGATTTATGTTTTCTTCGTAATGAATAGCTATGCCCGTTTGTTCAAGTTCTTTTGTCAAAGGGGTCGCAGTTTTATCATACCCACTTACCTGGACACCACGTGCATGAAAAAAACGTGCCAGGGCACTCATTCCTATGCCTCCGATACCAATAAAATATATCTTTTGTATGGTATTCAATTTATTCATACCAGGTATTTCATGATATCTTTTGCTATTACTTCGTCCGCATTTGTAATGGCAAAGGGTTTTATATTTTTTCTGAGTTCCGCTTTTTTTTCTTCGCTTTTAGCCAATTGAACCATTGTAGCGAATAGTTGCTGCGGCGCCTGTTCATCTTTGACCAGTAAAGCTGCATTATTGTTTACCAGATGCATGGCATTAACAGTCTGATGGTCTTCCGCCGCCAGAGGATAAGGCACAAAAATGGCGGGTAATCCAGCCACACATATTTCTGTCACCGACATGGCTCCTGCTCTTGAGATAACCAGATCGGCAGCAGCATAGGCCTTATCCATTTCAGTGATAAAAGTATCTACCCAAATATTTTCGAATGGCTTGCCACGATCGCGGTAAGCATCTGCCTGATGTTTTCCCGTCTGCCATATTAACTGTAATTGCAACTGGCCAAAATCGGTAATATGTGCTGCAATTACGTCATTGATACTTTTTGCACCCAGACTCCCCCCTATTACCAATACCGTTGTTTTATCGGCTTGCAATCCAAAATGGTTCAAAGCATCCTGTCGTGAGAGTTGTTGCTGCACTATATTTTTCCTGACGGGGTTCCCTGTGATCATGATACGCTCCTCCGGGAAGAATTTTTCCATCCCGCTGGTAGCCACATAAATCCGGGTAGCTCTTTTGCCCAACAGGATATTGCTTTTACCGGCGAAGGAATTGGCCTCATGAATAAATGTAGGTACTCCTTTATTCTGTGCATACCGTAAAACCGGATATGTAGAATACCCACCTACACCAATCACTGCATCAGGTTTGAATGCTGCCATTAACTTTCTGACCCGCAGAAAACTATTAATGAGCTTAAATGGCAGACCTATATTCTTGAGGATTGACTTTCGGTTAAAGCCTGCTATATCCAATCCCTCAATACGATAACCTGCCTGCGGAACTTTTTCCATTTCCATTTTACCGTTCGCTCCGATGAACAGAATATCAACAGATGGATCCTGTTGACGCAATGCATTGGCAATGGCAATGGCCGGAAAAATATGTCCGCCCGTTCCTCCTCCCGCTATGACAATTCGCTTACCCATTGGCTGCTTGTATTGATTCGTTCGTGTTAGTTGTTGTTACTGGTATTGGCTCTGCTTTCCCTTCCAGTTGCTCCACATTTCGGGCCACACTCAGTATAATGCCAATGGAGCAACAGGTAAACAGAAAAGAACTTCCTCCCATACTAACCAGTGGCAGGGTCACACCGGTTACCGGAACCAGATTCACATTAACTGCCATATTAGCCACAGCCTGTATAACGAGTGTGAAGCTGAGCCCCAATGCCAGGAAAGCTCCGAATGCATATGGACACTTCCGGAATATCCTGATACAACGAAACAGGAATACCAGATAAATAAAAATCATAAAAGCGCCACCCAACAACCCATACTCTTCAATAATGATGGAATAAATAAAATCGTTGTATGCCTGCGGCAGGAAATTTCTTTGCTGGCTGTTACCAGGGCCCAAGCCCATGAGTACCCCACCATTGGCTATGGCAATCTTGGCCTGTTGTACCTGATAGGGCGTTTCGGTATCCTTGGCATACATAAAGTCCTGTACCCTTTTCACCCAGGTTCCAAAACGACCGATTGATTTCATTTTTTCAGCTGTTACAGGCTTAGCATTATCAGCTGTTTTACCATCGTAGGTTAATACGGCAACTGAGATAATAAATATGACAGGAATAAGGGCCACGCCAATTGTGAGCAGGATATGCTTGAAGCTGACACGACCAATGAACATAAGCAACAAGGAAGTTGCTCCTGTTAGCAGCGCATTCGACAAGTTGGCCGGCATGATCAGCGCACAAATGATCATAACTGGCGCCACAACCGGTATGAATCCTTTTTTGAAATCTTTGATTACTTCCTGCTTTTTACTGAGCAAGCGGGAGATATACATGAATAGTGCCAATTTAGCCAGGTCACTGGTTTGAACAGTTAACTGGATAATCGGCAATTTTATCCACCGGCTTCCTTCATTGATCCTTGCTCCGAAAAAGAGCGTATAAATCAGCAAAGGAATGGATAGCAAAAAAAGTATCGTAGCTACTTTTGAAAACAGGGAATAATTAACCCGATGCAAAAAATAAATCAGCAATAATCCCACAATGGTAAAAGATACCTGTTTGAAAAGATAAACATTGGTATTCCCTTTATACATTTTATAAGCCAGAGATCCCGTAGCACTGTACACCACCAGGATTGAAATGAGTGATAACAATAATACAATTCCCCAGATATACTTATCCCCCCTTGTACGATTAACAAGTTGGTTACGAACCCCCTCCACAGAGGGGATTTGTGAAAATAACTTATCTGTCACTTCTGGCATTGGGTCGGATTAAAACAATTCAGGTACCTAATATTCTTCAGAGCTCTTTCACAGCATCTTTAAACTGTGTGCCCCTGTCTTCGTAATTCTTGAACAAATCAAAACTTGCACAAGCCGGACTCAACAAAACAACATCACCCTTTTCGGCCAGTTTAAATGAGGCATTAACCGCTTTTTTGGCACTATCTGCTTCCACAATTGTTGGAACAACATCTTTAAATGCTTCAATAATCTTCCCATTATCGAGTCCCATACATACAATCGCTTTTACTTTCTCTTGCACGAGATCAGCAATTAGTGAATAATCATTCCCTTTATCAGTCCCACCCAGAATCAGCACAGTGGGTTTATTCATACTTTCCAATGCATACCAGGTACTATTCACATTGGTAGCTTTACTATCATTAATAAATTCAACACCACGAACCATGGCCACAAACTCCATGCGATGTTCCAGACTGTGGAAGTTTTTAACAGCTTCCCTGATTTTTTCCTTCCGGATACCCAGTGTTGTTGCGGCGATTCCTGCAGCCATAGTGTTGTAATGATTGTGTTTTCCCTTGAGTGCAAAGTCGTAAATACTCATGCTTACTCTTTCTTCCTGAATTCTTAGCATCATTTGATCGCCTTTAATGTAACCGCCTTTTTTTACTTCGTGTTTCATAGAGAATGGTAATGGGTTAGTATGTATGGTTAGTAAAGCCAGTTTGTTCATAATTATCTCATCGTCCTCACAGTAAATGAAATAATCTGTCTCCTTTTGATTTTCAATGATCCTGAATTTGCTATCAATATATTTTTCGAACTGATAGTCATACCTGTCCAGATGATCTTCTGTTATATTCAGCAACACACTTATATCCGGGCGAAATGTTTTAATATCATCTAATTGAAAAGAACTGATTTCTGCTACATATAAAGCCTTGGGATCCTCGGCAACCTGTTTTGCAAACGAGTAGCCTATATTTCCAACCAGTGCACAATCCAGACCTGCGGTTTTACAGATATGATAGATCAATGCCGTTGTAGTGCTTTTACCATTACTTCCAGTGATCGCCACAATTTTGCTATCTCCTTTAAACCGGTATGCCAGTTCGATTTCACTAATCACTGGTATTCCTTTCTTACGAATGTTTTTTACCATTTCGTTCTTTTCAGGAATACCCGGACTCTTCATCACTTCCGTGGCATTCAATATCAGATCGGCAGTGTGTCCCAGTTCTTCGAAAGCTATATGATTGTCAATGAGCTCTTGTTTGTAATGTGGTTTGATCTGACCACCATCACTTAAAAAAACCTCGTATCCTTTTTGTTGCCCGAGCAAAGCAGCTCCTATGCCACTTTCTCCTCCGCCAAGTATTACCAGTCTGTGTCCTGACATATTATCGCATTTTCAAAGTCACAATAGCCATTAGCACACAGAGAATGGTAATAATCCAAAAACGAACAGCTATTTTACTTTCATGAAATCCTTTCTTTTGATAATGATGATGCAACGGGCTCATCAGAAATATCCGTTTACCTTCTCCATATTTTTTCTTGGTATACTTGAAATAACTCACCTGAATCATCACACTCAGCAATTCAACCAGGAAAATGCCACAAAAGATGGGGATGAGTAATTCTTTCCGGACAATAATGGCAAGTGATGCAATAATGCCTCCCAATGCAAGACTACCGGTATCACCCATGAAAACTTGGGCCGGGTAAGCATTATACCAGAGAAAACCAATACAGGCACCAACAAATGCTCCAACAAAAATGGATAGTTCCCCAAGATTGGGTATGTACATTACATTGAGGTAATCTGCAAGCACATAGTTACCACTCACATACACAAATACCCCCAAAGCCATACCAATGATCGCACTAACCCCTGCTGCCAGGCCATCCAATCCGTCGGTAATATTGGCGCCATTTGAAACAGCTGTAATGATAAATGTGACAATAAGAATATAGATAATCCATGTGTATTTTTCGGCTCCGGGACCAATCCAACTAATCAGTTTGCTGTAATTGAATTCATGATTTTTAACAAAGGGAATAGTAGTGATGGGTGTTTTCACTTTCACATAGCGGCGCTCCTCCCCATTAATAATTCTGGTTACCACATTTGAATCCTTTGCCAGATGCTCGCCCTGCTGTAGTTGTGCATAGGGAGTAGTAATCACTTCTCTTTCTACGGTTACCGCATTGCTGAAATAAAGCGTAGTACCAATAATGATTCCCAGACCAACCTGGCCAATGATTTTAGATACCCCGGCCAGTCCGTCGCTATCTTTCTTCTTGTAGGCTTCTCCTTTTTGCAAAGCAGCACGACGGGCCTTGATTTTGAAATAATCATCCAGGAATCCTATAAAACCCAGCCATACTGTACAAAGTACCATCAGGCGGATATATACTTTATCGAGATTAGCAAACAGTAAAGTTGGAATCAAAATACTCAGCAGTATAATGATGCCTCCCATAGTGGGTGTCCCCTTCTTTTGCTGCTCGCCCTGTAAACCCAACTCTCGAACAGTTTCTCCGATCTGGCGCTTTTGGAGAAAAAGAATCATACGTTTACCATATACTGTTGCAATAACCAAAGAGAGCAGTACTGCCATGGCAATCCGGAATGTCAGATATTGGAACATACCCGCGCCTGGTACATTAAACTCCTGCTTCAACCAGTTAAATAATTGATACAGCATACTTGCCTTATTTGATTATTATTTTTTTGCTTGTTCAAACATTTCCTGCAATACCAGCTTATCATCAAAAGGATGTTTTACCCCCATGATATCCTGGTATTTTTCATGCCCTTTGCCTGCCACCAGAATAATATCATCTGCTTTTGCCAGCAAAACAGCCTCCCGGATAGCTTCACGCCTGTCTGCAACAACATTATATTTCCGTTTAGCAGCGCTACCCAGACCTTCCTCCATATCCTTCAATATCTGCATTGGATCTTCGGTGCGGGGGTTATCACTCGTAAGGATTACCCGATCACTCAGCTCGCAAGCTGTACGTGCCATGATTGGTCTCTTTGTTTTATCCCGGTCTCCACCACAACCAACAACAGTAATTACCTGCTCATGCCCTTTGCGTAATTTTTTTATTGTTGCCAATACATTTTCAAGCGCATCGGGGGTATGTGCGTAGTCAACAATACCGATAATCAGTCCGCTGCTGATGATATAATCAAACCGACCTTCAGCACCACTCAGCATACTCAGCTTGGTCAATACCGTTTCACTATTCTCTCCCAGGCATACAGCAGCGCCATAAATTGCCAGCAGATTATAAGCATTAAACTCTCCTATTAATCTAAAATGCACTTCTCTGTCATTCACAAGCATAACCAGTCCTGTGAGGGCATTTTCAAGTATCTTTCCTTTAAACGCTGCCATGGTTTTAAGGCTGTAGAAATATTTTGCAGCATTGGTATTCTGCAACATTACTTCGCCGCGTTTATCATCTGCATTGGAGATTGCAAACGCCGTTCCTGGCAGGTTATCAAAAAATGATTTTTTAACCCGGATATATTCTTCAAAAGTTTTATGATAATCCAGGTGATCATGGGTAATATTGCTGAAAATACCACCGGCAAACTCCAACCCCGTAATCCTGTGTTGATGTATAGCATGGCTACTGCATTCCATAAATACATGGCTACAGCCACTATCCAACATCTGCTTTAATAAGGCGTTTAAGCTTACGGCATCAGGAGTAGTATGCGTTGCCGGAATAATTGCATCACCAATCTGATTCTGCACAGTGCTAATCAATCCACAGTGATATCCCAGCTGTCTGAATAATTTGAACAACACGGTAGCGATTGTTGTTTTACCATTTGTTCCTGTTACGCCCACCAGTTTTAATTTGCTGGAAGGTTCCCCGTAAAACTGATGTGCCATATAAGCCACCGCTTCACTGGCATTACTCACCCGCAGGTAGGTAACCGAGTCACGCAGGACAGCAGGCAATACTTCGCATACAACCGCAATTGCACCTGAGTCAATAGCTTTTTCTATAAAAGCATGACCATCTGAAGCAGCCCCTTTGATCGCTACAAAAACAGAACCTGCTGTTACTTTACGGGAATCGATTTGTATATCATTGATATTACAATCAGTAGTCCCATGTACTTCTACAAGGTGTACTTTGTATAATATGTCCTGCAATTGTGCCATATTGATCAATTCAATTCAATACTTATCAGTTGTCCTTTTGCGATTTGCTGACCCGGAATTATAGATTGGTTAACTACTTTCCCTCTACCTCTTATATTCAGCTTCAGACCCATATTTTCACATACATAAACTGCATCCTTTAAACCAAGACCTTTTAAGAGTGGCATGGTTTGTTGTTCAAGTTTTCTTTGTGTAATACTGGCCTTTCCAGATGCCCCGCTCAGAAAAGCCCATTCATCCGTTATTCGGGTTGAATCTTTATAAGGAATTTTCAAACGCCTTGCTACATCGGACACATCCTGCCGAAAGCCGGTATAACTGTATGCACCGCTGTCAATCTTTGCTTGTGTAGTTTTGGCAAAACCATCGCGTATATAAGAACTGTATAAACGATCGGCGATCTCTTTAAATACCGGACCAGCTACCGACCCTCCATAAAAAACCGCCGCATGGGGCTTATTTTTAATTACAACTATGCAGGTATATTGCGGATCATTGGCCGGAAAATATCCGGCAAATGAGGATTGATAAATTTTATCTGCATAACCACGATTACCGTTAGCAACCAATGCGGTTCCTGTCTTACCAGCTACTTTATAAGGTGTATTTTTAAACAATGCTGCAGCTGTACCATCCGTACATACACCTTCCATACAAGCCTGTAACTGCTTAATGGTTTGATCACTACAAATTTTCTCATCCACTACAACCGGATCAATAGACCTAACCAGTACCCCTTCTTCTTTGATAGCACTTACCAGATAAGGCTTCATCATTTTCCCATGATTGGCTACAGCATTATACAGGGATAATGTTTGCAGGGGACTTACCAGTAAATTGTAACCAAAAGCCATCCACGGCAAAGTTGTCGGCCCCCACAGGCGGTGCCCGGGCTTATAGATAACCGATTTCCTTTCACCGGTAAGATCTATTCCCGTTAACGTATCCATCCGCATTTTCTGGAGGTGCTGGATGAATCGGCCAGGATTCCCGGCATAATAGGTAGTTGCCAGCTTTGCCATACCTACGTTTGAACTGAGTTCAAATGCTTGCTTGATGGTCACCTGCTGCCTGCCATGTTGTTCGCTATCATAAACAGTTTGACCAGCTACTTTCCAAACACCGCCTTCAAGATTAACCATCTGATTAAGTGTTACTTTCTGGTCTTCCAGCAGTGCCATCATGGTCGCCAGCTTGAAAGTAGATCCTGGTTCAGATGGGTTGATGGCATAATTAAAGTCTTCCCAGTATTCATTTCCATGTTTACCCAGGTTTGCTATGGCTTTGATTTTACCGGTTTTGGTTTCCATTACGATAGCGCATCCATGCTCGGCTTCATTTTTAACCATCATCTTGGCAAGGGCATTCTCTGTCACCTCCTGAATAAAAACATCGATAGTGCTAACAATATCTTTCCCGGTCTCCGGCTCAACTTCATAAGTGCCAGCTTCAACGGGTATGGTAACACCACCAGCTATTGAACGAACCAGCTGCTTACCATTTCTTCCTTTCAGTACACTATCATAGGTCATTTCCAGTCCCACTTTATTAGCATCGCGGGCCAGTCCAATGGTTCTGAAGGCGAGCATTTTATAAGGATTCAGCCGTATGGTTCGCTCATTGGCGATCATACCACTCTTATACCTACCCAAGCGAAAGAGCGGAAATTTTCTGAGCTGCTCATATTCCCGGAAGGATATTTTCTTTTTAAGTGGCATGTAGCCATCCTTATTTTTATACCCTTGTTTCAGTAATGCTTTGTACTCACCAACACTCATGTCGTTGAACAATCCAGCCAGTGAGGCACTCAGCGAATCAAGATTCTCGCGAAACAGTTGTCCGTTTTTTTCGCGCAACGCATCCACCCGGAAATCCATATATATATCAAACTGGGGGATACTGGTGCTGAGCATCTGACCATCTTCGCTGTAAATAGTGCCGCGCTCTGCTTCAATTTCATCGATACGCTGATGCAGGCTATCACTCATACTTCTCCAATAATGCCCCTGAACCTGCTGAATATAAACGGCCTTACCAAAGATGGCTACGCACACACCCACAACCAGTATATAACTGAGGTAGACTCTCCATAATATGTCGCGTTTTACATCCAAGACAGTACTTATTATATTATCAACCGTATTTTATCTATTCTCCTTTTGCAAACGCTGCGGCATTTCTTTAATCACTTTCAGCCCCAGCGGTTCGGTAGCTTTTATGACCTGCTGCTCCTCACTTTTATACATCACTTCACTTTTCAGTGTTTTATATTCAAACTGTAATTCTTTCAGTTCTTTGGAAGTATTATTCATCCTGCGAACCGTTTTATCTGCCCAATGACCGTTTGCGATATACAGAACAGCTAAAACAGACAGGAACAGAAAAAAAGGTATATTCTTCAGTATCCACTGATAATTAAATAATCCTTTCAGATTTTTTTTTGATCCTGTATTTACTGTTTCTGTCATGAATTCAGTTATAATTTTTCAGCTACTCTCAGTTTTGCACTTCTGCTTCTGTTGTTTTGCTTTAACTCTTCTTCACTCGCTGTAATCGGCTTTTTCGTAATCAGCTTCAGCACTTTCTCCTTCACATCGGGCAAGAAGGGATTATCGGGCGCTTCGTCGAAACTTCCCTGGCGGAAAAAATTCTTTACCAGCCTGTCTTCTATGGAGTGGAAGGTGATGATGGCGATCCTGCCACCTGTTTTAAGCACAGCAGGAATCTGCTGCAGCATTTCTTTCAACGCACCCATTTCATCATTTACCTCCATTCGCAAGGCCTGGAATACCTGAGCCAGGTACTTATTGGGATTTCCTTTTACCACGGGACTTATCAGCGACTTAAACTGTTCAATGGTTTGCAACTGGACATGGTTACGCTGTTGTGCAATATGGCGGGCCAGCGTTTTTGCATTACTTACCTCTCCATACTGTTCGAAAAGCTTATGCAATTGCTGCTCACTGTATTCACCAACAATACCGGCTGCGGTAAGCGTTTGCCTGCGATCCATTCGCATATCCAGCGGACCAGAAAAGCGAATAGA
Source organism: Chitinophagaceae bacterium (assembly GCA_009996675.1). Lineage (GTDB taxonomy): Bacteria > Bacteroidota > Bacteroidia > Chitinophagales > Chitinophagaceae > Sediminibacterium. The sequence goes on from JAACZQ010000072.1 coordinate 12,109, forward strand.
AAAGCCGCGGTCTCCTTCATCAAACTGATGACTACTTACGCCCAGATCAGCCAGTACGCCATCCACAGCAGTTACCTTATGCAAACGCAGAAACCTTTGGAGGTGACGAAAATTCTGTGGCACGAATACCACACGCGGATCATCGGGAATATTGCTTTGTGCATCCGCGTCCTGATCAAAAGCAAAAAGCCTTCCATCGGGACCCAATTGTTCAAGAATACCCCTGCTATGGCCACCACCACCAAATGTGCAGTCAACATAAACCCCATCCGGTTTAATCGACAAGCCATCAAGGGTTTCATAATAAAGAACAGGAATGTGATAACTCATGACTTGGAGCATTTGAAAATTTGAAAATTTGAAAATCCGGAAATGGGCAAAAGAATCAGATGAATGAAAACGCCAAAGCCTTTCATTTTCAAATGGTCAAGTTGCTTCATTCTCAAATTTTATTCTCTGTCATCACTTCCTGCGCCAGATTACTGAAAGCCTCTGGTGAGAAATCCTCAAAGAGCTGTTTGTACTTACCAGCATCCCAGATCTCGAAACGGTCAAGGGCAGCCGCCAGAACTACATCTTTGGCCAGCCCGGCAAATTCCCGCAGAGAAGGTGGCACCAGCATACGGCCGGCGCTATCCAGTTCCACTTCCGTGGCACCACCCAAAAACTGACGACGGAATTGACGTACCTTGGGGTCGAAATCATTCAATTGGCTGATCTTGGAAATAATTAATTCCCAACTTTTGATCGGATACAACGTGAGACATTTTTCGAAGCCACGGCTCAGGATGAAACGGGTTTCCCCCTCCGGCAACTGCTTTTTCAGTCCGCCCGGAAGCAGGAAGCGCCCTTTCGCATCCACCGTTGCTTCATATTCTCCGTGAAATCCGTTCATACGTGAATAACTTTTTCCAAGTTTACCACTTGTTGACACAAAATAACACTTTTTCCCACTTTGAAAGCAAATTCGAAGCGATTGTATTTATCCACAAGTAGTTATTTCCTGAAAGCCCTTTGAACATTGGGTTTCAGCGATTTGACCCGGTTGACCATGTGAATGAACTGTGAATAGCTGTGGATATCCTGTGGATTATGGGCAGAAAATAAAAATAAACTGATTATCAAATAGTTATAAAATAAATATGCAAGTATCAGGCTATTCAGGCAAGCCTCTTTACCAAAAATTGGGGATTAAACCTGGTATCCGGCTCCGCACCGTACAGGCTCCCGATGATTATTTGGTACTGCTGGGAATGGATATCAGCAGCCAGGTGGTAAAAAGTGGGGGTGCGGACTGGATCCATTTATTTGTCAAAAACCGACAAGAACTGGAGAATCACTTACCGGCATTGATTGCAGTAAGCCTACCGGGTGGTTGTATCTGGATTTCCTGGTATAAACAATCCGCCAAAATTCCCACCGACCTTAACGAAAACCTGATCCGTGAAATTGTATTGCCATTGGGTTGGGTGGATATTAAAGTTTGTGCTGTAAGCGAAATATGGAGTGGCCTTAAGATTGTAAGGCGAAAAAAATAATGTTCACGTATATCTGCAAACTAATTTTGCAGCTAGCTATGCATCCAAGAGACTTATCAATATTGGATTTTCAGTACCCCTTACCAGAAGAAAGAATTGCACGCTATCCCTTGGCGCAGAGAGATCAAAGTAAACTACTGGTATACCGTAACGGTCATTGGTATGATCGTATATACCAGGAGTTGCCAGCTGAGTTAAGTCCGGATAGCATTCTGGTGTTCAACAACACACGTGTAGTGGAAGCCCGCATTTTATTTAAAAAAGATACGGGCGGACAGGTAGAAATTTTTTGTCTCGAACCGGATGATCGTTACCCGGATATTACCACGGCTATGATGCAAACCAATGAAGTTTGGTGGAACTGCCTTGTGGGCGGGGCAAAAAAGTGGAAAGAGGGAGCACTCACCCTTCACTATATAGATGGCAATACCCAATACACATTAACTGCGACTAAATTCAAACAGCATACTGAAACCTATTGCATACATTTCCAATGGAATCAGCCCAACACCGCTTTTGCGGAAGTGCTGCACAAAGCTGGTCTCATGCCACTTCCTCCATACCTGAACCGCATGGCGGAGGAAACAGACAAAGAACGTTATCAGACCATTTATGCGCAAAATGATGGTTCCGTAGCAGCACCTACGGCCGGACTGCACTTTACCGACACCTTAATCCAGGCTTTACGTGAGAAAAATATTCGCGATACTTATGTAACATTACATGTAGGTGCAGGTACTTTTAAACCTGTGAAAGCCTTACGCATGCAGGATCATGAAATGCATGCAGAATTTATTGATGTAACCAGGGAGTTTATAAAAACAATACTGGCCACACTGGATCAGCCGATTATTACAGTTGGTACTACTTCCTTACGTACAGTAGAGAGTTTATACTGGCTTGGGGTAAAAACACTGGAACAACCATTAGTAAGCATCCAGGAATTAACTGTTTCGCAGTGGGACCCTTATGAAAATATGGCTGCTGCCGGCTATTCGGCCGAAGTAGCTTTGAAAGCATTAGTCCGTTGGATGGAACAACATCAACAGGAAAGACTGATCACCAAAACCCAGATTATTATTGCGCCTGGTTACCGTTTCAGAATCATCAAAGGGTTAATTACTAATTTTCACCAGCCACAATCAACACTGCTTTTGCTGGTGGCAGCGATTGTTGGAGACGACTGGAAAAAGATATACAATCATGCCTTGAAAAATGACTACCGGTTCCTCAGTTACGGAGATGGCTGCCTGCTCTGGCTGCCGCAGCAATAATCTGACTATTTTTTCAGGGGCATTTCAATTGTGAATGCGCTGCCTTTGCCAACCGTGCTTTCTACTTTAATACGGCCTTTGTGAGCATCAATAACGGTTTTCACATAACTCATACCCAATCCAAATCCTTTTACATTGTGAAGATTTCCGGTATGCGCCCGATAGAATTTCTCGAAAATGCGCTTTACAGATTCCTTATTCATACCAATACCATTATCTTCTATGCGTATCACAATATGGTTATTGGTACTATGCGTAGATATTTTGATGAGTAAATTTTCTTTTGAATACTTAATGGCATTATCAATGAGGTTTGAAATCAGGTTGGTGAAATGTACTTCATCGGCCATAACCGAATCATTTTTCGCATTCAGCAATAATTCTACAACTGCTTTCTTGTCCTGCAACTGCAGTTGATAGTTATCCAATGCGTGTTGTACCACATCGTGTGCATGCAGTTCTTCGAGATTTAATTTCAGTTCCTGTTTTTCCATGAGTGCTGCCTGCAGAATGGTTTCCACATGCTTATTCATCCGAATATTCTCCTCCTTGATTATCCCACTGAAATACCGCATTTTTTCCGGATCGGCCTGCACTTTTTCATTCCTTATGGCATCTACCGCGAGTGATATGGTGGCCAATGGCGTTTTAAATTCGTGGGTCATATTATTGATGAAATCACTTTTGATTTCACTCAGCTTTTTCTGATTCAATAAGGAACTGATGGTCACATAAAATGCAGCTATAATGATCAGCATAAAGATTGCTGCACCCAGCAATACCCATTTCAGGGAAGACCAAACCTGTTTTTTGAAATCCGGAACCACCAGAATAATTCTTTCAAATGCAAAAGCACCGTCAAGATCTGCTGCATTTTCCGGGACAATTACATATACCCTGGGTTTATTATTAATCGTATCCCAATACTCTGTTTCATAACTCTTCGACATCATTTCATAATCGCCATTCGAATTGGCGATAGCAAACTCGTATTTGATATTCTGCAAGCCCTCATTTACCAATGCCTGTTTAATTTTTTCATCCACTTCCTGTAATGTAAACTTGTCTTCCACCGTTGGGGTACGCGACATATATAAATGGAAGTCGGGCTTAATGGCCAGGCCGCCACGGCGTGGTACCCTTAGCCTTTGGGTGCTGTAAATATCCTTGCTTAATTCAATGACAACCTTCTCCCCCACTGCTTTATCAATCTTACTCTGCAGCTGGATCTCGGTTACCTCCAGAAGGTTATTGAGCCAGGAGCTTTGCAAGAAAAATAATCCCAGCAACGACAGTGTAATCAGAATAATGATGACGGGGAAAGTTTTCTTCATTCGTACAAATATAACAGGCTCTTGAAATGACCGGGTAAGTTACGGTATGTTTATCATCATTTTAACGATGGGGGATCGCAAATTTTGTCTTAACTTTTGACTATGGAGCAGGTTCAGAGTGGTATTTTATTGATATCCGACCCTTTTTTGAAGGACCCTAATTTTATGCGCACGGTTGTATTACTGTGTGAACACCAGGAATCGGAAGGTAGTTTCGGGCTTGTCCTGAATAAACCCATGAATCTTAATCTCGAAGATATTGTAGATCAGGCCGCTGGATTAAGTATTCCGGTATTTAACGGCGGGCCGGTACAAAAGGATAGCCTGCATTTTATACACCGCCAGCCGGAATTGCTGGGCGGCTCTCCGATTACCTCCGATATTTTCTGGGGAGGCGATTTTCAAAAAGTGCTGGATCTTCTGCACGCACAGGTATTGCAGGCCTATGATATCCGTTTTTTTGTTGGTTATAGTGGCTGGGAAAAAGACCAACTGGCTGGTGAATTGACTGAGAAAAGCTGGATTACCCGTCCGGCCAATACCCAGCTTGTATTTCCCAAAAACAGTCAGCAGGTATGGAAGCAAGCCCTGGCCGATATGGGCGGTGAATACAGCCAGATGATCAACTACCCCATTGACCCGCAGTTGAACTAACGCATATTTATACAATAAAAGTCCCCCGTAATCAATACTACGAGGGACTTTTTATACGATGTGAACCGGAATTAAATAGCAGTTGCGCCTTCTACCAGAACGGTAACCTTATTATTCAGTACCTCAACAAAGCCGCTCTGAATGCTGTATTGTTCAGCGCTGGATTTGTCTTTCAGTATCTTCAGGTTGCCTTTTCCGAGGGCACTTACCAGTGGAGCATGTTTGTCGAGTACTTCAAACAAACCGGTGATACCCGGTAATTGAATACCGTAAACTTCTCCGCTGTAAAGCTTTTTTTCCGGTGTTAATATTTCTAAAGTCACTTCGGTGAAAATTTGACAATTTGACAATTTGACAATTTGGTCCGGGAAGCGGTATTTCCATTAAAGGAACTACTTTTTCAACATTCCAAATTCACAAGCTACCTTATCCTTTTGCTGCCTCCAGGAGTTTCTTACCCTTTTCGATAGCATCTTCCAGGGTACCTACCAGGTTGAACGCTGCTTCAGGATACTCATCAACTTCACCATCCATAATAGCATTAAAACCGCGGATGGTATCTTCGATGCTTACGAATACACCTTTCAGACCAGTAAACTGTTCAGCCACATGGAAAGGCTGGCTCAGGAAACGCTGTACTTTACGGGCACGCTGTACAGTCATTTTATCTTCCTCGCTCAATTCATCCATACCCAGGATGGCGATGATATCCTGCAGTTCTTTATAACGCTGCAGAATCAATTTTACACGGTTAGCAGTATCGTAATGTGCATCACCCACGATAGCGGGAGTCAGGATCCTTGAAGTTGAATCCAGGGGATCCACCGCAGGATAGATACCCAAGTCGGCAATTTTACGGCTCAGTACCGTAGTTGCATCCAGGTGCGCAAATGTGGTCGCAGGAGCAGGGTCAGTCAAGTCATCCGCAGGTACATATACTGCCTGTACGGAAGTAATAGAACCATTTTTGGTTGAAGTAATACGCTCTTGCATCAGTCCCATTTCAGTAGCCAGTGTAGGCTGGTAACCTACCGCTGAAGGCATACGACCCAGCAGGGCGGATACTTCAGAACCGGCTTGTGTGAAACGGAAGATATTATCTACGAAAAACAGGATATCTTTTCCTTTACCGGTACCATCTCCATCACGGAAATATTCTGCAATAGTCAACCCAGAGAGGGCTACACGGGCACGGGCTCCGGGAGGTTCATTCATCTGACCGAATACGAAAGTTGCTTTTGAATCTTTCAGGCCTTCCATATCTACCTTGCTCAGATCCCAGCCACCTTCTTCCATACTGTGTTTGAAACTATCACCATATTTCATGATACCAGCTTCAATCATTTCACGCAGCAGATCATTACCCTCACGTGTACGTTCACCAACACCGGCGAATACAGACAGACCGCCATAACCTTTCGCGATGTTGTTGATCAGTTCCTGAATCAATACGGTTTTACCTACACCCGCACCACCAAACAAACCAATTTTACCACCTTTTGCATAAGGCTCAATCAGGTCAATTACCTTGATACCGGTAAACAGAATCTCTGAAGCGGTACTCAGGTTCTCAAACAATGGGGGTTTATTGTGAATGGGGCGGCCATTGGCTTTGCTCACCTGGGGCAAACCGTCGATGGCATCACCGGTTACATTAAACAGACGACCATTGATGGCCTCGCCTGTAGGCATGGCTATTGCCTTACCTGTATCCACTACATCCATCCCACGAACCAGACCTTCGGTACCTTCCATTGCGATGGTACGTACACTGTCTTCACCAAGGTGCTGTTGCACTTCCAGTACCAGTTTTTCACCGGTTTCTTTGGTGATTTCAAGGGCGTTGTAAATTTCCGGCAATGTTTTATCGGGAAAATGTACGTCAACTACCGCTCCGATGATCTGTTTGATCTTACCTTTTGTAGCCATACAGGGAGATATAATTATGGTTTTTAAAATGTAGTTCTGAATAAAAGGCCAGGGGCCCCGATTCGGCGGCAAAGGTAAGGGGATGCACCCTAAAAAAGTGAAATTCGGGGAACTAAATTTTGCCTGGTTTTTCCCGGTTTTTTCCACCAAAAAACCCCAAAATCAGCCTTAAAAGTCCAAATACCCCTACCTGACGCAGTGTTTTACCCAGGTATGTACGCCATTCCGCACCCTCTTCACCTGTTTTCCCGGCACCCAGGAATGACCAGGCACCCCGGATAACGCCGAGCAAGCCCCCGGCCAGCCGTTCTGATAAAAAAGCAGGCAATACGGCACCGATGGCCATTTTTAGGGTTTCCTCAGGTATTTGTTTCCAGGCAGTTTCCAACCGGCCCTCCCGTTCGCGAATCCGTACCCGCAATTGCTCCCTGGCTGCCCGAAGGCTGCTCCAGTTTTGTATGGGTTTGATCTCATTCATCAGCAGCCTCTCCTCTTTTGGTTTCTTGATCAAAAATTATTTTTATTACCCGGTCAATAATCCAGTGTTGAATTTTTTTTCGGTAAAAAACCACAAGACCAAGCAGTATTACATATGTCCCTGCTACCAATCCCATACCCCAGTAAATACTTCCGAAGAGTTCGGCCATCACCAGACAAAGCATAAGACTCACAAAGAAAATGGCAAAAAACCCAATGATGGTTGTCAGCATCAGGGTCGTCAGCATAGCAGTAATAATAGCAGCTTTTTCAGCTGTCTCTATTTTCAGCAACAATAACCGGTCGCCTATATAAGCTTCCAGTTCTTTACGCAGGTTGCTAAAAAAAGCAGGTTGTTTTTCAGTATCCATCATGCTCCTGCGTTTTTTAATTTTTGTTCCATTTCTTCCAGTAAAGTTTTTCCCCTGGTCAATAACGCCTCTATTTGCTTCTCCCATTCATCGGTTTCGGTACGCAGGCGGTCTCCCAGCGTTTCTGCGTCTTCTTTCAGTTCCTCCACCAGGGTCTTTCCTTTTTCACTGGTCAGGAAAAGCGCTAAAGCCGCTCCGGCGGCAGCTCCCAGTAATAATCCGGCGAGGAATCTCTGTTGGTCACTCATAACGGCAATTTTTGATAAAGGATATGAGATGCATTCTTTTTGAATATCTTTATTTGGTGAACCGGGGTACCCGATTTTTATAAAGCACCGGTTCTTTTCTCAAGTTACATGGAAAATCAGCAAGACCATAAGATCAATCGTTATTTTTTCCTGGGAGCTATTATGCTACTGGGTATATTCCTGCTGATCAGTTTAATGGAATTTTTCACAGCTTTTCTGGCAGCCCTCATGTTTTATGTATTGAGTAAGTCGCCGGTTCAATGGCTGATCAAAAAAAAACAATGGCGAAAATCCTGGGCGGCATTGCTGGTGATCCTGCTTTCCTTTTTCATCATCCTGCTACCCATTTCCCTGCTTGCAGCCATGCTTTATCAGAAAGTCTCGCATCTTTCCGGCGATATCAATGGCTTGATGGCCCCACTCACCCATTTTGATGCAGTACTTCAGGAGAAATTTCATTTCACGCTTTTATCCGATAAAAACCTGGGGCAGGTGCAGTCCGTTATCACCGGCTTTATATCCTCCGTTCTGAATCAGGGCTTTAACCTCTTCAGTTCCATTATCATGATGTATTTCTTTCTCTACTTCATGATCGTCAATATCAACCGGATGGAAGCCATGCTTATTTTTTTCCTGCCATTCAAGCGGCATCACATCGAATTATTTGGTGGTGAATTAAGGGCCCAGACCTTCAGTAATGCTGTTGGCGTTCCCTTAATTGCGGTTGTTCAAGGCTTCTGCGCATATATTGCCTTTCTGATCACAGGCATGGAAGAAGCTGGTTTTTGGGCCGTGGTAACAGGTTTTGCCTCCATCATTCCCATTGTAGGTACCGGGTTGGTTTGGGTGCCCGCAGGTATTTATATGCTACTGACCGGCGAAACCTGGCATGGTATTTTTATTTTGTTATGGGGTGCCATCATACTCAGCAGTATGGATAATGTTGTACGTTTTATGCTGGCCAGGAGAATGGCTGATGTACACCCGGTGGTAACGGTATTGGGTGTAGTGGTGGGACTGAAGTATTTTGGAATCACAGGCCTGATATTCGGACCTTTGATCATTTCTTATTTCATCATCCTGCTCAGGATCTACTATAAAGAATACCAGCGACCGGCACAAAGAAGCCGGAAAAAAGTACAGCAACCGCTTGCCTGGAACCTGCCTTTCATGCCCCGCAAAAAGAAATAACATTAATCGATCCGGTATTGTGCCGCCAGTTTGGCAAA
>JAACZQ010000073.1 GCA_009996675.1 Chitinophagaceae bacterium
GCATCTGTCTCTTCCAGCAAAATACGCATCAGCGGTGCTGCTACGTCAGCAGCAGCAAGTGCCGCTGACGCATCCTGAAACAGTATTCGTGTTCTCCGGGCCAGTACATCTTCCAGTGTGAGTGCCAGCTCATGCCGTACAGCATACACTATATCTACAAGTGTGTATGGATAGTCCGGATGCAAAAGACGCAGGTACCCTTCGTTTTCCGCAGCTATCTGTTTTTTTAAGGCCTGTACCGCCAGGGGATCTCCGATGGGCAAATGAGCTGTTACACATAATCGTTTATCCAGCCTGGAGGTAAACACTGCATTATCAACAGCATCCTGTGCCATCCGGCGGTATGTTGTCCATTTTCCGCCTGTCACCGTAACCATACCGCTATTCGACACTACAATGGTATGATCACGGGATAATAGCGCCGTACTGGTATTCGCCGTTGATCTTACCAAGGGACGTAACCCTGCGAAGACAGACTGCACCTGTGACCGCTCTATGCGCGTGTTGAAATAACGGTTGATATGCATCAGCACAAAATCAATTTCTTCATCCAGGGCCCTGGGTTCTATGTCAATATCATCCACTGCCGTATCAGTTGTACCCAGTACAATTTTTTGTTTCCAGGGTACTGCAAAAAGCACCCGACCATCATCTGTTTGGGGGATCATCATAGCATGGGTTCCGGGAAACAGTTTCGGGTCTATAACCAGGTGTATTCCCTGTGATGGCTCTACCATTGCCTCCTGACCAGGTTCATCCAATTGCAAAACGGCATCGGTAAATACCCCGGTTGCATTGATTACCGCTTTGGCCTGTACTGTAATCGATAACCCTTCCCGGGTAAGTAGGTTTACCCTTGCGATTTTCTTTTTTTCTTTTTCAAACCCTTTTACCGTACAGTAATTAACCAATACAGCACCATGCAGCATAGCAGTGGCGGCCAGATCAATGCACAGGCGGCTGTCATCAAACTGTCCGTCATAATACAAAACACCACCACTAAGTCCCTCTGTTTTGATACCGGGCAAAAGTTTGGCGGTTTCAGCTGTAGTCAATACCCGGGTTTTACCCAGGCTGAGCTTTCCGGATAGCAGATCGTAGAAACGCAAACCTGCAGCATAGTACCATTTCTGCCACCATTTGTAAATGGGTATGACAAAAGGTTGTACTTGTGTGAGGTGTGGCGCATTCTGCAACAACCATCCCCGCTCCCTTAACGCTTCCCGAACCAGTTTAATATTGCCCTGGGCCAGGTAACGAACACCGCCATGGACCAGTTTGGTAGAGCGACTGGATGTTCCCTTACCAAAATCATATTGCTCAGCCAATAAGGTTTTGTATCCGCGTGAAGCTGCATCCACCGCTGCACCCAGTCCGGTTGCGCCTCCCCCTATAATCAGTATATCCCATACCTGACCGGACGATAATTTCTCCAGGACTGCGGATCTATGCATAGCATTCTTTGTCGTAATTTACTCGTAAATACTGAGGATTGAAACAAATCGATCCCTGTTCACAGATAAATAAAAATCCCGGCCAGGCCGGGATTGGGTATCATAAGGAATTATGGTATGGGTATTAACGCCGGGGTTTGAGCCATTGTTCGGGATTCAAGGGAACAGATTTTTCATTATTGATCACGAACAGAATAGATCCCTCTCCATCGATACTTTTACCCGAACGCCCGAGTATGGAACCAGCTTTTACTTCCTGCCCTACGGAAACCGAAACAGAAGACAACTGGCTGTAAGAAGTAAAATACTTACCATGGCGTATAAACACCACCAGTACCCCACTCACTTCACTGGCATACACCACTTCACCGTCGGCAACGCTTTTAACAGGAGAACCTTCGGGCAAGGCAATTTCAATGCCATCACTTTTCCGGGTGAGCTTGGTTCCGGGAACAGATGATATACCGAAGGGCACATATACATTACCCTTGTCAACCGGCCAGGGCAGTCTTCCGCGGTTCTGCTCAAACTGGATGGAGGTCTCTCTTCCTTCCGGAGTGGATTCAAAAGGTGTATAGGGACGGTCTACCGGCGGTGCTGTTACAACCGGCTCTGTAGTTTTGGGCTTAGCTGTGTTACTACCCGTTGCGGCATTACCGGATGCTGTATTGGTTTTGGGAGCATTCGGTTCGGTTGTTTTCACCGCGCCCTTTTTCGCATCATCCAAAGCCTTTTGTTTGGCGAGTCGTTCACGCTTTGCAGCTTCCTCTGCTTCACGCCGAATAATGGCCATCATGGCCTGCTGCATGCGCTGACGCTGCTTTTCTTTGTCCTGTATCTGCCGACCGATTTCTTTTTCTTTACCTTTCAGCTGGGCTACAATCTGATCCTGAACTTTTTTATCTTCCTGTAATACTTTTAATTGCTCACTCTGCGTTTCCAGGGTTGCCACACGCTCCTTTTTATTGGAACTGAGTAAGGTAATCTTTTCCTTTAACAGATTTTCTGATTGGGCAATGGCAATCGCCTGTGTTTCCCGGTTCTGCCGATAGCTTTTCAGGTAGGTGATACGTTTAATGGCATCATTGAAGTTCCGGGCAGAGAAAAGAAAATTCAGGTATTCATAGCTACTGCGATTCTTGTATGCAAAGACAATGCTTTTCGCATATTTAATTTTCAGGGTATCCAGCTCCTTGCGCAAGCGGTAAATATCCCGTTCATTAAGAAATATGGTATTATCTAATTCCCGTATCTGGCGATTGATGCTATTTACCAACTCCTCCCGCATGGCAACCTTCCGTTTAATAATAGCCAGCTGATTGAGTGAAAGTTTCTTATTTTTCTGAGTTTCAGCCAGCAGGGTATTCAATTCACTCAATTCCTTACGCAAATCCTGCTCTTTCTTCTGTAACTCTTCGCGGGTTTGCTGTGCCATGAGGGTAGCAAAAATTCCAAACAAAAAAACAGAAGTGAAGAGGATTTTTTTGAACATGCTGGTCTTTTTTAACATGGAGCTGACTGTATAACGCCTAAACCCCTGTTGAAATTACTTACGCTTGTAGTTTTTAGGTACGTCAAACGTATATTTTAACGGATCATTTATAGAAAATTCCTTGAAATCCAGGCTTATATTCAATTTAGCCTTCTCTGCCATGGCTATTTTCCGGTTGGCGGCGAAGCTATACCCGCCCAAGGTCTGATAATTGCTGAAGGTAATATCACAAGTTCTGTTTCTTTGCACATCCACATCATCCAGCTTACTGTACAATACCCGGTTATCCGACTTATCGAGATTGATCAGGTGTTTGAATAAATCTCCCACCATCACCACCAATAATTGTGACGCACTGTTTTTATACGAAACCAGGTTATTACTCAGAAAAATGGGGTTCCCGATCACCAGATCCTGTAAAGTATTGAAATCAAAAGGAATTTCGGTTACTTCCTGCAAGTAATTAATAGAGCGGTTCATAACATATTTCTCCCCTATTTTCCGGACCAGCACCACACTGTCTTTATTAATCTTCACTTGTAACCCTTCCGCCGAAATACCCAGGAAAGATCCTTTTACCCGGATCAGGATGATGCTGTCTTTCTTCATGCTGACATACACCGTATAATTATCGCTGTTTTCCGGTCCCTGATAATCTACTTTAATCTTGGCATTGAAAGTTTGAAAATCTATCTTTTGTGCCACTACTTTGCCCATAATATCTTTAACAATGGCAGCAGAATCAATCGTTGGTGTTTCTTTTATCACCACTACCTGAGCTGTATCTTTTTTGGAAATAGCCTCCTGTATATGCTCTACCTTTTTAACGGTTTTACAGCCAGCAGCTGTCAGCGTCAACAATATCAGTAGTTTGATACTCCATGATTGACGGACATCTGTGTTATTGAATAAAAGTAATTTCATACGCTTGTATTGATTGGGTGCTGATGGCTTAGCATCAGGCTTCGGTCTTTGTTTTGTTATTGTACGCCTGTATGCCCAAAACCTCCTTCCCCCCTGCCTGTTGCCGCGATGGTTTCTACGGGTACCCAGTTGATTTGAATAACCGATTGAATAACCAGTTGTGCGATACGGTCACCGTGATTGATAGCCTGCGGCTCGCTGGAAAGATTAATTAGTATTACCTTAATCTCTCCCCGGTAATCGGCATCAATGGTACCAGGCGTATTCAAACAGGTGATCCCCTGTTTAATGGCCAGTCCGCTACGGGGTCTTACCTGCGCTTCCAGGCCTTCCGGCAATTCAATGAATAAGCCTGTGGGAACCAACCCACGTTCCATAGGGGCTAAAATAATTGCCGAATCCAGATTGGCCCTGATATCCATTCCCGATGATCCGGAAGTGGCATAGGCCGGAATGGGATTAGAAGACCGGTTGATGATTTTAACTTGCACAGGTTTTTCTGACATGGCCACAAATGTAGTAAAAGCCTCAAAAAAGCCCGGCTCTTTAACAGCTTGCTGACAAATTAAGGCTGGAAAAGGTAGTTGACCGGTTATTTTAGCTTTTTCATCCAAAAAGAAGCTGGTTCATGACGGGCCTGCAGGTGTATCAGGGTTTTAGCCGTTTCTTCTAGAAAATCATTTTTAAGATGATTCAGTGACCCGATCACGGAAAAATGATCGTTATAATACAGGAAAGCTTCCAGGAGATACTGTTCATTCCAGAACCGGAATTCTTTTGTTAACCAGTCCTTCCGGTAATCCCGTGGACTGAAAATATCATGAACATGCACCAATACCCCTTTCTTCAGCCTAGGCAGTATGCGGAAAAATTCAAATAAAACGTCGTTCTCCGGCCTTATGATATGTGAGGAATCAATAAACAGAATATCATTCTCTTCCAGGTTCTCAAACAAGGAAAGATCAACCTCCTCTACCCGCTGCCGTATCAGTTGCACATCGGGCAAAGCTTTTAGCCATGGCATTTCATAAGGTTCTATACAAAGCAGTTCCGTCTGAATACCTGCTTCTTTATTTTTTCGCAATGCCTCTACTGCCACCAGGGTAGAATAGCCGGATCCAATCTCAATAATCTTTCTGGGCCGGTGATTCCTGATCAGCAGGTAATACATTTCGGCATCACCTGGACCAAAAGCAGGATTATTCAGGTAATAACCATGGTGTCCGGAAGGCGCTTCCAGCCGGAAGCTGCTCAATTCTTCCACATAATTAAAGGCCTCCAGTTGGGCTAATTGATCTGGTATTTTAAAATCGATATGGAGATCGCGCTGTTTTGCCGGGTCGAAGTTTTCCGAAAAAACAAACTGGGGGTCATAATAATGATTCCGGATGGGGAAGACGCCGATTTGTTGAAAGGCTTTGGTATGAAGTGGGAAATTACTTACCCCGAAACGCCTCACCAGCCATAACCAGCAGAGGTAGATATAGCTGAAAGGGAGCAGTATCAGATCGAAAATTCCGAAAATAATTTTTTTTTGAAGAGGTTTCATGTTTTTCCGGATAGTAAGATAGGAGTAATTACTTAAACAGCTTACAGGCAGGGTTATCAGTATGCGTTCTCATCGCCTTTGAGCATATTTACAATGGTTTGAAAGATAATCTGACAATCAAGCCAGAAACTCCAGTTCTCAATATACCAAAGATCAAAATTCACCCGTTTACGCATATCATCTGCATGCAGGGTCTCGCCCCGGCTTCCGTTCACTTGTGCCCAACCGGTGATTCCTGGTTTAACGAGGTGGCGAAGCATATAATTCTGTATAATATCCTTGGACTCTAAGGATAATGGAATGGGGTGTGGGCGGGGTCCTACTACAGACATACTACCCAGTAATACATTGATAAACTGTGGCAATTCATCCAGGCTCGTTTTACGCAGAAATCTTCCTACGGCAGTTACTCTTCGGTCGTTTCTTTTTGCCTGTTCGAACCTGCCATTGTCTTCGTTGTTTGATAAATACATGGTCCGGAACTTATAGCAAATAATTTTCCGGTTATTCAATCCCCACCGTTCCTGTTTAAAGAGGATCGGTCCTTTTGAATTTAATTTTATGGCGATAGCTATAATGGGCGCCAGCCAGCTGTATATCAACACCAGGAATGTAATAGAAAAAAGGATATCAAAAATCCGTTTGAAGAACCGGTTCTCGGCATCATCCAGTGGAAAATAACGTATACCTACTACCGGAAAACCTGCATAGTTGGTCACTTTCAGCGAGCCGGAACCCAAACGGCTGAAATCCTGTATAACACTAATTCTTTTGGAGTGTTTTTCACACACATCAATAACGGCATCAATTTTTTCTATTTCATCGTTGGGTAATGCCAGAAAAACTTCATCAATATCTATCCTGTTCAATACATCTTCCAGATCGTCTATACGACCCAGGTATTTGCCATTGAATGTATGGTGTTCATGATCATCTATCACACCTACCAGGTTATACCGAAGGTTATTATTCAGAATATCTGACCGGTAAAAGTTGGCGGCCAGTGACCCTGATCCAACCATCAATATCTCTTTCTCATATTTGTACTGCTTGCGTATAAAAGCCACAACCACGCGATAAAAATATTTTTCGAATGGTATTGTTACAAACAGGAACGCGTGGTACAGCAGTATCAATGAACGGTATTGATTGAAGTCCTGGAAAAAAATAAACAAAATGAAGATCAGCAGCAGCAAATGTGTGGCCAGCTGCCGAAGAAAAACGGTCATTTCCTGGGAGAAGGAAAAAATGGTTATCTCACCATAAAGTAAAAAAATACGGGCACCACTGTACCAGATTACCATACTGCAAACCATGATAATCAGCAACGGGTCTGAGAAAATATTGGTCAGATTTCCATTGATAAAATAAGCGGCTGCAGTAAAGCAGATCAATAACAGTAATTGATCGAGTGTGATTCTGACAATATAATTTAGTCTGTTACCTCTGAACATCTGCAGGGATATTTAGCACAATTTAGGAGTTACCGAAATTTTTAAGATCGCCACCCGGCTACTTTACATTTATAGTCCATAAGTCAGACCCAGAAAAAGCCTGTTCCGCTGGTCGAACCTTTGAAAATTCATGTTTAAATAAAACCGGTGTATACATTCATATTGCATATTGAACAGTACTTCGTTTGAGCGCTGCTTGAAATCAAAGAGAAAGGGCGGCTGTGGCTGCTGCTCATACTGCTGAGCCAAGGTACCTTCCCCTCCTTTCCGGATA
>JAACZQ010000074.1 GCA_009996675.1 Chitinophagaceae bacterium
GGTATCGTACAATACTGAGTTGACAACGCATCATGCCGGTAAATATCCTGAAAGCAAACGGATCATGGCTGATAATCCCGCTGTTTTCTATGGTGAAATACTATTTACTGTATTTTGTGTACATGGAACAATACATCATCAACATCGGACAACTGGTGAATGTTCGGGAACAATCTGTTTTATTGCGTGGAAAAGCGCTGGCAGATCTCCCGGTATTATCCAATGCCTGGTTATCCATCCGCGATGGAAAGATAGCGGCGATGGGCAGTATGCAGGATTGTCCGGCTACCGGCGATATCCATGATGCGGCCGGTGGTATGGTATTACCCAGCTGGTGCGATAGTCATACCCACCTGGTTTTTGCCGCCAGCCGGGAAAATGAGTTTGTGGACAAAATACGCGGACTGACTTATGCCGAGATCGCAGCCAAAGGTGGGGGTATCCTTCATTCCGCCCGCCGCTTGCAGGATACCCCGGAAGCTATTTTATTGGAACAGGCCTGGGAGCGATTACAGGAATTGATGCAACTGGGTACCGGTGCCATTGAAATCAAAAGCGGATACGGACTCAATCCCGAAGCAGAAATTAAAATGCTGCGGGTGATTAAACAACTGGCAGCCCTATCACCCATACCGGTAAAAGCTACATTCCTGGGGGCACATGCTTATCCGCCCGCATTCCAGCAGGATCATGAAGGATATATCCGCCAGATCACCGAAGAAATGTTGCCCGTGATTGCGGCAGAAGGACTGGCTACCTATATTGATGTGTTCTGTGAAAAAGGTTTTTTCAGTGCAGACGAAACCAGGCGCATCTGCGAAGCGGGTAAATCCTATGGACTGATCCCCAAGATCCACGCCAACCAATTACACCTTTCCGGCGGAGTAGAAACGGGGATCGCAGTGGGGGCACTATCGGTAGATCACCTCGAAACCATGGACGCTTCCACCATTGCACAACTGGCCGCCAGTAATACCATTGGCACTTTATTGCCTACGGCTGCTTATTTCCTGCGTATGCCGTTCCAACCTGCGAGACAATTGGCAGATGCCGGTTGCGCCCTGGCCCTGGCTTCCGACTTCAATCCCGGTTCCAGTCCCAGTGGCAACATGAATACCGTTGTATCCATGGCCTGCATTGCCATGCGCATGCTGCCCGAGGAAGCCATTAATGCCGCTACCCTCAATGGTGCTTATGCCATGGGGCTGGGAGAAGAAATGGGGAGCATTACCCCCGGTAAAAGAGCCAATCTCATCCTCACAAGGCCGGTACCTTCACTGGCTTACCTGCCTTATGCATTCGGCTCCAACCTCATCCGCCGGGTAATGGTGAATGGCAGCTGGCTGGCGCCTGTTTGATTTCTGGAGAGTTTTGGTTATATTCATACAAACAAAACGATTGCCCTTGTCACTGCCACATTTTAAGTTCTACAATAAGCAGGATGTGCTGTCACTCACCCGTATACGCCGCTTTGAAACCAAGATCGGCGAAAGGGTACAGGTGATTGCTGATACCCAACAACTGGACCAGTCATTGAAATCCTGCAGTGCGCCTTTTGTATTGCTGGGCATCCCGGAAGATATTGGCGTATTGGCCAATCTGGGGGTGGGGGGGACCGACACGGCCTGGGTTCCCTTTTTGCAGGCTTTCCTGAATACCCAGAGCAATGATTTTTTTGAAGGCAGCAGTATCCTGCTGCTGGGGCATTTCGATTTTTCACCCATCAAGCATCTGATTGAACAACATGCCGGAGGATTTGATGAACGCCTCGAAGCCTATCGCCACGCAGTGAATCAGATTGATGATGAAGTAGAGCAACTGATTCATACCATCACACAGAATGGTAAAACACCCATTGTAATTGGTGGCGGCCATAACAATGCCTATCCCTGTATCAAAGGTGCCGCGAAGGGATTGTATAAATCCGGAGCCATACCCATTGCACAAATCAACGCCATCAATCTCGACGCACATGCCGATTTCCGGCCCATGGAAGGCAGACATAGTGGCAATGGATTCAGTTATGCAGAAGCGGATGGATACCTCGAAAAATATTGTGTGATTGGATTACATGAAAACTACCTGCCGCAAAATGTATGGATGGATATTGTGAACAATCCTTTCCTGGATTGTATTACCTATGAAGATATTTTCCTGCATGAAAAAAGAACTTTTCTGCAGGCGATCGGACATGCCACCGGTTTCACAGAAGACACTTATTGCGCCATTGAACTGGATATGGATGCCATTGCCAACAGCAACAGCAGTGCCGCCAGTCCCGTAGGCATTACCCTGACCCAGGCGCGACAATACATCAGTTTTACGGCTGCCGATAGTAAGGTGGCCTACCTGCATATCTGCGAAGGCGCTTCCCAACTGGCCGATGGCAGAACCTGTCACTATACCGGCAAATCCATCAGTTACCTGGTGACGGATTTTGTGAAAGCCATGTTTTCATGAATGATGCAAAATGTTTGATTTTTTGATGTTTGATTTTTCGATTGCGGATAGTGAGTAGTCAGTAGTGAGTAGTGAGTGTTTGAGCCTTGAGCTGCTAGCTACTGGCTTCTAGCTTCTAGTAAAAAAGCATCCAACTTCTAACCCGAATTCAAAGATCTGAGATCTGACTTCTAACATCCAACCTCCAACTTCAAACCAAAAACCAGAAACCCAAAACCCCTAACCAGCTATATTTGCACATGCGCATTCTCCTCTTAGCAGGTTTGTTCTGTAGCTTGTCTGTTACTGTTCGGGCACAGGATACATTGCTGTCGTTTTGTTTACTGGAACGGATTGAGCAGTTGCAGCCTAAGACGGATGGGGTATTCAACAAAGGTTTATTTCCTTCTTACCGGATGTATGCGTTGAACAAAGACCGGCAGAAAGCAGATGTGAATGTATTTTTTACCGGATTGATCATGATGACCCTGCGGGATCTGCACCCCAGGCTTACCCCATACCAGCAAAAGATCGCCAGTCGGATCATTGAAAGCGCTGCACCGGCTACGGAGCGGTTTAAGAACCAGAAAGGCAAACCCGCTTATCATTTCTGGCCGGCTGATGTGCCGCAGATATTTCCGAACGGCGGATGGCTGAACCTGTTTAATAAAAGCCAGTCGCTGCCACCGGATATGGATGATACGGCCATTATGCTGCTGGCATTGGCTGCAGCTGATTCCACGGCGACAAGGGTACATGCTTATATGCAGGGTTTCACCAATAATCCCGCCCATCGCATACAGAATACCGCAGCACAATTTCGCGACCTGCCCGCTTATTCCACCTGGTTCGGGGTAAAAATGCCTGTGGATTTCGATATCTGTGTATTGTCGAATGTCATATACATGGTACAACGCTACCAGCTTCCCTGGACCGCCGCCGATTCAGCCAGTGTACAGGTAATCAAAGGCGCCGTTGAATCGGGCTTATACCGCACAGCGCCCGGTTATATTGCACCACACTATGCAAGAACACCCATCATTCTTTATCATATAGCGCGACTGATGCAGGTAAAACCCATACCGGAGCTGGACAGCCTGAAAGCAGTACTGGTGGCAACAGCCAGGGAGCAGTTGCAGCAAAGCAATCGGTTCATGGATCAGGTATTGCTGCTCACGGCCTTAAAACGCTGGGGTGTAACCGATCTTCCCATCATCCAACACAATACCAATGCCGCTTTGCTGGACTTAGTAGAAGATGAGTCCTTCTCCTTTTTCATAGCCAATATGGCTTCTATGTTACCCGATACGCTGAAAAAATGGATCAACAGCACCAATCTCGGTACCTTTTACTATTACTGTCCGGCCTATAACCACCTGCTGCTGCTGGAGAACCTGCTGCAATAAAGTCATTAGTCAGTATTTTTGCCGAAAGAAAACCTACTGCATGGCCATCAATGCTGTACAATACCAGGCATTACTGGATGTTTTAACCCGGCAGGGGGTTACCCTGGTTGCCGTGAGCAAGACCAAACCGGTGGAAGATATCAGCGCGCTCTATGCATTGGGGCAACGGGATTTCGGAGAGAATTATGTGCAGGAGCTGGCCGACAAACAGGCAAAACTTCCCGGCGATATCCGCTGGCATTTTATCGGACACTTACAATCCAATAAAGTAAAATACATTGCGCCTTTTGTACACCTCATTCATAGTGTGGATAGTTTGAAGCTGCTGAAAGAAATCAATAAACAGGCGCAAAAGCACAGTCGTATCATCGATTGTCTGTTACAGGTACATATTGCCAGTGAAGAAACCAAATTTGGTATGGATGCATCGGAACTGGAAGAGGCGCTCAGGGAAAGTAAAGGGTTAACCCAGGTAAGGGTATGCGGACTCATGGGTATGGCTTCCTTCAGTGATGACCAGGCATTGGTACAAAGCGAATTCCGTACGCTGAAACAATTATTTGATGCATCCGGCTTCAGCAAGGACCAGCATATCCTCAGCATGGGTATGAGTGGGGATTATCCACTGGCTGTAGAGCAGGGTAGTAACCTGGTTCGCATAGGCAGTCTTTTGTTTGGCGCAAGACAATACACACATTAAACCCCGGTTCTGCGGAACCATCCAATTAAGCTATGAAAAGAATATCCATCATTGCATTGTTATCCTGTTTGGTGATACTGGGTACGGTACACGGACAAACCATTGCGGATGAAGCCAGGCTGAAAACATTGCCTGTATTATTCCAGCAAACCGCAGCGGAATACCGGGCGCTATGTTACCAGGCATTCAATACGGCCCGCTGGCAGCTGGAAAAAATACCGGTGAGCCAGGTGCGTAAAAAGAAAATGGCCATCATCACCGATCTCGATGAAACCATTCTCGACAATAGCTACAGTGATGCACAACTGGTGAAAGAAGGCAAGACCTATGCACCCGATGTATGGAAACGCTGGACAGACAAAGCAGCGGCTACAGCGGTACCCGGTGCGGTTGATTTCCTGCAATGGGCTTCGAAAAGAGGGTTTACGATTTTGTATATCAGCAACCGTGATACTACGGAACTGGCATCCACCTTACAAAATCTGCAGACTTTGCAATTGCCGGATGCTAAATTGTCTAATATGCTGTTCCTCACCACTACATCCTCCAAAGAAGCACGCCGCCAGCAGGTGATGAAGCAATACGATATTGTTATGCTCATGGGGGATAACCTCAACGATTTTACCGCTGCTTTTGAAAAAGGCAGTATACCTGCCCGCTTCCAGGCAACCGATGATGCCCGGGCTTACTGGGGTAAGAAATTCATTGTATTGCCCAATGCCAGCTATGGAGAATGGGAGAGCGCTTTGTATGAATACAAACGCAACCTTACACCGGCGCAGAAAGACAGTATGCGCTGGCAACTGATGAAGGGATATTAAAAGCAAGCAGCCGGATAGTGATCACTACCCGGCTGCTTGCTTTAGGAACGGTTCTTTTATTTTTTGCTCTTGGCATAATCGAATACCAACTGACAGAATGCTTTCACGCCCAGGTCAAACCCGCTTTCATCAATGTAAAAGTCGGGGGTATGGTGCGGTGCTGCTTTCAGCGGATCCTGTCCTTTGGGCATGCCACCCAGGTAGAAAAAGAAAGCAGGTACTTTGGCTCCATAGAAAGAGAAATCTTCTGCACCGGTATCCCAGTCGCGTTCTACCACATTGCCTTTGCCCGCCGCTGTTTCCAGGAAGGGCAGTGTTTTCTTCACCAGCTCCGGATCGTTATAAGTAACCAGGGTCTTGGTATCAATCATCACTTCTGCCGTGGCGCCATTGGCTGCGGCAATATGTTGTACCGTATTGCGGATACGTTCATGCACTTCCTGCTGCATTTTGCTGTCCAGGGTACGGATCGTGCCCAACATTTCACAGTCTTCCGGAATAATATTATTGCGAACGCCGCTGTGGATAGAACCAACGGAAATAACCACCGGCGCTTTGGTGAGTTCAGACTGTCGGCTTACAATATGCTGCAGTCCTTCAATGATGAGGGAGGAAGTAGCAATCGGATCCACTCCCTGCCAGGGCTTGGAACCATGGGCACCCTTACCTTTCACTTTAATACGGAACCAATCGGAGGAAGCCATGAAGGAGCCAGATTTATACTGGATCTGTCCCGCAGGTACAGTGGAATTGATATGCAACCCGAATACGGCTTCTACTTTGGGATTATCCAGCACCCCTTCTTTTACCATCAGCGCAGCGCCGCCTTCTTCGTTATCCGGTGCACCTTCTTCCGCTGGCTGGAACAGGAACACAATCGTGCCCGGCACTTCGGCCTGCATCTTTTTTAATACCGTAGCGGTTCCCATGAGGATGGACGTATGCGAATCATGTCCGCATGCATGCATCACACCCACTTGCTGGCCGTTGAAGCTGGTGGTGACTTTGGAAGCAAAGGGTATGGGTGTTCTTTCTGTTACGGGTAAGGCATCAATATCGGCGCGCAGGGCTACTACGGGCCCGGGTTTACCACCTTTCAGGATTGCCACCACACCGGTCTTAGCCACATTGGTTTTAACATCCAGTCCGATAGACTTCAGGTAATCGGCAATAAAAGCCCCGGTTTTGAATTCGCGGTTGGATAGTTCGGGATTCTGGTGAAAATGTCTGCGCCATTCTACCAGTTTCGGGGTGATATCTTTTACCAGCTGCGGATAGGTAGCGGGTAATTGCTGGGCTGATGCCGTTAGCGCAGCCAGCAGGGAAATGGATAGAAAGATTTGCTTCATGTAATACAGCGTTTATTCGTGTGTGAATGGGTTTATTCTTTGGTAAAATAATAACTGTCGTATTCTACAAAATCATTGGCCCGGATGGTAATGCCACTGATCTTACCGGCTTCTTCGGTAAAACGGGTAGCAAAAATGCCATAGGCAATATTGTTATAAGTCATCAGCCATTCTCCATTGTCCAGGTATTGGAGGGTGGCGCTGAGTTGCTGGTGACCATTGAAGCGGATCAGGAGCTTGTCTTTGTTTGCTTCAATCCGTATACTGCCATACAGGGGATGTTTGTAAGTACCGGTAAAAGCCGTTAGCGGTAAAGCCGGTTGCTGCTGTTGCAGGCGTTGTTGCCAGGCATGAATCTGCTGCAGGCTTTTTTCCTGTGCCGCCTGTGCATTGCGCAGGGCATTGGCGCTGCGGTTGGTATAGGGCACACCCAGGTAAGCATCCAGTATCTGGTAACGCAGGGCTTCGAAAAAGGATTGGTTATCGTTATTGGTCAGGATCACAATACCCAGTTTGGCTTCGGGAACAAAACAGGTATTGCTTACAAAACCAAAAGCACCGCCGGTATGCCAGTATACCTGTTTCCCATTGTAATCATTCATGAATAAACCCAAGCCATAACCGGTATAGTGTGAGGGGTAGACAGCGCTGGCGCGACTGTTCACAATGGTATTCATGTCGCGGGTTTTGCGCAATACATCCCAGGGTAAAATTCTTTTGCCATCAATCCGTCCGCTATCGAGTTGCAGCCTTAGCCAGCGGGCAAGGTCTTTCACATTACTGATCATACTGCCTGCAGGGCCCAGGTTATCTACCTGATCGTGTGGCAGGGCTTTAAGGGTACCCGTGAAGGCATTGGTATAGGGTGTAGCGGCATTGGGGCGCTGATCCATACCGGTTACCAGTGTATGGGTATTGCGCATACCAATGGGTATCAGCAGGCTGTCGTGTACATACACTTCCCAGGGTTTACCGGTCACCCGCGGAATCACTTCCCCTGCGGTGAGGAAGCAGCTGTTGCAGTATCCGTAATCCTGGCGGAATACACCGGTTGGTTGCAATAAACGCATGCGCTCCATGATGCTCCGGCGGGAGCTTTTGCCATTCCAGAAAGTAAAATCACCCTGAAAAGTCTTGGTGCCGAGGCGGTGTGATAACATATCCCGGATGGTAACCTGCCGGGTGCTCATCGAATCATACAAACGGAACCAGGGGAAATATTGGATGATCCGGTTATTGAGGTTTAACAAGCCATCGTATTCCAATTGTGCCAGGGATGTGCCGGTGAAGAGTTTACTGTTACTGGCGATCATGAACAGGGTATTTTCATCCACCGGTTCATGTGTTTCAATATTCCTTTCGCCATACCCTTTCATCCAGATCACCTGGTCGTCTTTAACAATGGCAATGGCGAGACCGGGAATATGCCATTGTTCCATGCCGCGTTTGATATAGCTCTCCAGGCTGTCGCGGATAAAAGCAGGGGATTGTTGGGAAAAAACAGGCAGCGCAAACAACAATAGCAATAAACACTTGTATAGTCTCTGGAACATGGTTTTTATTGAGACAGAAAGATACTGATTAATCGTTCAAAACGATGGATTAGGATATATCACGATTATTCCCTATCTTAATAACAATATCCAAACTACTGACTATGAAAAAAACAATGCTTCCCCTGATCAGTCTCCTGTTCTTACTGGACAGCCAGGCTTCTGTACCGGGTACAACAGAACCCACCCAGCCAGGTACGGCTACCGTAACCAATACTTCGCCGGTGATGAATGATGTAGTAGTGGAAGATGCTTTGCGTTCCTTCAAGAGCCTCACCCGGGTAGAAAAGAAAGCCCGCATGAAAGAAGTGAAGCAGACACTGAAAGAATTTAAAGCCATGAAAAAAGCCGGGGGCGATGTGAATACCAACCAGGTATTGCTGGCCATCCTGGCGGTATTGTTACCACCACTGGCTGTTGGTTTACACGAGGGTGAACTCAACGGCAAATTCTGGCTCAGCGTATTACTGACTTTATTGTTCTGGCTCCCCGGCGTGATTTATGCGTTGATTGTGGTATTGGGGTAGGGAAGGCGTGAGCAGTGAGAGTAGTGAGTAGTGAGTAGTGAGTAGTGAGTAGTGAGTAGTGAGTGAAAACAATAATGGGGTACCTAATATTGTGTGCGTCACAATATTAGATACCCCATTCCTATTCAATCAAAAAATCAAACATCAAAAAATCAAACTTCAAACTTCCAAACCACCACATCCCATTCATCCAGGTGGTCGTGGTAAGTATGAATGGTTTCAAATCCTACCCGCTGGTGCGCCCGCAGGGAGCGGTGGTTGGACGTGGATATTTCGGTCAGCAGTAGATCGTATTGTTTGCTGTATACGGCTTTATGGTGTTGGTAAAGCAGATCAAACAAACCCTTACCGCGATGGGCTTTATCGATACAGATTTGTCCCATCATATACAAGCGGTGCGCTAATATTGGCTGGTTGTTGTAGGTAAGTGTTTGCAGGTTCTGTAACATCACTGCCAATTCGGGATGTACACGGGTCATTTCCTGTGTGGCTGTCAGCGCAAAACCTGCTACCTGTTCGCCCTGTTTTATGATGACACTGGGGGCGATGGCGTGCATGGCTTCCAGGAGGGCCAGGGGGTATTCCCAGGTTATAAAACCCTGTTCTTTTTTTTCTGTTGCTGAAACAACTGTTCTGAGATTTTGGGCAGAGAGTGCTGCGATCTGTTCCAGTTCTTCTTTGCGGCTAACCAGGCAGGCCTGATACATACGGATACAATTATTGATATTCTCCAAATACTTTGCGTAATACATCGGCGATCTCGCCCAGGGTAGCATAGGCTTCAACGGCAGCAATCACCACGGGCATCAGGTTTTCGCCCGACTGTGCAGCCTGGGTAATGGCGGAGAGGCATTGGTCAACCTGCTGCTGGTTGCGGCGGGCACGTAAGCGGGCCAGTTTCTCCGATTGCACGTGCCGGATGCTGTCGTCGATCTTAAAACCGGGTACGGGTTCTTCTTTGTCGACGGTAAATTTATTCACCCCGACAATGATTTTTTCCTGGTTTTCAATAGCGCGCTGGTAGGCATAGGCGCTGCGGGCAATTTCGTCCTGCATAAAGCCCTCTTCAATAGCGCTGACACTACCACCCATCTGGTCGATTTTGGCAACCAGTTCCCAGGCTTTCTGTTCTACTTCGTTGGTAAGGCTTTCTACATAATAACTACCGGCCAGCGGATCAACCGTATCGGGGGCGCCGCTTTCAAAAGCAACGATCTGCTGGGTGCGCAGGGCAATACGGGCGGCTTCTTCGGTGGGCAGGCTCAAGGCTTCATCATAGCCATTGGTATGCAGGCTCTGGGTACCACCCAATACAGCTGCCAGGGTTTGAACCGTTACCCGGCAAATATTATTCAGGGGTTGCTGTGCGGTAAGGGTAGCACCACCGGTCTGGGTATGAAAACGCAGCATCATGGCTTTCTCATCCGTAGCACCCAGTTCTTTCATCATTACCGCCCACATGCGGCGGGCAGCACGAAACTTGGCCACTTCCTCAAAAAGATTGTTATGGGCATTGAAAAAGAAAGAAAGTCGCTTTCCAAATACATTGATATCTAATCCCTTATCCAGGGCTGCTTTAACATAAGCTTTACCGTTGCTAAGGGTGAAGGCAATTTCCTGTACGGCCGTACTACCGGCTTCCCGGATATGGTAACCGGAGATGGAAATGGTATTCCATTTGGGCAATTCCTTGCTGCACCATTCAAAAATATCGGTAATGATGCGCATGGAAGGTTTGGGGGGATAGATATAAGTACCACGGGCCGCATATTCCTTCAGGATATCATTCTGTATGGTACCACTGATCTTGCGCAGATCGGCACCCTGCCGTTTGGCCAGTGCCACATAAAATGCCAGCAGGATAAAGCCGGTGGCATTAATGGTCATGGATGTACTAACCTGTTCCAGCTGTATTCCCTGAAACAGGGTTTCCATATCTTCCAGGCTATCGATGGCCACACCTACTTTTCCAACTTCTCCTTCTGCCAGTGCATGATCGCTGTCGTAACCAATCTGTGTAGGCAAATCAAAAGCCACACTCAATCCCATCACCCCCTGCGATAATAAATAGTGATAGCGTTTATTGCTTTCTTCTGCGGTAGAGAAGCCGGCATACTGGCGCATGGTCCATAGTTTTCCCCGGTACATATCGGGCTGTACACCCCGCGTATAGGGAAATTGTCCGGGTTGTTCATTAGCAGCCGCGGGCAGATCCGTAAGATCATACACGGTTTTTACGGCAATGCCACTATCGGTCAAAAGCGGTTTGGACATAAGGCAATCTGTTATACTTGAATAATAGCGTAGGGTTATATCAGGCTAACAATTTCTTGGCTTCAAAACTAATGGCTTCACTCACGATTTCATGCATATTGGCTTTTTCATCTCTTACCTGGTACTCCAGCAGGGCGCGGCAGAGGTCTTTGCCGGTTGACAGTACCGGTAACCCGGCAGCAACCTGGTTAACGAGTAAGAGGTTTTTTTCCTTGAGGTTTTTTACTGCATTCCAGATTTCCGGTGATACATAAATCTGTTGGGTGATATTGTAATCAAATTCCTCCCGGATGGTTCGGGTGAGCAATAACTGCATATCAATACCACTCAAACCTTCCGAAGAAAAGCGGCTGATCAGTTGGGGAATGGTGATGCGGTCTACCAGTAAAGCCAGGCGTTCATAAGCCTGTAATTGCAATTGCACCGAAACCTTCTGCGCCTGTTTTTCCTGTGACAGGCTTTTGCGCTGCAGGTAAAAAAGATAACCCAGTAAAGCGGCAATCATGAGTCCGATAACCACCGTGAGCAGCATTGTGGTGTCCAGCATGCAATAAGTTTTGGCAAAAGTAAGGGGTTATGCGGAAACAGCGTTTTTAGCTTGATTTTCAGGGTTTTCCCGGTATCGAAAATGCTGGGAAAGCAGATTTGCAGAATAGGCTGTAATTTTGTATCTTAATAGTTAATCGTATGAGCATCGTCACTACCACACCAGTTAGTTTCACCGAAGGAGCTATTGCCGAACTGCACCGCTTGATGCAGGCGGAGGGATTTGATCAATCCCAGCAGCTGCGTATTGGCGTAAAAGGTGGTGGTTGCAGTGGTATGACCTATGTACTGGGTTTTGATCAGCCCCAGCCCGATGATGAACATTTTGTATTTGAAGGCATTCCCTGCATCATGAATAAAAGCCACCAGTTATACCTCTATGGTATGCAGATCGACTGGCAGGGTGGGTTGAACAGTCGCGGTTTTACCTTCACCAATCCCAATGCCAGCAGTACCTGCGGTTGCGGTACTTCTTTTGCTGTATAATTAATAGCTTTTTGAGCAACAATAATAAAAGCCCCCGGCGGATCTGCCGGGGGCTTTCTATTTACATGGGTATGGTTTGTCGGTTTTTGCGTTTATGAATGATCCGGTGTACCATGGAATATACCACGGGCATGATCAGCAGGGTGAGCAGGGTAGAAGTGATGAGTCCGCCGATCACCACAATGGCCAGCGGTTTCTGCGTCTCCGAACCTATACCGGTACTCAGGGCTGCCGGTAAGAGTCCGATCGCAGCCATCATGGCCGTCATCACCACCGGTCTAACCCGGGTCCGCACCCCTTCGGATACGGCTTCCGCCAGTGGCATCTTATGCTCCAGGTTTTTCCGGAATACCGATATCAGGATCACCCCGTTCTGTATACACACCCCAAAGAGGGCGATAAAGCCAATACCAGCACTGATGCTGAAGTTCATACCGGTTACATGTAATGCCAGTATACCACCAATCAGCGCAAAAGGCACATTCAAAATGGTGAGTACCGCATCTTTCACATTACCAAAAGTGATGAACAATAGGAGGAAGATGGCCAGTAAACAGAGTGGTACCACATTGGCCAGGGTTTTGCTGGCTCTTTCCTGGTTTTCAAACTCACCGTTCCAGGATAAGCGATAACCACGGGGTAATTGTACCTGTTCAGCCACTTTCTGCTGCGCTTCGGCAATGGTACTGCCCAGATCACGACCGCGAACAGAGAATTTCACCGGTATATACCGGCTATTATTATCCCGGTAAACAAAAGCAGGTCCGGTGAGTGTTTTGATACTGGCAATTTCACTAACCGGTATCCTCGATCCATCCTGTGTGGGAATCATGAGCTGCGCAATCTTCTCCTGTGTATCCCGGTATTCCGGCATATACCGTATGCGCACATCAAATTTCCGTTCCCCATCATACAGCTGTGTGGCTGCTTTACCACCCAGTGCCATTTCAATCACCGATTGCACATCCGCAGTATTGGCACCATAGAGGGCCATTTTTTCCTGGTTCAGCTCAATACGGAATTCGGGTTGTCCCAGGTTTCTTAAAACACCCAGATCCTGTACGCCGGATACTTTTGATAACACTGCTTCAATACGATTGGCCAGGGTATCCAGGGTATTGAAGTCCTTACCAAATATTTTAACCGCCAGTGAAGCGGGTACACCTGCTACAGCTTCTTCCACATTATCACGTATCGGTTGCGAATAATTGAGCAGGAGACCCGGTATCTTGGTCAACTGGCTGTTCATGCTGTCAATCAGCTTCTCGGTGGTCATGCCTTTCGGCCATCCTTTTTTGGGATAGAGGTCTACTGCAATTTCAACATTGAAGAACCCTTTGGGATCGGTACCATCATTGGTGCGACCTATTTGTGCGAGGGTATGCCGCACTTCGGGAAATTTGCGGATCATCTCCGTCATTTTATCGGAAATGGCTTTGGACTGGTTGAGTGAAGCACTCATGGGCAACTGCGCTTTCACCCACAGTGCACCTTCATCCAGTTCCGGCAGGAATTCCGTTCCCAGGAATTTGAAGGAAAAGAAACTGGCTGCCATAATCGCCGTAGCAATCAATAAACTGCTTTTGGGTTTACGATTCGTGGCATTGGACAAACGGGTCACATGCTTTTCGAGGAAATGCACCAGCGGGTTATGCCGCTCTCGCACATTCTTCTTCAGTAAAATACTGGATAAAGCGGGCACCAGCGTAAGCGTAAACAATAGGGCACCCAATAAGGCAAAACCAAGCGTATAGGCCAGGGGCGAGAACATTTTCCCTTCCACTTTCTGAAAGGCAAAAATGGGTATCAGACAGGTAATGATGATGATTTTGGAGAAGAAAATGGACTTACCCATTTCAGAACCCACCTGTTTGAATAATCCGAGTTTGGCCAGTTTATTGTATTTCTCCATGCCCACTTCCTTGGCCTTATGGTCCATGGCTACAAATAATCCCTCAACCATCACCACAGCACCATCGATGATGATACCGAAGTCAATGGCACCCATACTCAGCAGGTTGGCACTCATCCCTTTGATGCGCATACACATGAAGGCAAACAGCAGGGAGAGGGGAATGATGATACCTACCGTGACGGTTGTTCGCCAGTCGGCCATGAATAATAATACAATACAGGTAACCAGTACGATACCTTCCACCAGGTTATGCAATACAGTATCCGTTGCATATTCCATCAATGTAGTACGATCGTAAAAGGGTACAATCTTTACACCCGGCGGTAATATATTCTCATTGAGGTCTTTTACTTTTTCGTGGATACGATCCAGCACTTCAGCGGGATTTTCGCCTTTCAGCATTACCACAATACCTTCCAGTACATCGCTGTCGGTGTCTTTGGAAACATGTCCGAGTCGGGGTTTGCCTGTTTCCTGTACCTGTGCAAGGTTCTTTACCAGGATGGGAACACCGTTGATTTTAGTCACAATAATATTTTCGATCTCGCCAATATTATTCAGCAGTCCAATCCCCCGAACCACATAAGCCTGACCGTTTTTTTCGATCACATCACCACCCACATTCACGTTGCTTTTGCTTACGGCATTGTAAATATCCAGGGAAGTAAGATTGTATTTGGCCAACAGGGTAGGGTTCACCCCAATCTCAAAACTTTTCTCGGCGCCGCCAAAGCTGTTCACATCCGCCACACCGGGTACCCGTTTGAACTCTTTGTCCAGTACCCAATCCTGTATGGTATACAGCTCCCGGATATTCATGGTTTTACTGCGCAGGGTGTAGCGGTAAATTTCACCGGTAGGTCCGTACGGCGGTTGCACATCCGGCTTGATACCATCGGGCAGGTCGATATTGTTTAAGCGGCTGAGTACCTGCTGGCGGGCCGACATATTATCTACATCATCGTCAAAAATGATACGGATATAGGAAAGGCCAAAAGAAGAAGTGGTACGCAGGTTGGTTTTTTTCTGTACTGAGTTCAGTACTGTTTCCAATGGTACGGTAACAAATTTTTCTACTTCCTCGGCGCTGCGTCCCGGCCATTGGGTGATGATGATCACCTGTGTATTGGTTACATCGGGGAAGGTTTCGATCGGCGTATGCCGGTAACTCTCAAAG
Source organism: Chitinophagaceae bacterium (assembly GCA_009996675.1). Lineage (GTDB taxonomy): Bacteria > Bacteroidota > Bacteroidia > Chitinophagales > Chitinophagaceae > Sediminibacterium. The sequence continues at coordinate 15,194 of JAACZQ010000074.1, forward strand.
CCGATCACCGCCAGTACCGCTGTTAGAAAGAATACCAGGTACCGGTGACGGAGTGAGAAATGTATGATAGATTTAATAAACTTATTCATGTGAGAAGATTGAAGTCAACAAAGGTTTTACTTGCCCAGTAACTGCTGAAACAATAACAGCTCATTGCGTGTAACCAGTTTATCACCCGGGTTCACACCGGAACGGATATAGGTCTTATCCCCAATGGTATTCATCACATCCACTTCTGCAATCTGTACATCGGTGGCGCTGCGATAGATAACCACATAGTTTTTGCCGTTCTGTGATACCAAGGCTTTGGTTGGGATACTGGTTGCTTTCTGGCTACGCTGATTGATGACGGTTACTTTCGCAAACATTTCCGGGCGTAGTTTCATGTCTTCATTACGCAGACTCACGCGGATCTTCATCACTTTATTGTTGGGGTCCAGCATTTCGCCCACTTTTTCAATAACACCGTTGTAGATTTTACCGGGATAGGCCAGGGTACTCACCTGTACTTTATAACCCACCTGTATCTTGGGAATATCGGTTTCAAAAACATTGGCCATCACCCATACATCATGCAGGTCTGATACGGTAAACAGGTTGTCCGACATATCGGCACGCACATAACTACCGGTATTTACCTTCTTTTCCACGAGGAATCCGTCAATGGGAGATACCAGGGTATAGGTACCATCGGCATTGGTACCACTGCCGCCATTGATGCTGATGCTGGCTTGTATACGCGCTTTTGCGGATACGGCTTTCTCATAATTCTGCCGGGCTTCCGTGAGATCCTTATCACTCGCAATGCCATTTTTAAACAGGTCTTCGGTATTATCCAGCTGTCGTTTGGCAATGGTCAGGTCTGCATTGGCACCGGATAAATCGGCAAAATTACCCGCTACATCGGCGCTTTTCAGTACGGCCAATACCTGGCCTTTGCGTACATATTCGCCCAGGCTAAGGTCTGCTTTCAATACCTGCCCGCTGCTGCGGGGAAATATTTTGCGCACACTGTTTTCGTTGAAAGCAATTTCACCGGTTAAGGTTAATACCTCATCAATATTCGACACCGAAGCGGAATCGATATCAATCATCTTCATCATGGAATCGCTGATCCGGAACTGATCATCACTGGCGGCTGTTTCGGTTGGTTTAGACTGGCAGGCCAGCAATAAGAACAGGCTGCTGCTGATCAATACTACATATCTTTTCATAAAAGCTGTGTTTAGGGATGAATAACATCTGTTCCTGCCTGGTAATTCAGTTCCTCAATGGAAAGCAGGTAATTCAGTTGCTGGTTGTTTTGCTTACTGATCATCTCGCGGTAATTGTCGAAGAAATCCGCAAATTCCACCAGGCTGATCTGTCGCTGCTGGTAGCTCTGGGCCATTTTATCCATCAGCTGACTATAAGCGGTATAAAATTGTTTGTAATCGGGTAGTTGTGTTTGTGCGGTGGCGTATAGCTTCAGCAGCGCACCCTGCACATCATTGGTGAGTTTATCCCCCGCCTGCACCAGGTTGGTTTCCTGTTGCTTCACCGAGATCCGGGCGGCTTTGATATTGCCCTGGTTTTTATTGAGCAGGGGTAAGGGCAAGGAAATACTCAAACCCACATACCGGGGTGTATAGTTACTGTTGTGGTCATATTCCGGCCCGATCATGATATCCGGTACACGCAATGCCTGTTGATACAGCAGGTTCTTTTGCTGGTATTGCAATGTTTCCTGCTGAATGAGATAGGCAGTGTTATACTGACGGGCTTTTTCGATCAACTGATCCGTACGCAGGGTATCGGGAGAAACGGCTACCGAAACCGGTTCTGTTTGAACAAAACTATTGCTTGTTATCTGCAATAAGGTTTTCAGTTCGGTTTGTACATCCCATAAATCCCGCTGGTTATCGGTCAGGTCCTGCTGGATACCAATCACCAGCGATTGTACACGCAGGTACTCTTTCTGGGCAATATTACCCAGCGTTAGCTGTGCCTGCATACCGGTCTGCAGTTTCTGCAGGGTTTGTAATTGGTTGAGCAGAAGCTTACGCTGTTCCTGTAAAACAGCACTTTGGTAATAATCAGCCCGCAGCTGGTACTTGAGTGTTCGCATCAGTTCCCCGAACTGCAGTTCTGCCAGCCGGGTATTGGAAGCAGCCATATCCATGAGCTTGCTTCGCTTGCCCGCAGTTTTAATTAACTGCTGTACCTGGATGAAATATTGACCAACAGGATTTCCGCTGGCATCTTTTCCATGCTCAAAAAAGCGTTTGTTGGAATAAATATTCTGATCTGTTTCCAGGATCGGATTATCCCAAAGCGCAGCCTGCTTGGCCAGGGCTTTGTTGATGTCAATATCATACCTGGCAGCCACCAGGGATAGGTTTTTTTCCAGAAAAATCTGTTCGGCATCCCGTAAGGATAAACGTACCGTATCGGGACGCTGGGCCAATGCGGGGACAGACAACAGCAGGTTTCCCAACGAGAAACACAGCAGCAGTGCCCACCGCGCGGTTCTGCGCAGCAGCGTATTCATAACAAAAAGTTTGTGTTATTGTATAAATGAAACAGTAAAATGAAAGCTTGGGGCTATACTGTTTTGGGAGGGGGTGGACAGATTTCCTGAATGATTTTGCTCAAACGGGCATCATCCATTGGAATCGCATAACGCTGAACAGGCGAAAAAGCCGTCAGACTACGCTGAAAAGCTTCGGGTGAGTATAATTTAAAATTGATGGATTTGTGAAGTTGTCCGGCCGCATGTTCCTGTTTAACAGTGGGTTCCGGGAAACTATTGGTGTTGCCGAGTACCAGTTCGGAGATATACTCTACCACACTGTTGATTTCATTGCTTTCATTAAGGGCTGCACTGTACACAGGTTTGAAGTCAATGGCATCCACACTCAGGTTTAAGATCTGGACAGCCATCAGCCACAAAAACAGGTGTTTGGTAAAATGCGCGACTCGTTTCATGCAGTAATGAGACTGCAAAATACAGTGGGGGATTTCTAAAGCAATGTTAATAAATGGTTTATGGTTTATAGTTTTTGGTTTATAGTTTTTGGTTTATAGTTTTTGGTTTGTGGTTTTGGTTAAGCAATACTTCAACCTTAAACCATACACCATAAACCAAAAACTAAAAAAAAGCCCCCGCAAAACTGCGGGGGCTTTTTTTTATGCTTTCTTCTTTCTGGTTAATGGTTTGTTTCGGGCAAAGTCCACCAGGATGGGGGCTGCCACAAAAATAGAAGAGTAGGTACCGGTGAGTACACCAATCAGCATCGCAAACGAGAAACCTCTGGTTACCTCTCCGCCAAAGATGAACAGGATGAGGATGGTGAGGAATACGGTGAGTGATGTCATGATGGTACGGCTCAGGGTTTCATTGATCGCACGGTTAATGATCGAAGCATTATCCGCACCACCCATCATACCACTGTCTTCACGAATACGGTCATATACGATTACGGTATCGTTCATAGAGAAACCAATTACCGTAAGAATGGCCGCAATGAAGTGCTGGTCAATTTCCAGCGGGAACGGTACAAATTTACGCGCATAGCTGAATACAATCAGGGTTACAAACACGTCGTGCATCAGGGATACAATCGTACCCAGTGAATACCTCCAGTCGCGGAAGCGGATAAAGATATACAGACAGATCGCCAGCACCGCAAAAATGGTAGCTTGTGTGGCACCTGATTTCAGGTCGTCTGAAATGGTGGGCAATACGGTTTGTGAACTTTGTTTGTATTTGGCATCAAATTCAGTGAATGTGAGACCGGCAGGTAATTGTTTCTGCAGGCCGTTAAACATCATACGCTCTACCAGTGAATCCACATTATTACCTGTCTCACGGATTTTGTAAGAAGTGGTAATGTTGAGCTGACTATTGCTATTCACGGTTTTGATAATGGGTGCTTCACCAAAAGTTTCTTTCAACTGGTCACGCACTTCCTCCACATTCACAGGTTTGTCGAACTTGATGGTATAGCTACGACCACCGGCAAATTCCACACCCTCATCAAAGCCATTGAAGAATGTAGATACACCCAGCAGGAAGATGATTACTGAAATGGTGTAAGCTACTTTACGGTATTCAATAAACTTATAGGCAGCATGTTTGAAAATCCTGCGGGAAATAGCCGTGAAATATTCAAAGTGACGATTCTTATTGGTGTACCAGTCGGTGATCAGACGGGATACCATGATGCCGCAGAACAGCGACAGCAGGATACCGATGATTTGTGTAGTAGCAAAACCCAGTACAGGACCCAGACCAAAATAGGCCAGGATCATGGCGGTCAGCAGGGTAGTGATGTGACCATCCAGTACCGGCGCCAGTGAACGGCGGTAACCATCTTGCACAGCTGCCTGGTAGTTTTTACCCTTGGTTAATTCTTCCTTGATACGTTCGAATATAATTACGTTGGTATCTACGGCCATACCAATGGTGAGTACCAGACCCGCAATACCCGGTGCGGTGAGCGTAAAGCCCAGTGCGCTGAGGATACCTACCGTAAAGAGCAGGTTCAGGATCAGGGCAATATTGGCCACCCAACCGCCGGTATTGAAGTACAGCAGCATCAGGGCGAAGATCACGAGGAAAGAAATGAGGAAGGATAATCCACCACCACGAACCGATTCTTTACCCAGGGTAGGACCTACCTGTTGTTCCTGTACAATTTTAGCAGGAGCAGGCAGTTTACCGCTTTCCAGGATTTCAGCCAGATCCTGTGCTTCCTTGGTGGTATAGCTACCGCTGATCTGTGAGTTACCAGTGGTAATCGGATCGTTTACATTGGGTGCAGAGTATACAAAGTTGTCCAGTACAATGGCAATGGGTTTACCCACGTTGCGGGTAGTCATCTTGGCCCAGATATTGGTACCAATCTTATCCATATTCATTTTAATGGCAACGCGGCCACGCTCATCAAAATCCTGTGCAGCACTGGAAATATGATCACCTTCCAGTTCAGCCTGACCATTATCGAGGGTCTTGATGGCATAGAAGGCAAGAATATCTTTGAATTTGGAATCAGCAGATTCTGTTTTACCATACAGGAATACCAGGTTCGAGGGGAACTTGGATTTTACAAAGTCCAGCTTCAGGTAATCGTTCAGGGTACCGGTATCCTTGCTCTGGATATAACCCAGTGCAGCGGGGAAAATGGTACGGCCGGATTGCTGATCCTGATAAGGCTGACTGAACTGAATCAGACGGGCAATGGGGTTCTGGTTCAGGCTGTCTTTCGGTGTAGCAGCTTTGGCAGTGTTTTTATTGCCAGACAGGCCGGAAATAGTGGCCGTCTTGCTGGTATCACCCTTATCCGTTGCAGCAGTAGCAGCTGTAGCACTGCTGTCGGCCGTAGCAGCGGCTGGGGCGCCCTGGCCATTCAGGTAGTCCTGTACGGCTTTATCGGCAGCAACCAGACCATCCTGCAGGTCACGGCTTTCAAAAGTGTATACTTCAAAGAACTGCAGGTTGGCAGTAGATTGCAGGTAAGAGCGAACCCTTTCCTTATCATTGATACCCGCCAGTTCAATATTGATAATGCCTTTGGCAGGATCGGGGTTGATGGTGGGAGAAGCCACACCAAAACGGTCGATACGCTGACGCAAAATGCGGTAAGTATTGTTAAACGCAGCTGTTGCCTGGTCTTTCAGATAGGCACCAACTGCATCATCTGAAGCATCAAATTTAACCTTACCATTACTGCGGGTAGCAAAGAAAGGAGCCAGTTTACCATTGGGATTGGCCTTCTTATACTCCTCACGGAACAGGGTAATCAGGTCGGCGCCACTGTTGGCTTTCCGTGCTACCGCTGCATCCAGTGCCTTGTTAAAAGTTTCGTCACGGGTGAAATTCGACAAAGAATGGATCAGGCCATCCAGTCCCACTTCCATGGTAACACTCATACCGCCCTGGAGGTCCAGACCCAGCATCAGTTCGCTTTCTTTGGCGCTGCGGTAAGTGGTTAAACCAAAAGCCAGTTTGGTGTCCTTGGTGCTGTCGAGCAGAC
>JAACZQ010000075.1 GCA_009996675.1 Chitinophagaceae bacterium
GACGCTGAAGGCGGTCTTTCCGTACTTCAGAGAGGCTGTCGGCATAAATAGCCTGTTTTTCCTTATCACCCGGATAAGCTTGTTCCGGTGTGGGGAATTTCTTCATCCATACATCGGCTTTTGCTTCCATGGCACGCTCGTGGCTACGCACGAACCAGGTAAAGGATAATTGGTACAAGCAGATCAAAATCAGTGCAATGGCAAAAAACCGCACTAAACCTTTCAGTTGCATATTGGTAAGGGTTTACACATTTTTTAGACGGGCAAAGATAGGGGAATGAATATGAAAATGGTCATATCCCTCCCGAATGCCCCCGGGTCGGGGAAAAATAGGCTGTAAGCCTTGATTTTATTGACTTTTGTGGGAAAATAAGGGCTGCAAAATGCCGATTACTTCACATCATTCAGCGTAATATCGAAAAACAGGGGGCTGTTGGGGGGAACGCTACCCCTGCCTGTGCAACTGTACGCCAGGGCAGACGGAACTACGATTTTAATACGACCACCCTTTTTAATCAGTGGGATGGCAATTTTCCAACCATCAATCAAATTACCGCCAAGGTAAAAATCTGTTGGATTGGCATTGGAGTCAACAAGAGTGTTATTCAACAGCTTACAGGTATATACGGCAGAAATCGTGTTGGTGCTTGAGGGTGTTACACCACTGCCAGGAAGAATAATTTCATATAAAATACCACTGGCATGCTCGGTATAATTGATGCCATTGCTATTACAATAAGCTACCATTTCGGCTTTCTCAGAAGCCGGGGTCTTGGGCTGACAACCCGATTCGGTTTTACCACAGGACAAAAACAAAAGGCTCATCAGAGCCGCAACAACTAAGACGGTTTGTTTCATGGATCGATTGCTACTATTTTACACAAAGACCTTTTTTTAATCCGGATGGCTGCTTGATGCCTGCTTTTTTTTCCAGGCTTCCCGTTTGGCCAGCAATTCCCGGTACTGCTGTTCACGGCTTTCCCATCGGAAATGACGGTATACAAAAGCCATAAACAGGGAAATACCCAGGATGGCCAGTAAAAAGACTGCTGTATTGAAACGGGTGCTTGCTACCATATTGGCCCGCTCATACCAACCCGAAAAAATGGTCAGTAACAGCCCAACACCCAATAATATGCCCGCCGATAAGCCCACCAGAAAGGGACGCAGGCTATGCTTCTGTTGCTGGCTGTTCTGCTCCCAGTAAACCAAAAAACGCTCTTCTTCCGCTGTAAGCATGCGCAAATGTACAAAATGTGTATCAGCCATCTTAACATCCGCTTATAACAAAACAGGGTTCCCAAAAGATCGGAGCACCTACCTTTGCACCCACGATCAAGCAAGCAACCTGTGAAGCACCTCGCCGCTATCAATAAATATTTCTGGAAATACCGTACCCGCTTCTTCATGGGTACCCTTTTCGTTATTCTCTCCAACTATTTCGCTGTATTGGCCCCCCAGATCACCGGTTTTGTCGTGAACCAGGTGCAACAACGTTTACCCGGTGCCCATGCCAGCACCAGCCGTTTGCCCAATGATGCCCTGGTTGACCGCTTCATTCACTGGATCGGACTCGGAAACTTCAGTTTTACCGGGCTGGTGGCCGTTTGCAGCATTACCATCCTGCTGCTCGCTGTTTTACGGGGTATCCTCATGTTCTTTATGCGCCAGACCATTATTGTGATGAGCCGGCATATAGAATATGACCAGAAAAATGAAATCTTCCGGCATTACCAGTTACTGGACACTGCTTTCTACAAAACACACAGCACGGGTGATATGATGAACCGCATGACGGAAGATGTAAGCCGTGTACGCATGTATACCGGCCCGGCCATCATGTACCTCATTAACCTGGTAACCCTTATTGGCTTCTGTGTGGTGAATATGCTGCGGAAAGATGTGATGCTCACCATTTATGTACTGGCCCCGCTGCCCGTACTGGCGGCTACCATTTATATCGTGAACAGCATCATCAATCGGAAGAGTGAACGGATACAGGCATTATTATCAGACCTCACCACCAATGCACAGGAATCCTATTCCGGTATCCGCGTGATCAAATCCTTTGTACAGGAGAAAGCCATGCTGGGCTTTTTTGAGAAAAACAGTGAAGCCTATAAGAAAAACGCCATTGGATTGGCCAAAGTGGAAGCCATTTACTTCCCCAGCATGGCTTTAATGATTGGCATCAGTACCCTGGTGACCATTTTCATGGGAGGCATGCAGGCCCTGGCTGATCCAACCAAAGTAGGACTGGTGGTAGAATTTGTGATCTATATCAATATGCTCACTTTCCCGGTGAGTGCCATCGGCTGGACAGCCAGTATGATCCAGCGGGCGGCTGCCTCACAAAAAAGACTGAACGAATTTTTACAGACCCAGCCTGCTATTGCAGATCGCAAGGATATTCAGCCAAGTCCGGTGAGTGGTGATATTGTCTTTGACAATGTACAATTCACCTATCCGCATACCGGTATACAGGCATTGCAGCAGTTCAACCTGCACATCCGGAAAGGAGAGAAGCTGCTGATACTCGGACGCACAGGCAGTGGTAAAACCACCCTGGCACAGTTGCTACTGCGGTTCTATGACCCCGTCAGCGGGCATATCCGTATCGGGGGACGGGATTTGCGGGATATTCCCCTCAAAACCCTGCGGGAACAAGTGAGTTACGTACAACAGGATGTTTTTCTCTTCAGTGATAGTGTAAAAGACAATATCAGCTTTGGACTTGCCGAGCCAGCCGGACTGGAAGCGGTTAGTGAAGCAGCATCATTTGCCAGTGTACACAAGGATATCCTGGGATTTGACAAAGGGTATGATACCACCATTGGCGAGCGGGGGGTAACCCTGAGCGGCGGACAAAAACAACGTATATCCATTGCCCGTGCCCTGATCAAAAAGCCGGAGATCATTGTATTCGATGATTGCCTGAGTGCTGTAGATGCCAAAACCGAATTTGAGATCATCAGCAACCTGTATCGCTACCTGCACGATAAAACAGCACTGATCATTACCCACCGCATCTTCTCCAGTTTCCGTTTCGACCGGATACTGGTCCTGGACAATGGTACACTCACCGAAATGGGTACGCACGACGAACTCATGCAGCGCAATGGGTATTATGCCGAACTGTATCGCCTGCAACTAACCGAAGCCAGCAACGGGGAAAGGGTGGAAAACGGTGTTTAACCAACCATTATAAGGGCCTCAAACCCATTCTGCAAAAGCTTTATGGAAAATTTTGGTAATTCTGAAACAATCCTATATTTGTTACCATTAAAAACCAGAAAACCAAAAACCAACAACTGTGGCGTACGAGAACAACGACAAAAAAATGGAAAGTGTTTACAGCAAAAGAATCCGCGCTGGTAAAAGAAGAACCTATTTTTTTGATGTAAGGGCAACCCGTGGTAACGATTATTATCTTACCATCACCGAAAGCCGTAAACGATTTGATGACAACGGGTACGACAGGCACAAAATCTTCCTGTACAAAGAAGATTTTAATAAATTCATCAAAGCCCTGGGTGAAGCGGTTGATTTTGTAAAAACCGATCTGATGCCCGATTTCGACTTCGATGCATTCAACCATGAATACGATGATACAGAAGGCGCATATGAAGCCAAACCTGCTGAAGCTGTTGCGGCAGTAGAAGAGGCTGAAACAGTTACTACTGAAACTGCTGCCCCAGTTGCTACTCCGGTTGCTGATGCCGCTGCTGCCAGCAATGATCATGAAGAAGTAGATAAATGGTAATACTACCAACAACACATAAAAGAAAAGCCGCTTGATTATAAGCGGCTTTTCTTTTATGGCAAATCAATAATCATCCAGATATCACACCCATTATGTCCGCTATTACCCATGGGGCCATCGAGATAGCGGAAGCCGAACTGCTCATACACAGCAACCGCTTTGCGCAATTCGGGCATGGTTTCCAGGTATACCTGCCGGAAGCCTTTGGCACGGGCTGCTTCCAGACAACGGGCAATCATGGTGCCACCCAATCCTTTACCACGGGCAGCAGGGGCTAAATACATTTTGACAAGTTCACAAACACCATCCGGTAATGCTTCTGTTGGGTAAATGCCGGCACCGCCGAGTAAACGGCCGTGCTGACTGGCAATAAAATATTCACTCAGCGGTTCCGCCTGGAATAATTCATATAAATGATCGGTACTGTCATCAAAATATACAGTGCCGGGCTTATTGGCGCCAAATTCTTCCAACGCGCCACGGATCACAGCTGCCATGGCTGCATTATCAGCCGGCATGATATGCCGGATCTCGATGGTTGCCTGGTCCATGATTATGCTTTTCGGTATTGTTTGAATGCCTGGATCAATCCATTGGTGGATGAATCATGCGCACCAACCGGATTATCAGCCGCCAATTCCGGCAATATGCGGTTGGCCAGTTGTTTACCCAATTCAACACCCCATTGGTCAAAACTGAAAATATTCCAGATCACCCCCTGTACAAAAATTTTATGCTCATATAAGGCGATCAGGGTACCCAGCGTAAAAGGATTGATTTCTTTCACCAGGATTGAATTGGTGGGTTTATTGCCATCAAATACCCGGTAGGGCAGCAACCGCTTGATTTCTTCTGCTGTTTTGCCATCCTGGGTTAATTCCGCCTTTACTTCTGCTTCCGTTTTACCATTCATGAGGGCTTCGGTCTGGGCGAAAAAATTAGACATTAATTTGAAGTGATGATCACCAATGGGATTGTGACTGATGGCCGGTGCAATAAAATCGCAAGGGATCAGGGGTGTTCCCTGGTGTAATAACTGATAGAAAGCATGCTGTCCATTGGTGCCGGGTTCTCCCCAGATAATGGGGCCGGTGCTGTAGTTCACCGGATTGCCGCTGCGATCAATACTCTTACCATTGCTCTCCATATTGCCCTGCTGGAAATAGGCGGCAAAGCGATGCAGGTACTGATCGTAAGGCAGTATGGCTTCACTCTGGGCACCAAAGAAATTGGTATACCAGATACCCAGCAGCGCCATGAGTACGGGAATATTTTTATCGAATTTTTCTTTGCGGAAATGTTCATCCGCCGCAGCTGCACCTTTCAGCAATGATTCAAAATGCTCATAGCCAACAGACAGGGCAATGGATAACCCAATTGCACTCCAGAGTGAATAACGGCCTCCAACCCAGTCCCAGAATTCAAACATATGCTTGCGGTCGATACCAAAATCGGTCACCGCTTTTTCATGTGTGCTCAAGGCCACAAAGTGTTTGGCAATATGTTTTTCATCTCCGGCCTGCTCCAGGAACCAGCTTCTGGCGGTATGCGCATTGGTCATGGTTTCCTGCGTGGTAAAGGTTTTGGATGCCACCAGGAATAAGGTTTCTTCGGCTTTTACTTTTTTGAGTGTTTCAGCAATATGGGTACCATCCACATTACTTACAAAGAAAACCTCTATATCTTTTTTCCAGTAGGGGCGTAGCGCTTCGGTAACCATCACAGGCCCCAGGTCGCTGCCGCCAATACCAATATTAACAATGTACCGGATTTTCTTACCTGTATACCCCTTGTGTTTACCGGCATGCACAGCCGCACAAAATTCCTGCATCTGTTTCTGTACCCGTTGAATATGGGGCATGATGTCTTTCCCGTCTACCAGAATAGGCGTATCAGAAAAATTGCGCAAAGCAGTATGTAAAACAGAACGCTGCTCGGTCTCATTGATCTTGATCCCTGCAAACATTTCATGGATGGCATCGGCTAGTTTGCAGTCTTCTGCCAGTTGCAATAAAAGCTGGAGGGTTTTCTGGTTGATGATATTCTTGGAATAATCAAACAGGATATCGTGCAGGCTGATGGAAAACTTCTTAAACCGGTCGGCATCCGCAGCAAACAAATCCCGCATATGCCTGCGGTTCATTTCCTCCTCATGATGTTTCTGTAATAAAAACCAGGCCTGTGTATTCGTAGGATTAATTCTGGGTAACATGCTCTTGTAGTGCTTGCTTAATAAAAACTATGTAACGGTATTAGAATAGCATCAGGTTATAAAGACCGGATCAGATCAATGGTTTGTGCAACCATATCCGGGCTAATGTCCAGATGTACCACCAGCCTGATCTGCGAGGGGGAGATGGCGATGGCCAGTATATTGGATTCTTTCAAACGCGCCGATAAAGACGCGGCAGTATAACGTCCCTGCACCTCAAAAATAATGATATTCGTCTCCACCGGTAATACCGCCCCTGTAAAATCTTTTTCTTGCAACGCTGCTGCAATTAAACGGGCATGCTCATGATCGGTTGCCAAACGCGCTACCTGGTGCTCCAAAGCATACAACCCCGCTGCAGCAATCACACCCGCCTGACGCATACCACCACCAAATATTTTACGGATGCGACGGGCTTTGCGGATAAAATCGGCCGGGCCAATCAATACACTGCCCACCGGTGCCCCCAATCCCTTACTCAGACAAATAGAAATGGTATCAAAAGCCGCACCATATTGTGCTGCTGTTTCATTTTTAGCAACCAGGGCATTGAACAAACGCGCACCGTCGAGGTGAAAAGCCAGTCCGTTTTCCCGACATACCTGACCAATAGCCAGTATCTCTTTGA
>JAACZQ010000076.1 GCA_009996675.1 Chitinophagaceae bacterium
ACTGAGCGAAGAACCCACCCAGTTGAAGATTGATAAGTACCGGGCCATGCAGGAACGCATTAAGTCAACAGTAACGCAAAACAACAGTCTGCTCAAACTTTCCCAGGAAATGAATGTGGCACCGGTGGAAGTGGATAAAGACCGCTATTTCAACAACCCCGATAAAATGAAAGGCGACCGCTACCAGGCCTGGTTGCGTAACCTTAAAACCGACCTCCAGATCGGGGAAACCGTTCGGGTGGTGAAGGAAATGGTAACTGCTCCCGAGTCGGCCACCGTCTTTAATTCGAAAAATTAAGTAAATCTTCTATATTGCAGGTCCCTATGGCATTCATAGGGACCTTTTTTATTTGTAACTGATCCGAGCCAAGCCAGACTGATGGAAAATGACAAAAAATGGTATGCCTTATATACCAAGCCGCGTTGGGAGAAAAAAGTTGACAGCGTGCTGGTGCGAAAAGGTATTGAAAGCTGGTGTCCGCTGCAAAAAGTAGAGCGGCAATGGAGCGACCGGAAAAAGATCATAGAAGATCCTTTATTTAAATCCTACGTTTTTGTTCATATCGATGACACCCAGCGAACGCCGGTACTCAGTACCGATGGTGTCTTGAATTTTGTGTACTACCTCGGCAAACCCGCCATTATCAAAGACGAAGAAATATCCCTGATTCAGCAATACCTGGCCGAAAAAGATGCCCGCTTCAATATCATCAGTGAAGAAGGCTTTCAGGAAGAAATGAAAATCCGCGTGAATTATGGCGTCTTCATGGGTAATGAAGGAACAGTTATCCGGGGTGGTCGGAAAAAAGTATATGTGAAGCTGGAAAGCCTGGGGCAGGTAATGGTGGTGGAATTTCCCGCGGAGTATTTGTCGTCGGCAGATACACAATCATAAACCTCTATCAACCCCGAAATTAAAATAACCGGCAGTAAAAACTGCCGGTTTCCCATTTCATTAACTCAGGGATTCAAATCGAACTGAGCTAATACTTCATCCCACATACTGTCGCCACATTCATCTTTTACAAACGGTACAGGGGGAGATACCGTTTCTGTGGCGTCTAAACTATACAACAACATAACAATTGATTTTTTTTGAAAAGGAGGTTCCCCTTACAATGATGACCGTTTCAATGGTTCTGCTACAGGGAAATCGATGGGTACTTGTGTGATATTATGCAAATAGTTCATGGCGGTTTTATCACTGATCTGTAAAACCAGGTCTACCAGATTTTCATTATTATAGCCTACTTCAAAAAACGCATCGAGGATTGCCGGCGTAGCTTTGCCTTTATTTTCGACAACATCCCTGGCCAGTGAAACCAATGCCCGCAGCTTTGCATCATTGCTGGTACCAGCTCTTAAATCGAAAATCTGTTCTTCAGTGAAGCCATTCATTTTTCCGATAACGGTGTGTGCGCTCAGGCAATAACGACAGCCATTTACTTCACTAACCACCAGATTCACTGCTTCTTTCTCCTTATTCGACAAAGAGGTTTTGGCATTTTGAAAGGCCAGAAATTTTTCAAGACCGGTTGCTGAATAAGCAATGGCTGCATAAAGATTCGGAACAAATCCCAGGGCTTGTTGCAGGTTATCAAAAATAGCTTGATTGTTGGCAGATACGGAAGACCTGTTGGGTACATCAAAAGTTTTCATATTAAATGATTGAGTGTGAATAATGATTAGCGGATTGCATTTCCCTGAAGAAACTGTAGGATAATAATAGCAGCATGTTCATAATGCTCTTCCAGTGCAAAATGGCCTCCGTTTAACAGGTGAATTTGTGCATCGGGATTATCCTTCTTAAATGCTTCGGCTCCGGGGGCTGTAAATAATTGGTCATTCTTTCCTGAAATGACCAGGGTTGCAGGCTTATATTTCCTGAAATATGCATGCCATGTCTCGTATAAAGCCAGGTTGGTAATATAATTTCTGAATAAAGCCAGCTGAATAAGATCATTACCTTTTCGGTCGAGGTAATATTGGTCTGTGATATAGCTATCCGGATTAATTTTAGAAAGATCGGAAGCCCCATCTGTGTATTGCCACTGTGTAGCTGCGAGGGTTAAGAAGCCGCGAACAGCTTTTTCAGTTTCTGCGTTCGGATGCTGCATATAGTCCGATAGGGGTGCAAGGGCCGCACCCAAACCTTCTGTGTACGCATTAGCGTTCTGGATGATCAAAGATTGTATTGCAGCAGGTCTGGCCGTTGCAATTCTTAAACCAACGGGTCCGCCATAATCCTGCATATATAAACTGAATTGCTTCAAGCCCAGTTTATCAATAAACCTGGTTACAGTAGCTGCGAGGTTGTCAAATGTGTACTGGTAATGATCTGTATCCGGGGCGCTGCTCTGGCCAAAACCCGGATAGTCGGGGGCAATGAGGTGGTATTGTCCCGAAAGTTCATTCATCAGGTTCTGATACATCCTCGATGAAGAGGGGAACCCATGCAATAGCAGAATGGTTGGTTTGCCGGGCATACCTGCTTCCCGGTAAAAGATCTTCAACCCATCTATCTCAATGGATTTAAAGGATACACCTGTTTTGTTCATGCTTATATTTTTTTTAGTGATTCCGGACTGTTTTTCTTGCGCGCTGGCAATAAATGATAAGCTGGTCCAAAGCCCGATGAGTAGACCAGTTGCTGTTTTGTTCAAGGTCATTTTAGTGTGTTTAACACAGACATGTCTGTCTGTAATGAAAAAATAAAGCGTCTAGTGAAAAAGTATTGTACCGAAGCCCTGCCTGCAGCAGCGTATAGTAAAGCATATAAATCATTTGCAGCGATACAGTATACCAGTCTTGCTTAATGGATTTAGCGGTAAGCAGCAGGATCATGAGTGCAAAACCGGCAAGAATGGACAGCCCTGTACAAAAACCTGTGAGGATAAGGAGACCGATGATGCTTTCCAGCAATGGAATTGATTGAGCTACCACGCTAACCAGTTTACCCGGCAGCAGGGTGTCTTTGAACTCAGTTTGCACTGCGGCTACAAATGCCTGATACCTTGTTTTTGGAGTTCTAACCAAGCCATGCAGTAGGATGTTTAAGCCCAAGGTAATTCTTAGTAAAGTGTATGCTGTGATCATATTGAACAGACAAGTCTGTCTATTATAAAGTAAAAAAATTTAGATTAGTTTTTCAACGATTTTACGGGCGGTTTTTACAGGCCACACATCGGCATAAACCTTGCCGGAGACCAGTGCAGCATCAAACAGTAGGTATATCTCATCGGCCAGATCTTCTTTGCCAGCGGGTTTTAGTATTTCGGCAAACAGGTTGCGTATACCGTTTTTTTGTTTACGGATAATACTTCGAACTTTTCCTTGATCGTTCGGTAGTTCTGCAGCAATGTTCAGAAAATTACATCCTTTGAATGATGTCTGCCGGGCGAGCTTCGACAGAAAATCGAATAAAGCCAATACCTGCTCTCTGGGAGTTTTACATTTGGCAATCTGGGCCCGCATCTCCTTATCGGTATTTTCCTGCGTAGTAACCAGGTATGCCAGTAGAAGATCTTCCTTGGAAGGAAAATGCTGATAGAAACTGGCTTTGGCAACAGCCGCTTCCTTAATAACCTGGTTAATACCAGTGCTATTATACCCCTGCTCGTAGAACAGTTTTGAGGCAGTGCTTAATATCTTTTGTTTCGTATCCATTGCAGAATGATAATGCAAATATAGGATTGTGGGAATTAAAACAGACAAGTCTGTTCATATATTTTATTATTTTCTTTGTAAATAGTTGTAAAATATAGATGATTATAAGAAAATTCGGTTGACTAGAAGTTGCTGCTGGAAGTTAATAGTGAGTAGTCCGTAGTGAGTTTTTTGGTGAGCGTTTCGAACAGCAAGAAACATTAAACTGAAAATTGGTACATCGATACCCCAATGTGCAAATCAAAAACTCAAAAAATCAAAGATCAAACATCTGACCTCTGCGATCCTACATACATTACAGTGTCCAATCAATCACCTGGTTACCCCATTCGGCGCGGTAGGGAGTGGTCACCCGGATATAGTTATCGGTATAGCCTTCCATCATTCCATTTTTTTCAGCTGCTTCAAACAATACTTTACGGGTCTGACCGCTGTATTGCTGCTGGAAGAATTGCTGCTTCATATAGGAGAGGTTACGCAATGTTTTATTTCTTTCATTCCTTACCGGTATCGGAACAATGGGTTTAATCTCCAAAGCTTTGGTATGATCCCGCTCGGAATAGGTAAAGACATGCAGGTAGGAAACATCCAGGCTATGCAGGAAATCAAATGTTTCTTTGAAATGGGTATCCGTTTCACCGGGGAAACCCACAATTACATCTACACCAATGGCGCAATGCGGCATCAGGGTTTTGATAAGTGACACCCTTTCGGCATACAATTCCCGGCGATACCTTCTGCGCATCAATCCCAGTATTTCATTGCTGCCACTTTGTAAGGGGATATGAAAATGCGGCATGAACCGCTGGCTATTGGCAACAAATGCAATGATCTCATTGCTCAGCAGGTTGGGCTCAATAGAGGAGATGCGGAAACGCTCAATTCCCGGTACGGCGTCCAGTGCCTGTACCAGTTGAAAGAAATTCTCTTCATGACGACTGCCATCGGGGCCTTTGCCAAAATCGCCGAGGTTTACACCGGTGAGTACAATCTCCTTAACACCATTTGCCGCCAGCGTTTCTACCTGTTCCACCACCCGCTCAACCCGGTCGCTCCGGCTTTTACCCCTCGCCATGGGAATGGTACAGAATGAACAGTTATAGTCGCAGCCATCCTGTACTTTTAAAAAAGTCCGGGTCCGGTCGTTTTGCGAAAACGATGCGTTGAATCCGGTCACCGCATCAATATCGCAACTGCATATCCGGGTAGGATCTCCTTTGGATAATTCGCTGATGTGTTGGGCAATATTAAATTTCTCAGCAGCACCCAATACCAGGTCCACACCGGGAATCCCGGCAATTTCCTGGGGTTTCAGCTGCGCATAACAACCGGTAATCACCACAAAGCTTTCGGGTGAACGCCGCTGGATACGACGAACGAGCTGACGGCATTCCTTATCCGCATTATCGGTTACAGAGCAGGTATTGATGACATACACATCGGCCGGCTCATCAAAATCCTTCTTCACAAATCCTTCCTGCTCCAGCATGCGGGAGAGGGTAGATGTCTCTGAAAAATTCAGCTTACATCCCAATGTGTGAAAAGCAACACTGCGTTTGGTATCCATGGGGCGCAAAGTTAAGCAGGAATCCTGATCTGTATGGGTGAAAACAATTAATATATTGGTTATCAATATATTTCTATCCTGATCCCTTTGCCTTTTAAATGCCGTCCCCGGGCAATAACCGCTGGGATCCGGACGAAGGATGCACCCTTTTACGAGGTTGAAAAACGGGTAGGCTGAAGGCGCAGGCAAAGTGGTTTTGAAGCCGATCCCGGAGGCATCAATAAGTATTCAACCAAATATGTATCCGCTGGATACTCATTAGAGCTGATAAGTTTTTCTTAAAATCGGTCTTTGTGGTTGGGGTATTTTCCATTTTAGTATTATTAAGGTATGTTTGCCTGTCTTTAAACCAAAACCAATATGCAGTTTACCCGTATTAATAACATTGTGGGTTGGGTGGTATGTTTCATTGCCTGTACCGTGTACATTTTAACCGCTGAAGCCGGCGGAAGCTTATGGGATTGTGGCGAATTTGTCAGCAGTTGTTTCAAATTGCAGATCCCGCACCCTCCCGGAGCCCCGCTTTTTGTAATACTGGGGCGCGTATTCATCATATTGTTTGGCGATAATCCCCTGGCAGCAGCAAAAGCTGTGAATATGATGAGTGCTGTGGCCAGTGGCTTCACCATCCTGTTCCTGTTCTGGACCATTACCCATTTCGCCCGTCGCATTGTTGGCGTTAAAACCACCGATACCCTGCAGTCGGGTCAGCTTTGGAGTATCATGGGTGCCGGTATTGTAGGTGCCCTGGCCTATACATTCAGCGACTCTTTCTGGTACAGTGCTGTGGAAGGGGAAGTATATGCGTTGTCTTCTTTCTTTACCGCCATTGTATTCTGGGCCATACTCAAGTGGGAAAACCATGCCGATGAGCCCGGAGCCGATCGCTGGATCGTCTTCATCTTTTTTATGATGGGACTGTCCATCGGTGTCCACCTGCTGAACTTGTTGACCATTCCCGCTATTGTAATGGTTTATTATTTCCGCAAGAAAGACCATTTCAACTATACGGTGATCCGTAAATGGTTCCTGCGTTTAACCGTTATCGGGGGCATACTGGGCTTTATCGGAGCCCTGATCATGGCCAATGCAGAAGTATCAGAACGTAACCCCGGTATGGATGGTACCCTCAGTGGTCTGATGATCCTGGGTACAGCTGTTGCCATTGGTTTGCTGTTCCTGGTTGAAGGACTCAATAAAGATAAGAAATCCCACTACGGTGGTATCTATATTTTCTTCTTGCTGGGTTGTATCATCACCGGTGCCGTACAGGTAGGGGTGATCCAGTATACCGTAAAACTGGCAGGTACTTTCGACCGTTATTTTGTAAACGGTTTCGGATTGCCTTTCTTCTCCGGTTTTGCATTTTTCTTTATACTGCTCGCTGTACTCATCTGGGTGGGACTGAAATACGCTGCTAAAAAAGGATGGGCTTATTTGCGCCTGGCCTTGTGGTGTGTAACCTTTATGCTGATTGGTTACAGTACTTACGTGACCACCATGATCCGCAGTAATGCCAACCCTTCGGTGGATATGTATAACGTAGATAACCCCATGAGTCTGGTCGGTTACCTGGGACGTGAGCAATATGGAGATTTTCCCTTGTTATACGGACAAAAATTCACCGCCCGTCCGATTGACCTGAAGACTACGGGCATGCGTTACCAGAAGTCAAAAGACAAATACATTGAGCTGGGTGAAGACCGTCGCTATGTCTTTGCTGCCGAAGATAAAATGGTATTTCCCCGCGTATGGGATATGAGTAATGATCAGAACCATGCCGACTACTATGCTTATTTCCTGGGCATCAACCGTATGCGCGATGGCTCATACGAGCGTCAGCCTGATCAGCTTGATAATATCCGTTTCTTCTTCCAGTACCAGGTGAACTGGATGTATTTCCGCTATTTCATGTGGAACTTTGCCGGTAAACAAAATGATAACCAGGGACTCTTTGCCGGTAACGTGCGGGATGGTAACTGGATCACCGGTATATCACCCATTGATAACCTGTTCTACGGTGACCAGAGCAATATGCCTGAAAGCCTGAAGAATAACAAAGCACATAATACCCTTTTCGCTTTACCGTTGATCCTGGGGCTGCTTGGTTTATTCTACCATTATAAAAAGCGTGGAGATGACTTTGCAGTGAATTTCCTGATGTTCTTCTTCACCGGTATGGCTATCGTATTATACCTGAACCAGCCCGGCTACCAGCCGCGTGAACGTGATTATGCCTATGTGGGCAGTTTCTATGCTTTTGCCGTATGGATCGGACTGGGTGTGCTGAAAGTGCGCGACTGGCTGAACAAAGCCCTGTCGCAGGCCACTGCAGCGTCTATTGCTACCGTGATCTGTTTACTGGCAGTGCCTGTACTCATGGCACAGCAGGAATGGGATGACCACGACCGCAGTAAAAAAGAACTGGCCAGGGATATTGCCAAAGATTACCTGGAAAGCTGTGCTCCCAATGCCATTCTGTTTTCTTTTGGGGATAATGATACTTACCCACTCTGGTATGCACAGGAAGTGGAAGGCATTCGTCCGGATGTACGCGTAATCAACTACAGCCTGCTGGGCATTGACTGGTACATCAACCAGTTGCGTTATAAAGTAAACGAAAGCGATCCCATTGATGTGATCTGGTCCGCTGATCAGATTGAAGGTGGTAAGCGCGATTATATTGAATACCGTCCCGATCCCAATATTCCGGAAAACAGGTATTACGATCTGTATGACCTGATGAAGAATTATGTGGGTAAAGACAATGACCAGGATGCTTATAGCTATCCGGTTAAAAAATTATCTGTTCCGGTTGACAGAAACCTGGTATTGAAAAATGGTACGGCCAATAACAACGACAGCATTGTGTCTGAATTGCGTTTTGAAATTGCGAAGAACGCACTGATGAAGAACGACCTGACCGTACTGAACGTAGTGGCAGCCAACCATTGGAAACGTCCAATTTATTTCACCAATCCTACAACCGACGGGTTGGGACTGGAGCGTTACCTGCGCAGAGATGGTATGAGTTACCGCCTGGTGCCTGTTGAAGACAGCCGTGTGAACATTGACTGGATGCTGGAAAAAACTAGATCTAAATTTGGTTTTGGTAATGCACAGATCCCCGGTGTTTATTATGATGAGGAAAACCGTCGCCATCTGAACAGTATCCGTACTGCTTATGCAGACCTGGCACTGGAATTGGCAGCTACCAACCGCAAAGAAGAAGCCCGTAAAGTGTTACACCAGGTAGATTCCATGATGAACCAGGGTAATTTCCCTTATGGCTATACCAGTCGGGGTAACCTGCATAACCAGAACTCATTGTTATTACTGGAAGCAGCCTATATGGCCGGAGACAGTGCATTGGTTGAAAAAATATCAACCAGTGTACGCAAAGACCTGCAGCAACAGGTGAAATACTATAATAGTCTCAGTGGCAGCAAATCCGAAGCCCTGGGTCCTGAAAAGCAGCGGGCAGAGACCTTCCTGCAAACGATGGACCAGATGAAAACCATGTATAACCGCCCGGTTCAGATACCGGGAAAAACCATGGAAAAAGATTCCCCCGCCACGGCACCTAAAAAATAAGCTTAAAGCCCCCAACGATACCGATGGGGGCTTTTCTTTTACGTAAATCGCAACCATTCCTGCCCAAAGCTTGTTAATTTAGAGCAGGAAAAGCACCAGGTTGGTATGATATGATTGGACACCGCTTTATACATTTTGATTCCTCCGAAAACAGTCAGAGTAAATTTGAACAATTGCTGAACATCTTCGTGCAATTGCTCACCTATACCAATGGGGATGCATCGGAAGCTTTGCAGTGGCTGAATGAGCTGGATCGTCAGTACGGACTAACGGACAGTGAATATGGGATGGGAGATTTTATTGAAGAGCTGAAAGAAAACGGCTATATGCAGGAAGATCCTGCGGATGGCTCTTTCCGCATCACCGCCAAGTCGGAACAAACCATCCGCAAAAAAAGCCTGGAGGAAATATTCGGTAAACTCAAGAAAAGCAAACAGGGTAATCACCAGACCTTCAAACCCGGACAGGGTGATGAAGTGAGTCCGGATACCCGCCCTTTCCAATTTGGTGATATGCTGGAGCAGATTGATTTTACCGAAAGTATCCGTAATGCACAGATCAATCATGGCATTGATAGTTTCTCCATGCGGGAAGATGATTTGCAGATCCGGGAGAATGATTTTAAAACCCAGACATCCACGGTGCTGATGATTGATATTTCTCACTCCATGATTCTCTATGGTGAAGACCGGATTACCCCGGCCAAAAAAGTAGCCATGGCATTGAGTGAACTGATCACCACCAAATACCCGAAAGATACCCTGGATATTGTTGTATTTGGTAATGATGCCTGGAGTATAGAGATCAAAGACCTGCCTTATTTGCAGGTAGGGCCTTATCATACCAATACCGTAGCCGGACTGGAGCTGGCGATGGATATACTGCGGCGAAGAAAGAACCCAAACAAACAGATATTCATGATCACCGATGGGAAGCCCACCTGTTTAAAAATAGGGGGGCGGTATTACAAAAACAGTTTCGGTCTCGACAGGAAAGTGGTGAATCGCTGTATCAACCTGGCGGCGCAATGTAAAAAACTGAAAATACCCATCACGACATTTATGATTGCTTCTGATCCTTACCTGCAGAATTTTGTGCAGGAGTTTACAGAAACCAATCATGGCAAAGCCTATTTTGCCACACTGGATAAGCTGGGTGCATTCATATTCCGTGATTTTGAAAGCGGCAAAAGCAGAACCGTATATTAACAGACAGCATAGATATTACAACGCATGAAGATACCTACTATTACTACCCTCGGCGCGTTGAAGCAGAGTGGTTATGTATCCAAAACAGTAAAGGAAGAGATCCGGCAGAACCTGATTGGACATATTCGTAAACAGGAAAACCCTTTTACAGGCATCATTGGTTATGAAGATACCGTAATACCCGATACCGAAAGGGCATTGCTGAGCAGGCATAATATTTTATTCCTGGGATTACGCGGACAGGCAAAAACCAGAATGGCGCGCCAGATGGTGGATCTGCTGGATGAATATATTCCCGTAATCGCCGGTTCGGAGATCAATGATGATCCTTTACAACCCCTGAGTAAGTTTGCCCGGGACCTGGTAGCAGAGCTGGGCGATGAAACGCCCATCCGCTGGATTCACCGGTCGGAGAGATATGGGGAGAAACTGGCTACGCCGGATGTGAGTGTAGCTGATCTGATCGGTGATATCGATCCTATTAAAGCGGCCAACCTGCGCCTGAATTTTGCAGATGAACAGGTCATACACTATGGCATCATCCCCCGCAGTAACCGAGGCATATTTGTCATCAATGAATTACCGGATCTGCAGGCACGCATACAGGTAGCTTTATTCAATATCCTGCAGGAAGGAGATATACAGATCAGGGGATTCAAGCTCCGGATGCCGCTGGACATACTCTTTGTATTCACAGCCAACCCCGAAGACTATACCAATCGTGGCAGCATTGTAACACCGCTGAAAGACCGGATCGAAAGCCAGATACTGACCCACTATCCCAAAAATATCGAACAGGCATTGTCTATCACCAGTCAGGAAGCCAATATACTGCCCGAACAAAATGAACGGGTTGATATGAGTGATCTGGTCAAGCGACTGATTGAGCAGATTGCTTTTGAAGCACGTGCCAATGAATATGTAGATAAGAAAAGCGGCGTAAGTGCCCGTTTGAGTATTGCAGCTTATGAGAATGCCATCAGCAGTGCTGAAAGAAGGGCATTACTGCACGGAGAAAACCATACACAGGTATGGATCAGTGATCTCAATGGTATAGTTCCGGCCATTACCGGAAAGATTGAGTTGGTATACGAAGGCGAGCAGGAGGGACCTTATCAGGTAGCTGTTAACCTGCTGGATAAAGCCATCCGTACCCAGTTTGTGAACTATTTCCCCAATCCAGAGCAGGTTAAGAAGAAAAAGGCAACGGGAAAAAGATCAGCTGAAGAGAAAGAACCCGAAAACCCTTATCGCTCCATCACCCGCTGGTTTGATGGCGGGAATCACCTGGATATACTGCTGGATATGAAAGATGCAGATAAGATTACTGCATTGTACCAGGTAGACGGACTCTATGCCTTCGTGAAAAAACATTATCCCCAGGGTACTGAACGGCAACACGCTTTATTGATGGAATTTGTTTTACACGGACTGGCTTCTTATTCCCTCATCAGCAAGAAAAACATCGAGGGCCGCATTGAATTCAAAGACCTCATCGGCAGCATGATGAACCTGGGCCCGGTTGATATGGATGAGGAGGATTTTAATGCCGAAGACTATAATGAGTAATATAAGATGTCAGATCGCAGATCTCAGATTTGATTTTGTGATTGTTTGGGTGATAAGTAAAATCAAACAATACATCTGAAATCTGCGATCTGACGTCTTACATGTTAAAATCTGATTCCCGCCGACAGCCCCCCATAAAAAGGGAATACCCCTGCGCCGGTGATCAGTGGTGATACAAATACACGGGCCGTAAATCCTTTTTTCTCGGGCTGGTAGCGATAGCCGAAATTGAGGTAGCCGAATATGGTGGAATTGCTGTTGTCGAAGAAATCTTCACCATCGGTAACAGTGAGTGCACTGATGCCGGCACCCAGTTCCAGGTAATTACCATTTTTACCAGAGAGATAGTTGAGCCCCACCGGTGCTGCAAAAACACCCGCCGTGAGAAAGCCTATACCACCCACGCCGGCTCTGAAACCCCAGCCTTTCTGACCTTTAAATCGTTGATCGTAGTTGATGGAGAGAATACCCGGACCGCCAATTTCACCATAGACAGACTGTGCTGCTTTCATGGAATAATCAACCTCACGCGGTTCCCGCAGCTGGGCCTGGGAAACGGTGGTGAAGCAGATCAGGGCTAATAATACGTAAATAGTTTTCATGCTTTTGGTTTTAGCTGAATGAGTCGCTAAAATACCGGTATGCTGCACGGACTACCTACCGTTTGTCATAATAACATGAATATGTGGTGCGGATCAGATCATGTCTTTCAGTTTCTCCACTACCTGGTCAATTTCAGCCTGGGTATTGTTTTTGGAGAAAGAGAAGCGAACGGTCACCTGGTTGGGATTATGGTTGATGGCACGTATTACATGCGATCCCTGGTCGGCGCCGCTGGTGCAGGCACTGCCGCCACTGGCGCAGATATTATTGATGTCGAGGTTGAAAAGAATCATTTCACTTTTCTCGGTCTTGGGGAAGCTTACGCTTAATACGGTATACAGGCAACTACCCAGCGGATCGCCGTTGAAAGCAACCCCTTTGATCTGTTTTTTCAGCTGATCCATCATATACATTTTCAAACCACGGATATAGCTGCTGTCCTGTTCATAGTGTTCGGTAGCCAGTTCTAGTGCTTTGGCAAACCCTACAATGCCATAGAGGTTTTCTGTACCGGCACGCATATTCCTTTCCTGACTGCCACCGTGTACAAAAGGTTTGATTTTTACATTCTCGTTGATGTATAACATACCAACGCCTTTTGGGCCATGAAATTTATGCCCGGCGCCGGTGATGAAATGTACCGGAGTATTGCGCAGATCGAAGGGGAAATGGCCTACTGTTTGTACCGTATCGCTGTGGAAAATGGCTCCATACAGCTTACACAGTTCACCCACAGCATGAATATCCAGCATATTGCCGATTTCATTGTTGGCATGCATTAATGTGACCAGGCATTTTTCTTCACTGGCAGCGAGTAATTTTTCCAGGTCTTCCAGGTCAATATGACCATTGGGCAGGAGTTTTACATAACTCAGGGCTGCTTCCCCGCTATGGTACATATGTTCAACCGTATGTAAGGTCGCATGGTGTTCAATAGGAGAGGAAATAATATGCCTGCAGCCCAGATCACGTACTGCGGCACTGATGGCTGTATTACTGCTTTCAGTACCGCCACTGGTGAAAAATATCTCAGCAGGGTGGGCATGGAGGATTTTAGCCACCGATTTGCGCGCATTCTCAATAGCCAGACGGCTTTCCCGGCCATAGCTGTAAATCGAAGAAGGATTGCCAAATTGAGCAGTCAGGTAAGGCATCATGGCTTCCAATACAGCAGGGGCTAAAGGTGTTGTAGCAGCATTATCGAGATAAATCCTTTCCATGCGGCAAAAATAATGGATTTCTGGGGAATGGTTGGAAGTTGGAAGTTGGAGGTTGGAGGTTGGAGGTGTAGTAGTGAACATGAACTTATTGATCTTCATGCCACAGACGGGGCATAATGATATGCTGTTGCTTCAGCCAAGGCAGCAGCATACGAAAAAGTATCAATCAATGAATCAAAAAATCAAACATCTGAGATCTGCCATCTGAAATCTGACATCTATTTCAGTATTTCCTGTATATCACTGATCAGCTTGCTCGCAATGTTTGCCGCAATGGTTTCCGATCTGCTTTCGGCATAAATGCGGATAATGGGTTCGGTATTGCTGGTGCGCAGGTGTACCCAGTCGTTCTCAAACTCAATCTTCAGACCATCTTCGGTATTGATGGGGTGTTGCTGGTACTTCTCTTTGATATGGTCAAAAATCTTTTTCAGGTCAAAACCCGGAGTGAGTTCAATTTTGTTTTTACTCATGAAATAATCCGGGTAGGTATTGCGTAACTGTTTCACCGATTTCTTTTCCTGTGCCAGGAAACTGAGGAAGAGTGCAATACCAATGAGTGCATCGCGACCATAGTGCAGGTCGGGTACAATGATACCGCCATTGCCTTCCCCGCCAATAACAGCATTCACGGCTTTCATTTTCTGCACCACATTCACTTCACCCACGGCACTGGGATGATATGTGCCGCCATGCTGCAGGGTAATATCTTTCAGGGCCCGTGTAGAGGACATATTGCTCACGGTATTGCCTTTACGGCTGCGCAGTACATAATCGGCCACGGCTACCAGGGTATATTCTTCTCCAAACAGGGAACCATCTTCACACACAAAACAGAGCCGGTCAACATCAGGGTCTACCGCAATACCCAGACTGGCCTGGCGACGGGTTACTTCGGAAGACAGTTCACGCAGGTGTTCGGGCAGGGGTTCGGGATTATGGGCAAATTTGCCGGTAACGGCTTCATTGATAACAGTGATATCTTTTACACCCAGTGCTTTCAGCAGCAAGGGAACGGCAATGGCGCCGGTACTGTTGATGGCATCCAGTACCACGGAAAATTTGGCTTTCTTAATGGCTGCAGTATCCACCAGCGGATAGGCGAGGATGGCATCGATATGCTGTTGCAGGGCGGTTTCATTGGTCCGGTAAGTACCCAGCTGATCCACACCGGCAAACTGGTAATCATCACGGGAAGCAATTTCCAGGATGGCAGCACCATCAGCGGCACTGATGAATTCACCCTTGCTGTTCAAGAGTTTCAGGGCATTCCATTCTTTGGGGTTATGACTGGCAGTGAGGATGATACCACCCGCCGCTTGTTCAAAAGTTACGGCCATTTCAACCGTTGGGGTCGTACTCAGTCCCAGGTCCACCACATCCAGTCCCAGTGCATTTAAGGTACTCACCACCAATCCCTGTACCATGGCGCCGCTGATGCGGCCATCACGGCCAATAACAACGGTTTTGTTCCCACCGGATTGTCCGGCCAGCCAGGTGCCGTAAGCGGCGGTGAAACGAACTACATCCAGGGGGCTGAGGGTATCGCCGGGTTTACCACCAATGGTACCACGAATGCCGGAAATGCTTTTAATCAGGGCCATACAACTGCTATTATATCCGCAAACATAATCGAAATTTTTTGTTCAGCTGCTTGTCGTAATTTCGTGTGTTCAAAGGACAGGTATGCCGGATAAAGCGTGGTTTAAGGATTGGTTCAACTCTCACTATTATCACTTGTTGTATCAGCACAGGGACGATCAGGAAGCCCTGTCGTTTATCCGTGCATTGATTGGTCACCTGCAGCCCGCACCGGGAGCAGCCATGCTGGATGTGGCCTGTGGTAAAGGAAGGCATAGCAAGGTATTGAACGATATGGGATTTGATGTCACCGGAATTGATTTATCCGGCGCTTCCATTGCCGAAGCCAAAGCCGATGAGAATGATTCCCTGCATTTTTTCCAGCACGATATGCGCCTGCCTTTCTGGGTGAACTATTTCCAGTACGCATTTAATTTCTTCACCAGTTTCGGCTATTTCCGTACCCGACGGGAACACGATAATGCCATCAGAACCATTGCCCAGAGCCTGCGGCCCGGTGGAGTGCTGGTCCTCGATTACCTGAATGTGCATTATGTGGAAGATCATATCGAAAAGTCAAAGACAGTTCGGCAGGAAGACGTGACTTTCCACATCACCAAATGGCACGACGATAAGCATTTCTTCAAGCAGATCCAGATCACGGATGCGGCACATACCACACCCCATCACCTCTACACCGAACGGGTGGCCAAATTTTCACTGGGTGATTTTACGGAAATGATGGCTTACCAGGGATTACAGGTACAGGAAGTATTTGGTAACTATTCCCTCGGTGCCTATCATGTAAGACAATCCCCGCGGATGATTATGGTAGCCCGCAAGCCGCTGAAATCTTAACAGCAAAATATCCCGGTCACTGGGCCGGCTGGCTCCGGCGCATTAACTTTATAGCATGTTCACTGCCTTACCCTTATTGTCATTCCCCGAAAAACTGCTGCAATGGCTGCTGTCGGTTGATCAATGGCTGTTCTTGCAGATCAATACGGTATGGACCCTGCCCGTACTGGATACCATCTACCCCCTGTGGCGGGATTCCGATACCTGGATTCCTTTTTACCTGTTCCTGATTGTACTGGCATTGGTGAATTTTGGCAAAAAAGCCCTGCCCTGGATCCTGTTTGCAGTGATTACGGCTGCCCTGACCGATCAGTTCAGCAGTACCCTGGTCAAAGGCGCATTCATGCGTTTGCGCCCCTGTAATGAACCCGAACTGGTCGGCCGCATGCGCCTGTTGCTGGAACATTGCTCCGGGGGCTTCAGTTTCACTTCCTCCCATGCTACCAACCATTTTGGATTTGCCATGTATGTATTCCTCACCACCCGGCAATGGCTGGGCAAAACCGGCAAATGGCTGTTTGTCTGGGCAGGAACCATTGCCTACGGACAGGTCTATGTAGGGGTGCATTACCCATTGGATATACTTTGCGGCGCCTTATTGGGTTGCCTGGTGGGTTATGGTACCGCCCGCTTCTTTAACCGCTATATCGGCTTGCCCGATCCTGCTGAAACCATTTCAATCTCCTGATCATGTCCAACAGAATTTTTTACGGTTTGCTGGCCTGCTGCGGGCTGGTGTATTTGCTGGCCATGTGGCTCATACCTGTTATTGATATCGACGCAGCCCAGTATGCTTCCATCAGCCGCGAAATGCTGGATAATGGCAGCTACCTGAAAGTGTATGATATGCAGCGGGATTACCTCGACAAACCGCCTTTACTGTTCTGGCTCTCCTCGCAAAGTATGCGCTTCTTTGGTATCAATCATTTTGCTTACCGCCTGCCATCTGTAATACTGTTGCTCACAGCTATTTATGCCACCTACCGTTTTGCAAGCCTGTATTATGAAAAACTGGTAGCACAGCTGTCGGCCCTGGTGCTGGCCACCAGCCAGGCAGTGTTCCTGGTGGTGCATGATGTGCGTTGCGATACCATGCTCATGGGCTGGGTGATGCTGAGCCTCTGGCAACTGGCAGCCTGGTATGAAACCAGACAATGGAAACATTTTTTCATGGCATTCACTGCCGTGGCGGCAGGTATGATGACCAAGGGACCCATTGCACTAATGGTGCCCGTATTTGCCTTCGTGCCGCATTTTGCCCTGCGCCGCGAGTGGAAGCAGTTCTTTCGCTGGGAATATATACCCGGACTGGTTTGGGTTGCTTTACTCCTGCTGCCCATGAGCATTGGTTTATACCAGCAATACGATCTCGAACCGGGTAAAATATTTAATGGGGTGCCCATACAATCCGGACTGCGGTTTTATTACTGGACACAGAGTTTTGGTCGCTATACCGGAGAGAATGTGTACCATGAAATGAGTCATTTTACTTTCCTGCTGGAAAATATGTTCTGGAGTTTCCTGCCCTGGATACTCTGCCTGTTGGCCGGTTTGTATTTTGGGATTAAACTGATTGTACAAAAAAGGTTTCACTTAAGCCAGACCGAAGAAGGTATCAGCATTGGCGGATTCCTGATCACGTATTGCATCCTGGCCCGCAGCCAGGCACAGTTACCGCATTATATTTTTGTGGTATTCCCATTGGCAGCAATTATTACCGCCCGTTTCCTGCATCGGGTATGGTATACCAATACCTTACAGGGATGGCGTAAACCCCTGATGGTTTTTCATACCGCCATCTTTGCCCTGCTCTGGCTGGTGGTGGTGGTTTTGATGAAATGGCCATTCCCCGATTTATCGGTGCTGTTTACAGTGGCGGCGGTAGGAGGGCTGGGGCTCTTTGTTTACCTGCTGGTAAGGCCTTCGGTGCAATGGCCCAATTTTATACGACTGGCCTGTTATACGGCTATCGGCGTTAATTTATTCCTGGCAACGGGATTTTATCCGCGCTTGCTGCAATACCAGCTGGGAAATACGGCCGCAGCAGCCATTGATGCGTTGCACCTGGATAAAAACAAAGTGGTACAATACGATATTGACGAGAGCCGGGCCCTGCATTTTTATGGTAAACATATTTTTGCCAGGGCCCAGGACAGTTCGGAACTCCGGTCAGACCAGGTGGTATTAACCCGTATGAGTGCCCTGCCCCAATTGGAAGCCCGGTTTCCCGCAATGAAGATTATCTTTGAAGGGAACTATTATGGTGTAAGTATGTTGTCGCTTCCGTTCCTGAACCCCGAAACCCGTTCAGCGGAAACACAGGCTTATGCGCTTGTTGACCTGGATGGCGGGAAATAGCCATCAACCAAAAACATGACTGAAGTATTTATTATACTGGGATTGATTATTCTGAATGGCTTTTTTTCCATGGCTGAAATAGCACTGGTATCGGCTCGGAAAGCCCGTCTGGAAGGACAGGCAGCCAAGGGCGATATGGATGCCAAACGGGCTCTGGAGCTGGCCAATCATCCCGATACCTTTTTATCTACCATCCAGATTGGCATTACCCTGGTAGGGGTATTAACCGGTATTTACTCCGGTGATACTTTCAAACAACCTTTGCAGCAATGGTTATCCGGTTTGGGCGTGCTCACGGACTATAGCAGTACCCTGGCTACCATCATCATTGTGGTAGTGGTAACCTATTTAACACTGGTACTGGGAGAGCTGGTACCCAAACGCATAGGTTTGAGTGATCCCGAAGCCATTGCCAAATTTGTAGCCGGACCCATGCGCATCATGTCGCGCATCACTTATCCCTTTATCTGGTTGCTGAGTAAATCATCCAGCCTCATCGTTCGCTTGTTCAACATGAAACAGAACGATAACCAGGTAACGGAAGAAGAGATCAAAGCCATCATCAGTGAAGGAACCGAACAGGGAACCATTGAAGAAGCCGAACAGGAAATCATAGAACGGGTATTTCACCTGAGCGACCGGAACATTACTTCGCTCATGACACACCGCACCGATATTATCTGGATGGACGTATCCAAAACCGTGGGGGAAGTACGCAAACAGGTGGGAGAGGATATGCATTCCTTCTACCCGGTATGTGAGAACAATGTAGACCATATCAAAGGGGTACTGTCTTTAAAAGACCTCTTTGTGGCCCCGGAAGAGGCGCCGGTGAGAACCATCATGAAAGAAGCGCTGTATGTGCCGGAGAATAATACCGCCTATCAGGTGCTCGAAAAATTCAAACAGACCAAAATACACCACTGCTTTATTGTGGATGAATATGGGACGGTACTGGGACTGATCACCCTCAATGATATCCTGGAAGCCATTGTGGGCGATATCCCCCAGGAAGAAGATGAGGAGTACGAAATTACCCGGCGCGCCGATGGTAGCTACCTGATCGACGGACAGATACCGTTTTACGATTTCCTAAGTTATTTCGACAGAACAGAATGGATGCTGGAAGGGGACCAGGATTTTGATACCCTGGCCGGTTTCATCATACACCAGCTGGAAAAAATTCCGGTTACAGGGGATACGATGGAATGGAATGTATTCCGTTTTGAGATTGTAGATATGGACCAGCATCGCATCGATAAAATCCTGGTGACAGAACAATCCTGATCAAAAACTGAAACTGGTGGTACGGTTGGGATAGTCCAGCTTGTATGACTTCTCCTTGCCCTTGCTTTTCACGTGTACAATATTCACCTGATTCTTTTCAAAATCGTGTAAGAGGCTGCAGTCGATCGACAGGGTATTCAGTTCTTTAATGTTGGGTATCTCAAAATAACTCCAGGTGCTTTCCAGTTGCTGTTCATATCCCACAAACTGAAAGCTCACGGGCTTACCGTTGGCGGTCAGGCGGATATGCTGTTGCATGTATTGAAACAGTTGCTGCTCCACCAATTTGCGGTCCGCCGGTTTAATAATATCAATCTTGCTTTTGCTGTATTGCTGCAAAGTTTTTTCCAGGTCGTCACTGAACACCCGTACGCTGATTTCCAGGGAAGCTTCTTTGGGGTTATGGTCGATCTGCACAACAGACAGAAAAAAGGGGTGCATCACCGATAAAAGGCCCGCGACTAACCAGTGAATCATTATATTTACCATCTCTTGCAGGTTTATACTGCAAATGTGCCGATAAATTCATTACCAGCCTATGGAACTGTTCTCGATGTACCTGGAAGAGGGTTTTAAACATATTGCCGATCTGAGCGGCATAGATCATATTCTCTTTATTGTTGCGCTGAGTATCCGTTACCAGTTTGCCGACTGGAAAAAACTGCTGATCCTGGTAACAGCCTTCACCATCGGGCATTCCCTTACCCTGGCCCTGAGTGTATTAAACCTGATAACCGTATCGACTAAATGGATTGAATTCCTCATCCCCGTAACCATTGTTATTACGGCTTTGAGTAATATAATGGTTACCAAATTCGTGTTCAAAAGCCGGTTCCCCATGATTTATTTCATGGCTTCTTTCTTCGGGCTTATCCATGGCCTGGGCTTCAGCAATTACCTGAAAGGCATGCTGGGCAGGGGAGAATCTGTTTTAGGGCCCTTACTGGCATTTAATGTGGGGCTGGAACTGGGACAACTGGCCATTGTGCTGGCTATTTTGCTGATATCCTTTATATTCGTCCAGCTGTTTAAATGGAGCCGCCGGGAAGTATTGTTATTTGTGTCGGGGGGTGTATTTGCGGTGGCTTTACAGATGGCATTAGAACGTTACAAAGACTTAGTATCATAAACATTCAATCATGAAAAAAATCCTTGCTCTGATGGTGGTAGCAGGTGGTTTCCAGACCCTGCAGGCGCAGGATATCCGGAACAATCCTACTTCCAATCACGGTAATCGTTTTGAACAGCTGGGTACCATTCTGCCCACGCCCAATGAGTATCGTACCGCCAGTGGTGCCCCCGGCCCGAGATACTGGCAACAGCGGGCCGATTACAATATCAAGTGTGAACTGGATGAAGCCAACCTGAAACTGAAGGGCAGCGAAACCATCACCTATTTCAACAACTCTCCCGATGTGCTTACTTACCTCTGGTTACAGCTGGATGAGAATGAGCACAGCACCGTGAATAATGCCGACTACCAGGATGCCAGTTCACTGCGCCAGGTATCGGTGAATACCATCAATGCACTGGAAGAAAAGAAAACCGATAATGGTTATGGCCATATGATCAGCAAAATCACCGATGCTACCGGTAAAGCGCTGAAATATACCATCAACCGTACCATGATGCGGGTAGACCTGCCCGTGGCATTAAAGCCCGGTCAGAAATTTGTACTGAATATCGACTGGACTTATAAAATATCCGACCGCCTGGTGTTCAATGGCCGCGGTGGGTATGAATTCTTTCCCGAAGATGGTAACCACCTCTTCACCATGGCACAATGGTTCCCCCGTATGTGTGTGTACAGCGATTTCCAGGGCTGGCAGAACCACCAGTTCACCGGTCGCGGTGAATTTGCACTCACATTCGGTAATTACAATGTACAGATCACCGTACCTGCCGACCATATTGTACTGGGTACCGGTGAATGTCAGAACTACAGCCAGGTACTCAGCCCCGCACAACTGGGCCGCTGGACCAAGGCGCAGGTTGCCAAAGAGCCGGTTGAGATTGTAACACTCGAGGAAGCCAAAGCCGCTGAAAAGCAGAAGAGCAGCAAAACCAAAACCTGGGTATTCAAAGCCGATAATGTGCGTGATTTTGCCTGGACTTCCAGCCGTAAATTCATCTGGGATGCCATGCCTACTTATGTAGAAGGCAAGAAAATCATGTGTATGAGTGGTTATGGTAAAGAAGCCTATGGTTTGTATCGTAAGTTCTCTACCAAAGCCGTAGCCCATACCATCCGTTCCTATTCCAAATTCTCCATTCCTTATCCTTACCCGGTTGCACAGAGCATTGAAGCATCCAATGGTATGGAATATCCCATGATCTGTTTCAACTATGGCCGTACCAATGCCGATGGCACATACAGCGAAGCCACCAAGAACGGTATGCTGGGTGTGATCATCCATGAAGTGGGACATAATTTCTTCCCCATGATCGTGAACAGTGATGAGCGTCAGTGGACCTGGATGGATGAAGGGTTGAACACATTTGTAGAATACCTCACCGAAGAGCTCTATGATAATAAATTCCCTTCCCGTCGCGGGCCGGCCTGGGCTATTGTGGATTATATGAAGTCTCCCAAAGAGCAGCTGGAGCCCATCATGACCAACAGCGAAAACATCATCCAGTTTGGGCCCAATGCTTATGCCAAACCCGCTACTGGTTTGAATATCCTGCGCGAAACCATTATGGGCCGTGAACTGTTTGACTTTGCTTTCCGCGAGTATGCACGCCGCTGGGCTTTCAAACATCCCACACCTGCCGATCTGTTCCGCACCATGGAAGATGCCAGCGCCGTAGACCTGGATTGGTTCTGGAGAGGCTGGTTCTATGGCATTGAGCCCTGTGATATCGCTATTGATACCGTAGTGCATGCCGTTTATGATCCGAATGCAGCCCCCCGTCAATTCGGCGGACAGGGTGGTGATCGTACCATTTCACTGGATAAGCCTGCGGTAAACAGCTTTGAAGACATTTCCAAGATCCGCAACCGCATGGATAAGAACATTGTATTCTTAACCGATGCCGATACCTCCTTGCGTGATTTTTACTGGAGATATGACCGCGGTCTGGAGCCTTATGATTCTACCGTGAAAGTTCCCCTGCGTGGCTTTGGTGCTCAGGAAGCATTGAGTGATGCTGAGAAAGCCAAATATGCTGATGTTCATCTGTATGAAATTACGTTCAGTAATAAGGGCGGACTGGTAATGCCCCTGATCGTTGAATTTACTTTTGAAGATGGTACCACCGAAACAGAACGTATTTCTGCCCAGATCTGGCGCAAGAATGAAAACAAGGTAACCAAGCTGTTCATGACCAAGAAAAAAGCAGTAAGTATCCGTCAGGATCCCATGCGTGAAACAGCCGATATCAATGAAGCCAATAACAAATGGCCTGTAGCTGCAGAGCCTTCCAAGTTTGGCCTGTTTAAAATGCGTGCCGGTATCCGTGGACAGTCGCAGGGTGTAAACCCCATGCAACATGCCATGGAAAAGAGAAACTAATTTTTACCTAAGTATAAAGCCACCTGATGTAATTTCAGGTGGCTTTTTTTATCCATTCATTCATTACAATACTATCCATGAAACGTTTATTAGTATTCGCAGCCTGTATCTGTTCAACACTGCTGGCAACTGCAGCCACAGTTGATACAGTGGCTATTCCCAGCAAGAGTATGCACAAGGATATTAAAACAGTGGTTGTACTGCCTGCCGGTTACAAAGCAGATGCAGCACAGCGTTACCCGGTGGTGTACCTGCTGCACGGACACGGCGGTAGCTATCGCAACTGGATTACCCGCGTACCCCATATCCAGCAGCTCGCCGATCAGCACCAGCTGATCATTGTTTGTCCGGATGGCGCCGTGAGCAGTTGGTATTTCGACAGTCCGGTTGACAGCAGTTTCCGCTATGAAACTTTTGTGGCCAAAGAAGTACCCGCTTATATCGACGAACACTATGCTACCATCGCCAACCGTAAAGGGCGTGTGATTACCGGTTTGAGTATGGGCGGGCATGGCGGCTTTTTTATTGCCTACCGGCATGCCGATCTGTTCAGCGGCTGCGGCAGTATGAGCGGCGCCTTGCATGTATCCGTGATCACCAAAGGTTATGATGTGGAAAAGCGATTGGGCGACACCGCCGTGAATAAACAGTACTGGCGCGACTGGAGTGTATTGAATGTGATTGATCAGTATCCCAAAGATTCACTATCCATTATCATGGATTGCGGAACCGAAGACCGTATTGTAGGCATGAGCAGGGCCGTACACGAGAAACTGCTGAAACAACAGGTACCCCACGATTATATTGAGCGGCCGGGTAACCACGACTGGGCATACTGGCGAAATGCCATCGACTACCAGTTGCTGTATTTCCGAAAACACTTCAATAAAATGCTGCAATAAAACAGTCAAACGTAGTGCCCTGTATTTTCAGTGGCAAAAATAATAGCCGAAAAGAACCCTTGTCCGGCAACTAAAAAAAGAAAGCAACCCCTTGCCTGGGTTGCTTCTTTATAATACAGGTAATACAGTAACCCCGTCTTAGTCACTGTACCTGCCACCTGCATTAATCCAATCGGTAATTTTTTTCTTGTCGGAAGCACTCAGTTCACCACCCTGGGGCATGAAACTGGGACTGCCATCCACCGCGCGGGCTTTGATGCGTGCGGAATTGGTAATGATATTGCAATCCTTACTCCAGTCCATTCCCCCTTGCAGGTTGCCGGCACTGTGACAGCTCACACAGTTATTGGCCATCATGGATTTAACTGCGGCAAACAGGGGGCCGCTCTGACTGGCCGGCACATTTACAGAACCGGATTTGCTGCAACCTTCTCCGTCTTTGGCGGTGATGGTATGATCACCGGGTGTGACTTTGGTAAAGCTGTTGGAAGCTTGAAAACTGCCGCCATCAATGCTGTACGTGAAATTACTGCTACCGGTGGCGGTAATGGTAATGGTACCACTGCCACAGGCATCGGATGCTGTAGTAGTGCCCGACACTGCCAGGTTTTTACTGGCGCAGGGATCGGTTGGTGATGGAGTAGGTGTGGGTGTTGGATTGGTGCCGGTAGAAGGGGAGCTGCCACCTTTGCTACAGGAGATCACCAGTGATCCGGCAACGCAAATAGCGCCAAGGATCAGTAAAGGGCGTTGTAGGCTTTTCATGCAGGAAGTAGTTGATTACTCCCTGGTACGCAGTTGCTTTTTAGCCGGTTGCCTGTATTGCACAAAAAAGTTCAAACCAAAACTACTCAGCTTCGCACTGCCATGCCCCAATCCCAGTAAAGGCAGTTTGGCATAAGGCTCTGTCAGCAATGAAATTTTATTGCTGATGCGTTGCTCAAAACCGGCACTGATACTGACTACCGAGAATAAATAGGTACTGCTGGTATTATAAATCGCTTTTCTGGTTACCGGGTTATTGTTGTAGTAATAAAAATAATTGTACTGCTCCTGTTGCATGAGGTAGGAAGAAAGCCCTGCACTGGTGAAGAATTTACCCGTGCTGTAACGCATGCTCAACGGGAACTCCCACATACGGCAATAGCCGTCTACGGTTTCCAATTTATAATTGTTGAGCCAGCTGCCCTTGGGTGCATGGAAATCGGCCCCATCCATTTTATAATTCTTCTGCGTATAAATAGCACCGGTATGCAGGGACCAGTGATCATTGAAATGGTAGCCGATGCCCAAACCAATATTATAACCCATACGCTCGCCATACTTGAATTTCACGGTTGATTGATCGAGTCCTGCGATCAGTCCGAAACTCAAACCCCTGCCCCGGTTGGGTTTTTTCGTGGCTGCACGCTCAGTCGGCAGGGGAGGATTGGTGGTATCAATAGCCGTTACCGGTTGCTGGCTGGTATCCACTGCAGATGCCTGCGTGGCTGTGGCTGTATTGACTGGATTGTTTTGCGCTTGGGTAACAGCCATTTGTTGTGCCGGCTCGGTACTGCGCACAGGGGTTGATGGGGGGGTAAGGGTAGTGTTGTTGTCTGTTGCTGTATTGGTGGTACTGCTGGCAGCAGTCGTATTGGTTTGACTGGAAGAACCGGAGGTATTTGTTTTCTGCGGTTCAACCATACGGTTAATCGGTGCCGGATTACCGCCAGGAGTTGCCGTTTGTATGTTTGTGTTCGCGTTGCGACTGTTCACAGCAACAGCAGAACTGTTTTCATGGTCTTGCCCGGTTTGTTGATCAGGTTGGGATTGGGTATTGGTTATGTTTCCCGGTGTATTTTTCGGGCTGGGTTTGCTATGCGTGGTGACGGGTTGATGGTTGTTTCCGGCAAACTGGCGATAGCCCAGCCAGGCGGTACCCAATGCCAGGGGCAGCAGCCACCAGAAAAGAAAACGTCTTCTCCGTTGCTTCTCAACCGGCATTTCGCGGTCCAGCACCTGCTCCATTTTTTCCCATGCGGGGGCGGGCGGTGCCTGGTACCGTTCTGCAGCTTCCTGGCTCAGCTGCTCCAGTTTATGTTCCTTTCCTGCGTTAGGCATATTGTTTATACTGGGTTCTTTGTAGAATGATATTTCTCAGGTTGTGTTTGGCTTTGGACAAATTGGATTTGGATGCACCAATACTGATGCCCAGCAAAATACTGATCTCCTCATGACTCAATCCCTCAATCACAAATAAATTAAAGACCGTGCGGTACACCGGAGTAAGCTGACGGATGGCTTCCAGGATCTCATCATAGGATAATTTATCCAGTCCCGATTCCTGGCCCGCATCACTGATCTCCTGTTCCTGTCCCATATCCATACCAATGAGTTTCAGGTGCGATTTCCGGAGATGATCGATACAGGTATTGATCACAATCTTTTTAAACCAGCCCTTCAGCAAAGCCGCCGGATCGCCCTCGCGGTTGCCATTGAACTGACCGATATTGCGGAACAGCTTAACGAAGGACTCACTCACCAGTTCCTCGGCTTCCTCGGTACGGCTCACATAACGGTAAGCAATCTTCATCGCATAATCCGCCAGCCACTGGTACAGCTCACGCTGACAGTTCCGGTCGTTCTCCATACAACCGCGGATCATGGGCATTATTTGTTCAAGCTCCTGTGGCAAGTGGGTGGCAGGTTTAGATAATGGCTATGTTAAGCTACAAACTATTACCGATACGTAGGGTTTGGGTTTGGGGTTGCCTGGGGTGGTGTTTGGTTTATAGTTTATGGTTTGGGGTTTGGGGTTTGTTTTTCTAGCAGCTTTCAGCTCACAGCCTAAAACATTCACTATTGACTCGCGCGCCGACTGTATGTAGCTTTAGCTATTGGCTATTGGCTATTGGCTGTTGGCGCATTAGGTGTTAGAGCTTGTCCGCCTGATGGGAATGTTAGCCATTAGCTGTTGGGAAAACACCCTCCAACCATAAACTAAAAACCATAAACCAAAAACCACCTTGTCGCTGACCAACAACTTTCTGTTAAACGGGAAATCACACTTCTCTGCATATCTGACATCCACCTTCGCATTAGCTACGGTGGACAAGTCAAAAATTCAAAGATCTGACTTCTGACATCTGAGATCTGACATCTCACCTTAGACTGTTCGCACAGGAATCGGACAAACAGCGCTTGTTGCCGGTATTGCTTCGGTGTTTCTTCGCTGGGGACCGAAGCATGACCGATGGGGAGGCTGGA
>JAACZQ010000077.1 GCA_009996675.1 Chitinophagaceae bacterium
GCACCTGAAATTAAGCAACCAGGTGTCTTCTTAGAATACGGGTTTTGCGCATACGCTGCAGGTTCCAGTAATCCACCGCACCAAAAGCAGATTTGCCGTGGTTTATCTGTACATCAACAGCCACTGTTTCTTTTACTTCCTTAACCAGGTTATTCAGTTGTTCTTTACCCAGGGCCTGGAAGAAGTTTGTGTCTTGCGTTTTCATGATCCTATATTTTAAATGTGGTTGAATCTTGTTTTTCCGGGAATCCGACTGCTGTCTTTCATTCCCTTTGACAACACAAAGATGGGACATTATTTGGTACTATGCAACACATAGTACCAAGTTTTTTTAGGTAATGGGCAGCACTCAATAACTGGCTTTGTATAAATTATTGATTGTCAATTATTTGATAAAATTGAAGGATTGTCCGATTCCATGAACGGCGCTATTTCGTGAGCAATGGCGGCTGAGATACGGGAGGAAGGGGCGCTCCGAATTGATACTATAAATAAGGATTGTATTTATTGATTGCGGTTGGACCGGTTCTCTCCGGTGCCCAATATACCTTCGATAAGCGAAGTGGTAAAAGAAACCACCAGACTGAATAATAATGCGGCCAGCCAGCCATCTACTTTAAAGCCATCCACCAGGCTTGCCGTCCACTTTACAATGAGAATATTAATGATGAGCAGGAATATACCCAAAGTAACCAGGGTAATGGGAATGGTGAGAATAACCAGTATTGGTTTAATAAACGTATTCAAAAGTCCCAGTACCAAAGCCACGAGTAATGCGGTGAGGGGATCATCAACATGTATTCCCTTCAATACATAGGAGGCAAACAATACAGCCAGCGTAGTGGCAATGGTCTTGGTGAAAAACTTTCCCATAGTACTATTACAACGTTAGACAAAGCCATTTATTTTCGTCGCAACCCTTCTTTTAGCTGTGGACCCTTAAAATTGGTCCGTCAACCAGACTTTATGTGCCGGTTCATTCTTTTGACAAACAGAAACCTAACAAGCAGGGGTTTAGAGAGCCACTTAAAAATATACGTTCAGCGACAGATTAGCAACAGGTATTTCTACCTAATCTTAGTCCTTTGCCGGGGAGGGCTGTATTCTTACACTGGTTGTATTACATGCATCAAACAACCACCAGTTCGTAAAAATTGTCGGGCTGCAGATATTGATTGGCCAGGGCCTGAAGCTCGGGCGCTGTAATAGTGCGAATGGTATGGATACTGTTGTAGAAATAGTTTTCATCCAACCCGTTCAGCAGGTAGGTCTTCCAGCGGGAAATGATTTGAAAAGGGCCGTCGAGATCACCCAGCAGGGATCCGATCATATAATTACGAACGAGTTCCAGTTCTTCGGCATCCACCGCTTCATCACGCAATACCTGCATTTCCTTGTATACTTCGGTGATAGTGGCTTCACATACATCCCTGCCCGCTTCTGTGCTAACCATCCAGGCGCTGTGGTGTATGTGATTTTGCAGATAACTGTGAATGCCATAAGTATATCCTTTGTCTTCCCGGATATTGCTCATCAGCCTGGAACCGAAGAAACCACCGAAAATATTATTCAGCACCTGCACTTTTGGAAAATCGGGATGGTGGCGATTGGGAAATGGCATGGCCAGCCGAATGGCTCCCTGTACCCCCTGTTCATCATTGATGATCCGGTATTTTTTTTCTGCTGCAGGCAATACCGGGTGTTGCACTTTGGGCATTTCCTGCCTGTTCAGCGGAAGCTCACCAAATATCCGGTCAATCATACCAACGGTATCAGCCGGCAACTTACCTGCCGCAAAAATTTTACAACGACCGTTTTGGTAAAACTGTTGGTAAAATGCTTCCAGTTCCACACGGTCCAGCTGATCGTAATCCAGCGTAGAAGTATATTTCCCATACGGGTGATCAAAGCCAAATAAATATTCGTCGATCAGCCTGTTGGCAATAAAATCGCATTTGCGGAGATTCACTTCCAGCCTTTGTTTCTGGTTCTGCTTGTAAATAGCCAGCTCTTCCTGTGGGAAAACACTTTCTGTGATCAGCTCAGCTACTACAGGCAATAGCTCTGCGAGATGTTTACTGAGGCAGTGCAGGGTAATGGTAGCTGTTTCATTATAACAGCTGCGGTTCAGGTAAGCACCATAGAACTCGAAATATTCATTGATGGCAAAAGCCGAGCGCGACTTTGTACCATTCTTCAGCATGAAATTGGTAGTGGCTGCAACAATATTTTTTTGTTCATACCAGTTACCGGCATAAAACACCCATTCTACCATTACCACATCCTGCGCACCGCCATCAACGGTATATACCGGCACCTGGTTTTTCAGTGTATGTGTGGTTAATGGACGCAGTTTCAGATCCAGGTCCACTGCATTGGTAATATCGGGAGCAAGATTTCTATTCAACATAATGATTGCTTGTGTGTACCGGATTATTTTCCGGTAGCGTGATAAAACAGGGTATTGCTGTTGCCAGCACGGAAAATCTCACGGCTGTAGGCCTGTAGGTCTTCCGTTGTAATTTCCTGGTACCTGGCTAACTCTTTATTGATGAGTGTGGCATCGCCTAATAATTCGTACATGGCCAGGCTGTTGGCCCGGCTCATCACACTCATATCTTCAAATGCAATAACACTTTCTGTTTTGTTTTTTACTTTTTGCAATTCAGGTTCTGGAATCTGTACCTGCATCATTTTTTCAATTTCTGCATCTACGGCCTTTGCTG
This sequence comes from Chitinophagaceae bacterium, assembly GCA_009996675.1. Classification (GTDB taxonomy): domain Bacteria; phylum Bacteroidota; class Bacteroidia; order Chitinophagales; family Chitinophagaceae; genus Sediminibacterium. The sequence goes on from JAACZQ010000077.1 coordinate 2,727, forward strand.
CATTTTCCATGGTAACACCTTTCACCAGCTTACCTTCAATGGCCACCAAACCCGGATCAATGCTGCCGAAATGGTAACAATCGATATTGGAAAACAATTGCTGTTCTTTAACCAGTGCCTGGTATAATCGGGATGATCCTCCGCCACCCAAGATTTCAGTGATCATATCAGCTGCATAATATCCAGGCTTCAGACGTGCATCCATATGCCAGGTTTTAACGAATGCATCCAGTGGTACTGCAGCTTCCATCTCCAGTTTGCGGGCTTCCTGTTGTACTGGTTCCTGTGGCAAAGCACGCCGGTACGGTTCTCCCATGGGTATACTGCCAAACCATTTTTCTGCCAGCTGTTTCACCTGTTCGGTACGAACATTACCAGCCACTACCAGTATGGCATTTACAGGGCGATAGTGTTTGAAGAAAAAAGCTTTTACATCATCAATATTGGCCTCCTCTACATGACGCAGTTCTTTGCCGATGGTCATCCAGCGATAGGGATGTGACTGATATGCCAGACTCCGCATTTTATGCCAGACATCACCATAAGGTTTATTCAGGTAGTGTTCTTTGAATTCTTCGCAAACGACTTTTCGTTGCACCGACAAACTTTTCTCACTGAAAGCCAGGCTCAGCATACGGTCGCTCTCCAGCCAGAAAGCAGTTTCCAGGTTCTGGGCGGGCAACTGACAATAGTAATTGGTGAGATCATTGGTGGTATAGGCATTATTCTCGCCACCCGCCCTTTGGAGGGGCTCATCGTAATCGGGGATATGTACACTGCCACCAAACATCAGGTGCTCAAACAGGTGAGCAAACCCTGTTTTATCCGGGTTTTCATCACGCGCACCTACATCGTACATGATATTCACTACTGCCATGGGGGTAGTAATATCTTCATGCACCAACACCCGCAAACCATTATCCAGCACAAACCGGTTGAATGTAATCATAAGAAAGGTTGAATCAGCAAAAATAGGGGGAACTTGGGTATTACGGCGTAAGCGTTACATGACATGGACTACATTGTACCAATTATGCAATCCCGGCACCATACATTTTCACAGCATGTACTACTCGCTTTTCTCATCTCCGCACATCCTTCACATCCAGTGTAAGCATCAGCGGTTGATTATTCCGGAAAATAACAACCCGGATTTTACCCAGGGCATTCTGGAAAAGCGATTTATAGGTCTGTATATTTTTTGAAAAATTACTCTCCACAGAAAAAATAATATCACCCGGCTGGAAACCTGCTTTATCGCCCGGCGACCCTTTGATAATATCAACCACCCTGATCTCTCCGTCTACCAGGTAAATCCCCAACCCTGTATAGGAATAGTCAAAACTCTCATTATAGTGGTTATTCGGCCGTATATAAATGGTCCTGGCAGGATAATTCAACACAATATTAAAGCGGCGCATCAGGTCATTCCCGATCAAACCTCCCAGCATTGGGTAGGAAGTAACATTGTACTCGTCTTCAAATACATGAACCGGTACTTTCCGGAATCGGAACGGACCAATTTTTACTTCATTGATTACGGTTATATCCATCAGCCTTTTACCTCCCAAACCTTCTGCCTGGGTCGGGTAAAAACGACGCTTTTTTTTCAGGAATAAACTGTCTTCCACAAAATCCCGCGACAATAAAAAAGTTAAGCCTGCACCTGTATCAAAAATAAACTGCGCATGCACGGTTCGTTCATCCTTAACTGAAGCGCCCTGTAATGGCAGGGTGGTAAAATCGGGATGCAGCATATACCCACCCCGCTGGTATTTGAAACTCCCGGGTGTATATACTTCCATGATCTGTTTATCGTAATCGATTTTTACGATATACCTGCGCAGAAAACTAAATCCAATAATACCGTCGATCTTAATACCGTATACACTGGTGAGCAATTCATAATCATTGATATGGAAATCGAGATGCTCTACATTAAGTCCGGGTAGTTTTAAGGTATGATCATAGGCAAACTCAACCGTCTTAATACCGGCGATTCCCCGGATGGTTTTATCACTCATCTGTTTTTTAATCCCCAGGTACTGTACCGTGGTGGAATCGAGGGAAATACCACCACTACCCGTATCAAACACAAAATTCAGGGTATCCTCGAAATTGTCGACCCGCGCCTGCAGAATGATGATTCCCCCGCTGATCTGGGTAAAGGAGAACCGGGTAATAAACTGGGAATGGGGTGCAATGAATTCCTCCTGGCACAATGCAGTTTGTGTACCCAGGCCAAAGTAGATGAGTATGGCAGCAAGCAGCGAAAAAGGTTTCATGCAGTTTGAAAATAAGCCGAAACCATGACCTTTCCCGGTTTTTCTGGACAAAAGTCAGTCAGGATAGGCCCAACGGCTTAAACAAATGACAACCGTATGCAATAAATCGATGCAAGGCTAATCAATCATATCGCCGTAACTTTGCATTCTCAACAAAGCGGAGTGGATATGCAGTTAGCCGATCTTTACCAAAAAGCCCTCAATTTAGCATTCCTCAGTATAGAAGAGGGCATGTTTTTATTTGAGCACGCACCCCTGACAGAACTGATGCATGTGGCAGATGAATTGCGCAAAAAGCAGGTGCCGCATGGAAAAGTGTCCTGGCAGATCGACCGGAACGTGAATACGACCAATGTTTGTATTGCCAATTGTAAATTCTGCAACTTCTACCGTATACCCGGACATGCAGAAGCCTATATCACGGATATGCCCACTTACCGGCAGAAAATTGAAGAAACCCTGAAATACGGGGGAGACCAATTGTTATTGCAGGGTGGCCACCATCCGGAGCTCGGACTTGATTTTTATACCAATACTTTCCGGGCCATTAAGCAGGAATACCCCCAGCTGAAGCTGCATGCGCTGGGACCGCCCGAAGTAGCCCATATCTGTAAGCTGGAAAAAATGAGTCACCATGATGTGCTCAAAGCCTTAAAAGAAGCCGGGCTGGACTCTTTGCCCGGTGCCGGTGCAGAAATTCTGGTCGACCGGGTTCGGCGCCTGATTTCGAAGGGAAAATGCGGGGCCGATGAGTGGCTGGCCATTATGGCAGAAGCACACCAGCTGAATATCACTACCAGTGCTACGATGATGTTTGGACATGTAGAGACCCTGGAAGAGCGTTTTATACACCTGACCCGTATCCGTGAAGTGCAGAGCCGCAAACCGGCAGATGCCAAGGGATTCCTGGCTTTTATTCCCTGGACATTCCAGGATGTAGATACCCTGCTGACCCGTATCCGTGGCGTTCACAACCTCACCACCACCGATGAATATATCCGCATGATCGCCATCAGCCGTATCATGTTGCCGAATATCAAAAACATACAGGCCAGCTGGCTGACGGTGGGTAAACAAACCGCTCAGATCTGTCTGCATGCCGGGGCCAATGACTTTGGATCTATTATGATCGAAGAAAATGTGGTGAGTGCCGCCGGTGCACCCCACCGGTTCACCTACCGAACCATACAGGATGCCATCCGGGAAGCGGGCTTTGAACCACAACTCCGCACCCAGCAATATGAATGGCGCGAAATACCTGCCAGCATCGAGGAGCAGATCATAAATTATTAAATAATAATTTATAAGTGACTGAAAGTTATTTATTAAAAATCGAACTTCGTTTTTTTTATATTTAACTTTTCATTGATGGCTAAACCATTCAAAAGCGGATTATCTTAGCAGCGTAGTAAACTGCTTATATGAAAAAACGAATACTCCTGATGGCTGGTACGCTGGTAATTACTGCCGGCGCTTCACTGCTCTTTACAGCCACACTGGGTTCGGGGAAACTCTGTTTACTACGTGAAAAATGTCCCCCAAAAGCCGAACAGCAGCCCAGTCAGCGACGCGCACTCAATCCAGATGAATTTCATTTTGATGGTCTCGACCGGTTGATCGTTGCCACTTATACCAAATACTAATCCTGCCCCGGCAGGATTTTTTTTCTTTGTGGCTGTAACAAAAAGACAATCACAAACGTATCAGGTAAAAGGCAATCATCTGATCCATCCAAGCTGTTTATGACCGAGCAAGAGTACAATTCGTGTGTGAACCAGTATGCCGATAATGTTTACCGGTTTATTGTCAAGAATCTTCGTCATGAAGAGGATGCACGTGACATTGTGCAAACCGCTTTCGAAAAGCTCTGGCGTAACCGGGATGCGGTAGAGACCGGTAAATCAAAGTCCTACTTGTTTACCGTAGCCTATAATCAGATGATTGACCATATCCGTAAGGTGAAGCGCATACAGCTGGAAGAAGATTTCCGGGAAGACGGACGCGCCGAACAACCCGCAGGTAATGGTCAGCTCCGGAAAACGTTGATGGAAGCCCTGAACAGGCTCAACGAAACACAACGCAGTCTGGTGATGCTGAAAGACTATGAGGGATACAGTTATGAAGAGATCGGACAAATCATGGGTTTAAATGAAAGTCAGGTGAAAGTGTATCTGCACCGTGCCCGGCTTACATTGAGAAATTACCTGGTTAGTCCCGAAAACGTACTTTAACCTGAATTAAACCGTTATTGTGATTCATATTGACAGACATAATTACGAAACCTTTTTTCTGCTTTATGTAGACGGGGAACTGTCGGTGGCAGAAAAGCAGGCTGTGATGCAGTTTGTACAGGAAAACCCCGACCTGGGAGCCGAACTGGACCAATTGCGGGATGCGGTATTAACACCCGACAATAGTTTTTTCAGCGGGAAAGAAAGTCTGTACAGGAATGCCAATGAAGAAATCACTCCCGCCAATTGCGAATCGCATTTTCTGTTGTATGTAGATGAGGAGCTAACGGTTACTGGCAGGGAGGCTGTTGAACGTTTTGTATTGCAACACCCCGCCGAGCAAAACAATTTCACCTTACTCAAACAAACAAAACTTCCGCAGGAATCCGTTGTTTTTCCGGATAAATCAATACTCTATCGCAAAGAACAAAGTGAAAAACCGGTAGTCGTTATGCGCTGGTGGCGCTTAGCCGCTGCAGCTGCTTTACTGGGAACAGTGGTTATCGGAGGTATTTTATTCAACCAGGACTCATTACCCGGCCGCGATGGTATGCTTGCTAACAATACGGCCAAGGGCAACAATAATAATGCTGCTGCTACAAACCGTCTCCATATACCGGAAGCGGTTACGGCCAATAACAGTGAAGCAATCGCAGATCAATCTGGAACCAAAGATGCTGCCAAAACAGCTACCGCCGCCCATGCTGTATTGAATGATGAGCAACAAAAACAGCTCTCATCAGTTCCCGTTCAGGAAGCCGTTATGGTTCCGGAAAAGCCGGTATTGAATATCCGTCCCCAGGACATCATTGTAGCGGCAGTTGAACAACAAAACACCAATGCAGTTACCGATCGTAGCAATGCACAGATCAGCAAAATGCCCAACCATGCCATCATCAACGAATCGGATATGGTTGCACCAGATAAAGAAATCGTTGCCGATAACAGTAACAGCTACGCGAAAAATGTAGTGTATAAAGAACTGGATACAGAATCCGACAGCAACAATAAAAGTTTACTCCTGGGTTCCCTGGAGATCAATAAAGATAAATTAAGAGGCTTTTTCCGCAAAGCATCCAGCATCTTCCGTGGTAAAAACAAACAGGAAGATGAGCGTACCGAAAGCGGCGCCGTTAATCCAATCAGCCGTTCACTAAAGTAGTAAAAGCAAGTAAAGCATAGTTTATGAAAAGAATCATTACACTTACAGCAGGATTGCTGCTGACGACCCTGGGTTTTGCCCAAACCGACTCCACCAAACAACAAAGTGATACAGTAAAAGTGGGCAACTTCATCATCATTAAAAAGAATAAGGATGGCGGGAGTAATACATCATCAGATAGCAAAAGCAGTATCTGGAAAAACTGGGACAGGAATTTTGATCTGCGTGTAGAACGTAAGCCCCGTACACATCGAAATATCAGCACCAACTGGTGGATCCTGGATTTGGGTTTTGCCAATTATCGTGATCAAACCGACTATACTGCAGCGCAGACCGGTGGCTATTTACGCGTACTGCGTCCACAGGATGGCCCGGTGAATGCCAATAGCTACAAGCTCAATACGGGCAAATCAAGCAACGTGAACCTTTGGTTTTTTATGCAAAAAGTAAACATGGTTAAACATGTGGTAAACCTGAAATACGGGTTGGGACTGGAAATGTATAATTTCCGTTACGACAGCCGGCTGAGTTTCCGGAAAGACCCTGTGCCGTATGCGTACAATGATTCTATTGGCTTCTCCAAGAATAAACTATATGTAGGATACCTCACCGTTCCTTTCATGATCAACGTGAATACTACACCAAACAGTCGCCGCGGTTTCAGTTTCAGCGCTGGTGTGAGTGCCGGTTATTTACTCAGCAGCCGCAACAAACAGAAGAGTGCGGAAAGGGGTAAAATGAAATATGGTGGCGACTTTAATTTCGAGCCCTTCCGTTTGGCTGCTATTGGTGAAGTGGGCCTGGGTCCTGTACGCCTCTACGGTACCTACAGCCTCAACAAATTGCAAAAAGATATAACCAAAGTTGAACAGTTCCCTTATGCTGTAGGCATCCGTTTCAGCAACTGGTAAAACAAGACCGCTTATTGGTTCTCATGTAATATTTATAGATATCCGAGCCCCCTTTTCAGGGGGCTTTTCATTACACGAAACAGCTAAATCAGATCGCAGATGTCAGATTTTTGATTTCGAGCGTAGTGCAGCGAAGTCGAGAAATCTTTCGCACAATTGGATATTGGACTTTTTTTACTAGAAGCTAGCAGCCCGAAGCTCATAGCTAAAAACTCACGATTCCCCCCTTTTCACCTTTCATCCGCCTCAGGCGGACAGGCTCTTTCACTTTTCACCTTTCACCTCCCTCCCGCCTCACATTTCTTTAACCAAAACTTTTCCCAATTAACCGGTATACAACAACTGGTCTTTTTAGTTTAGGCTCCTCATCTCAAAACCCTATGTTATGAAACCTATATTGTATGCACCGGCATGGCTGGCCCTCTGTACGATGGTAACATCATTCCGTTCACCTTTAAACCTCAATACGCGTTATGCCACAGCCAATACCTACCGTTTACTGGTGGTAAAAAGCAGTTATGAGTTGAAGGTATATGACTCATCCGGCGAATGGCTGGCCACTTACCCGGTTGTTTTTGGCAATAAAGACCTGGGGGATAAACTGATGCAGGGTGACCGCCGCACACCGGAGGGTGATTTTCACATCATCTCCAAAAAAGTACATAATAAATGGAGCCGGTTTTTACTGCTGGATTACCCCAATGCGGAAAGCATGAACCGCTTCAACCAGCGAAAGGCAAAGGGACTGATTCCTAAAGATGCCCAGGTAGGCGGTGGAATTGGCATACATGGCACCTGGCCCAATGAAGATTATGCGATCGACGGGTATCAAAACTGGACCGAGGGCTGTATCAGCACCAAGAATAAATACATACAGGAACTGTTCGACTGGATTCCGGTGGGTACCGGGATCACCATCAGGCGATAATCCGTTGCGGCAATAAAATGTGCAATTCGGCTATTTATTTAGAAAAAAGCTGATTACAGACACCCATTTTGCATTTTCTTTCTTGAAAAGGCTCTCATGACCGCTTTGCAGGTACTTAACCATGGTCTTATCGTGACTGGCCAGGTTGCGGAATAAGAGGTTGGTTTCGTCTTCTGAAACCCGTTGATCACCGGCGCCCCATTGCAACAATACGGGGCAATTGACTTTGGCCGCATAAGCCTGGGGTTGCAGCTGGAAGGCCCAGAAACCCAGTTCGGCCCCGCCCCAGAAAGTGAGCAGGGTACTCAGGGGTTCGGCGGGCAGACCCATGGTTTTCATCCGGCCCTGTACAGCCTGGTGTAAGGTACCGAAAGGCATTTCAATGATCAGCCGGGCTGGTTTGAGGCTGTAATCCGATACTGCTTTCAGCAATGTAGCCGCTCCCATGGAAATACCCCATCCGATGATGTTGGAGTCGCCTCGCTGAACCAGGTAATCCCAGGCAGCTTTAACATCCTGCGATTCGCGCATACCAATGGAGGATGTATTCCCCTCACTATTGCCATGCGCCCTGAAATCGGTAAGCATTACATTATACCCCATTTTATAAAAAGCCCTCGCTTCAGCGATAATGGCACTTTTGCAACTGCCGTGACCATGAAACATCATAATGGTTCCATGGGCGCTGTCGTTTTTTGCATACCAGCTTTCCAGATGCATCCCGTCCGCAGTAGTAAGCTGTACTGTATCATGTGGCAGGTTCAAACTATCCACCACCACCGATTTGGGATACCGGACACCCATGACAATAGCCCCCAGTTTTTCACCCATACTCATTTGTTCCGGTTTCTTGGGTTTGGGTGCACCCGAATAAAAATGCGTGAACTTATAAGCATGGAAAGCTGCCATGATATTCAGCAATAACAGCAGTACCAATAAGGCATACACTATTCTTTTCAACCAGGAACGGAGGCTTTTGCTCATTACTGAATTTGTTGCTTACCAAAATAAGAATGTAATACAGCCGGCAATGCAATACCGGCTTCGGTTTGATGATTCTCCAGCAGACAGGCCATGATGCGGGGCAATGCCAGTGAGCTGCCATTCAGGGAATGGGCCAGTTGCATCTTACCGGAAGCATCTTTATACCGACATTTGAGGCGATTGGTCTGATAATTTTCGAAATTACTCACACTGCTTACTTCCAGCCAGCGTTCCTGTGCGGCACTGAATACTTCAAAATCGTACGTGATGGCACTGGCAAAACCCATATCCCCTCCACACAAACGCAAAATGCGGTAGGGCAGGTTGAGGCTCTGCAATAATTTTTCTACATGCAATACCATTTCATCAAGTACCGCATAACTTTTTTCGGGTTGAACAATCTGTATGATCTCCACTTTTTCAAACTGGTGTAAGCGGTTCAGTCCGCGTACATCCTTTCCATAGCTACCCGCTTCTCTACGGAAACAGGGAGAATACGCTGTCATTTTAATGGGAAAAGACTCCTCCTTTATAATCACATCGCGGTATACATTCGTTACCGGTACTTCTGCCGTCGGGATCATATAAAAATCATCTTCGGGCATATAGTACATCTGGCCTTCTTTATCGGGCAACTGACCGGTACCCATGGCAGAAGCCGCATTGACCATAAATGGGGGCAGGTATTCCAGGTATCCGGCCTGGGTATTAAAATCCAGGAAATACTGGATCAAAGCCCTTTGCAGGCGGGCCCCCTGTCCTATATAAACCGGGAAACCGCTACCGGTAATTTTATTACCCAGTTCGAAATCAATGAGGTTGTATTTTTTGGTGAGTTCCCAATGCGGCAGGTTATGGTTGCCCAGTACTGGTTTGGTTCCGCCTTCCCTTACCACCACATTGTCTTCCGGGGTTTTACCTTCGGGCACTTCTTCGGCGGGCAGGTTGGGCAGTTGCAGCAGGGTATCCTGGAGCTCTTTTTCAACAGCAGCCATGGCTTCCTTCAAGGGATCGAGGCCAGCTTTGAGTGTGGTTACTTCTCCCTTCAGCGCTTCTGCAGCTTCTTTCTGTCCCTGTCCCATCAGTTTACCAATTTCCTTGGAAGCGGCATTTACTTTGGCCTGGTTAGTATCAAAATCCAGTTGCAGCTGTTTCCTGCGGTCATCCAGCGCAATAATGGTATCTACCAATGCGGGCTGCTTGAAATGTTTAACGGCCAGTTTACGTTTAACGGCTTCGGGGTCCTGGCGCAGCACACTCACTTGTAACATAATAAGTCTATTTGCCGCAAAGATAACTCCCCGAAGCTGATGAACACAAGGCTTTCAGTGGTTACCTTTGCACCATGAGCTTTATAAGTGACGATTTGCAGCAAAGATGGTGGACATTAGAAGCCCGGCTGGTGGAGCATTTTGGCAAGAAGCCCGACCTGGAAACCATATTATTCCTGATTGGCATACAGGAAACCGGCCTGGTAGGCAAAAAAGTAAGCAAGGAGCAGAAACAAGACCTGATGCATGTGGCGGTATGTACGGTACTGGCCCAAAGCGGTTATTACCGGTACCGGGAAACCGATAAAGATGGCTGGCCACATTTCGATCAGCTGAAGGAATTACCGGTGATGCCCCTGCACGAACAGGAAAATTTCATCAAAGACCATGTACTTCTGTATTTCCAGCAACAGGGACTTTAGGAAATAATTTCCCCGATGCAAGAATTATTCAATATTTGCACCAAAAACCTATTGATATGAATTTTCCGGCCAATTTACGCTACACCAAGGACCATGAGTGGATTCAACTGGATGGTAATATTGCCACCATTGGAATCACAGATTTTGCCCAACACGAATTGGGTGATATTGTATATGTAGATATCAGTACCGTTGGTAAAAGCCTTGCAGCTGAAACAGTATTTGGTACTGTGGAAGCCGTTAAAACCGTGAGCGACCTGTTCCTGCCTGTAGCCGGAACGGTTAATGAAGTAAACAGCCTGCTGGAAAAACAACCCGAGCTGGTGAATACAGATCCTTATGGCGATGGCTGGATGATTAAAATGACCGTTGCCAATCCTGCCGAAGTGGAAGCCCTCATGAGCAGCGAAGCCTATGCTGCCCTGGTCGGATAAATCCAACCGAACAAATTCTCCGTACATTGGTTAATTAACCTTGTACAAACACCAAGTCTGCTTTTGGAAATTTCCAGAAAATATACCGAATCAGAGCTGGTTCAGCTGTTACAACAGCGGAACCAGCCTGTTTTCAGCTACCTCTATGACAATTATTCCGGGGCTTTGCTGTCAATCATTCTTAATATTGTAAAGGATGAAACCCTGGCAAATGATGTCTTACAGGAGGTATTCGTTAAAATCTGGAAACAAATCAACAGTTATGATCCAACAAGGGGCAGGCTGTTTACCTGGATGCTGAATATTGCCCGTAATGCTTCCATTGATACTGTCAGAAGCAAAAGTTACCAGCAATCCCAGCAAAATATGTCCCTTTCGGATGATACACAGGTAACTGCCGGCGGAGTAGAAATGAATACCGACCAGATTGGTTTGCGTAAAATCGTACACCAGCTACGGGAAGAGTATCGCATACTGATAGATTTGTCGTATTTCCAGGGGTTTACACAGGAGGAAATTGCCAAAATGCTGGAGATTCCCCTGGGTACCGTTAAAACAAGATTACGAACTGCCTTAATACAATTAAGAAGTATCATCAAACCATAAACATTGGATGTTAAAGCTTACATAGAGAGTGGTATTATTGAAAGCTATGTGCTGGGTATGACTTCAGCTGCAGAATCTGCAGAGCTGGAGCAACTCAAACGCCAGTACCCGGCTATTCAGGAAGCCATTGATGCTTTTGAAGCCTCTCTGGAGCAATCCCTCCTGTCCGATGCCAAGCAACCGGCCGCCCATGTTAAGGCGGCTATTATGCGAACCATTGAACTGGAAAATCCTGCCCAGAAACAAGCACCTGTTATTCCGCTTACCCGGTTGCGTTTGACGGCTGCTGCGGCAATTATATTATTGGTTGTCAGTGCCACCACCAACCTGTATTTCTATCGTCAGTTTAAAGAAGTGAACCAGCAATACATGGCTTTACTTGCTGAAAAAATAACCCTGCTGGCACAACAACAATCATTACAAACCCGCAGCCTTGATTTATATGAGGGTATGCAGATCATGAGCGATCCGGCTGTGGCCAAAATATCCATGCCAGGCATCAAACCAGAAGAAGGAAAGCTGGCCACGGTTTTCTGGGATCGTAAAACCAGGGACGTATATGTACTGCCCAACAAACTGCCGCAAGCTGCTGCCGGGACCCAATACCAGCTCTGGGCCATTGTGGATGGAAAGCCCGTTGATGCCGGTTTGATTGATGCCTGCAACGGCCTCTGCAAAATGAAAAATATTCCCGCCGCCGCCGCCTTTGCCATCACCCTGGAAAAAACAGGTGGCAGCAGTACCCCCAATTTGCAGCAATTGCAGGTAATGGGACAAGTAAATGGCTGATATCTTTAACGCATTCACAACAGAATCCCCTTCGCTTTCCTGTAGTTTTGCGAACCCCTATTAAAAGGGTCTATCGCTATTGTGAAACCAGCATTGTTTATTCCCGCTATTATTTACCTGATTATCAGTGCATTATTACTGTGTATGCCGGGAAACGACCTGCCCCGTTACTGGTTATTCGAAAAAATCCCGCATTTCGATAAGATGGTGCATATTGGCATGTTTGGTCTATTATGCCTGCTGTTTTCCATACCCGCCTGGAAAAGTACCCTGAGCAACCGCCGCAAACATTACTGGTATTGGACCGTAGCATTACTGGCCATGGGTTATGGGATAGGCATGGAGTTTATCCAGCTCTATTTCATCCCTTTCCGGTCTTTTGATGAGGCGGATATTTTATCCGATATGGTAGGCAGTCTGGGCGCCCTTGCCCTCGCAGAAACTTTTTTCATCAGCAGAAAGGCCTAAAAAAAATTGGCCCCGATAGAAATCGGGGCCGCAACCAAAACTAACTGCTTATGAGAAAATCGATTAATTGCTTATATACTATTACTAATACAAATTCAGTGCCAAAACTTTGAAGGGAACTGTTAATGATACGTCAAACACAAGATTCCAATACTTCCTCCACCGTTGTCTACTGCAAAGTTCTATAGTAAAGACAGAAATAAATGTCAATGGTTTAACAATGATTTGTTAAAGGATCAGTGACAGGATACCGTGCCAGCACTACGTCCGGACAATAAAGGACTGATATACGGAATACCAAGATTTAGTCCCCTCAGTATCAATAAAATAGCGGTTAACCCCATGAGAACCGGGGCAGCCTGACGAAATATTTGCCGGAAACGGGGGCCGGCTTTTACACCCCAGATACCCAATAAGAGCAGGGCAGGAAGTGTACCGGTGCCAAATAAAAGCATGAATAATCCGGCTTCGGGTAAGTTGCCGGTTGCCAATGCACCGGCCATGGCAATATAAACCATGCCACAGGGCAATAATCCATTGATCATCCCCAGCCATATCATGGTAGTTAACCGGGGCTGCTGTACTGCCTTTGCATAGATACCATGCAATTGCTTTTGCAACCAGCCCGGCCATTTTGCCTGCTGCGCAAAAGGCTTGATGAAAACAAAAAGCAAGAGTAATAGGCCCATGCCAATAGCCAGTGCCTGCTGCCAGCCGGCGATCGACAAACGCCAGCCTACCAGGCCGGCGATCAAACCAAGTGATACATACACACCAATCCGCCCTGCGTGGTATAACAACATACCCATTCCTTTCTTCCCATCTGGCATCAGTTGCATGGGAAAAGCCATTACCAACGGACCGCACATACCCACGCAATGCAAACTGCTTGCGAGTCCGAGTGCCATGCCTGATAAAAGTAATGCTGCCGACATAGGGATTTATTGTTGGATCAGGTGTTCACTGTAATAATGCTTGCTGGCAGATTCCCAACTCAACTTCAGCGTATAATTGCCTTTTTTCAAAACAGAAGCGGGTATTTGCTGCCGGCCATTTGCATCTGGTTGTATGGTCATTTTCACGTCTCGGGATGCATCAGTCACTGCATAAAACCAGGCTTCTCCGCGAATATCTGCTTTGTTGATTTCTGCCGGGAACTGGATCGTCCACATACCTGCTGTTTCCGTTACTGCAACTGGCGTGATCGCTGCCGCATTGCGTATACCATCGATCTTGTCCTGGTACCTTAACTCATCCTGGTAATAATTTTTACTAACCAGGTCGTAATGGGTATGCATGGCTTTGTAGACCAGGAAAATCATCAACCCCGCAAAAGCTATAAACACCAGCATTAATTTTCTTCCCCAATTCATGGCATTTCATTTTATATGGTTAGTGTTGTATTGGTCCCAGAAAACTGGTAGTGGTAGCAACCAGCTGCCGGTCTTCGTTCATCAATGCAACTTCAATATTCGTTTTACGGTCATGTATATTTTTTCTGGGCAGTACAATAAAAAATGAACCTGCACCCTGCCCTTCTTTCGCAATATGCAGGCGATCTTTTCCGATCATCTGCACACGACCCGCTGTATTTTTCAAAACCACCTGTAAAGAAAGGTCTGTGGTGGTTTTATTCACCATTTTAATATTGTACAGGTTGGAGATACTATCCGCCCCCCGCTCCTGGTACAGCATACCGGCGGTCCGGATCACCGTTGCAGTTACATCTTTTCGGGTCATTAAAATCACGGAAAGAATAACCAGCAGCAGGGTACACAAAGCCGTGTATAATTTCATTCTTGTGGTATAACGCAAAGGCTCGCCATTGGCGATGGTGTTCTCAGATGCATAGCGGATTAACCCTCGGGGCTTGCCAATACTATCCATGATATGGTTACAGGCATCTATACAAGCCGTACAACCCACACATTCCATCTGTACACCATTACGAATATCAATGCCGGTGGGACAGACTTTCACGCACTGGAAGCAATCAATACAATCACCCAGCTGTGCTTCCTTTTGTTTTTTCTGGTTACCCCTGGGTTCACCGCGTTTGTAATCGTACGCTACAATCATGGAATTGCGGTCAAGCAAAACACTTTGCAGGCGGCCGTATGGACAAACAACGGTACATGCCTGTTCCCGGAAAAAAGCATATACCGCATAAAAAACCGCACTGAATACCTGTATTGCACCAAAACCCGCCACGTGTTCGGAAACAGGCTCTGTAATAATTTTTTCCAGCTCTTTGATGCCAATAATATAGGCCAGGAAAAAATTGGCAATCACAAAAGACAGAAAATAGAAAGCAATGTGTTTCAGCGAAACCCGCACAATTTTTTTGGTTGTCCAGGGAGCAGCCTTCAGTTGTCTTTGTGCAGGAGCATCCCCCAGAATCAGGTATTCCACTTTCCGGAACATCATTTCCATGAAATTGGTTTGCGGACAGGCCCAACCACAGAATAATCGTCCGAATGCAGCCGTAAACAGGATCACAAAAAATACAAAAGTGACCATGGTCAAACCAAAGATGAAAAAATCCTGCGGCCAGAATACTTTCCCAAACAATATGAAGCGGGCGTTGGGAATATTAAATAAGAAAAGTGGTCTGCCATTGATATGAATAAACGGCAGACCAAAAAATATCAGGAAATAAAAGAGGCTCAGTATGGTTCTCCAACGGTACAATTTACCCTTGGGCTTATAGGCATAAATCCATTTTCGCTTTCCCGACTCATCCACCGTAGCAATCCGGTCGCGGAAAGCTTCGGTAACAGGTTCATTGCTATGCTTAACCTCATTCATTGCTGCACATTAAGGATTCATGGATTTTTTTGGCGCGGCCAGCGTAGCTGCAGAAGAATCTGCTGGCTTCGCCTGCTCTTCATAAAGTGTACCCTGTGCTTCTTTGGGCGTTGCGGGCTTGGTACCTTTTAAAGATTTTACATAACTGGCAATCTGGGCAATCTGTCCGGGACTGAAGTCATCCTTCCAGCTCTTCATTCCTTTTTCAGGCCAGCCATATTTGATGGACTTAAATACGTCCGCCATACCACCGCCATGCAACCAGTAATTATCGGTAAGGTTGGGTCCAACCATACCACCACCATCGGCAGCATGACAGGCTGCACAGGAAGTGACAAATAATTTTTTACCGGCATCCAGATCTCCGGCATCTGCTAAATAGGTCACGGTATTTTCATCAACATTATTGGCAGCTTTTTTCAGGTATTCTTCTTTAGCTGCTGCTGCTTTTTCCATGGAAATGGCCAGCTCTTCGCCACTCAACGGTGCGGTATGGGATACGTGGTAACGCCAGAGATAAATAACCGAGAAGATGATACAGGCATAGAAACCATACAGCCACCAGGGTGGTAAGCGGTTATCCAGTTCCCTGATACCATCGTAATCATGCCCGAGGTCAATATCCGCCTCTTCTTTTATAGACTTGAAGCTGTTGGCTTTATACCACCAGCGTTTCCAGGCTGGTTCTGCTGCTTCCACAGTTGCTGTTGCCTTTACAGCAGCTTCATTGGCCAGCAGGTTTTTCAGGTGGTACAATAACCACAGAAGTACAACCAGCTCCAGTCCGATAACCGACATCAATGCATAAAAAGCTATGGGCGACAGGCCGCCGATGGTACTGGCTACCGCTGCTACTGTTTCAGTTGGCTCTTCTGCAGCCATGGCAGATCCGCTGATCAACAGCAACATCAGCAGTAGTATGGTTTTTTCAGCACCTGATTTTTTACGGGCCTCTTTAATTTTCTGCATATAAATATCTGCCGCACCCAGCACCACATTGGCCAGTAATGCAATGGCCAGTAAGAGTGCTACAATAATAACAACCAGTACCTGGGCCAATGGATTGGACATGGTGGATGGTTTGGGCGGACCGGCAGCCAGCAGGCCAAAAGGCAGGAATAAAATCCCCGCAGTGCAAAGGGCCAGGGTTCTGAAGTATTGTCTGCGTATGATGGATAGTACTTGCATACGGTATGGTTTGTTCCTTTAGTTAGTTTTCGAGAGGTATCTGTCTGATCTGATCAATCAATTTCTTATCTGCTTTCCATGCCCAAATCGTCATGATGAGAAAGAAAGTAAAGAAGATGGAAAAAGAGCTCAGCGCGTAAATGTCAACACCGGTGATTTTTTCCAGGTAATTAATGAATTTCATAACTGCTCCTTTGGTTTTATTTATTGGTGGAAGCGCTTGTGTTTTGTTGTTGTGCTGCTTTGATATCGGTACCGATCCTTTGCAGGTAAGCTATCAATGCCACGATTTCTTTATTGGCAGGTGTTTCTATCTTGTCTGCTTTCAGATTGGTGCTGATGTTGCGGGCCTGCTGCATAAGATTGGTATTGGCCTGTTGATCAAATCCTGCCGGATAAGGCACACCCAATTTCTGCATAGCCCTGATCTTGGCGGGTGTACTGGCTGTATCAATGGCATCATCCAGCAACCAGGGATAAGAAGGCATGATAGAACCCGGACTCATGCTTTGTGGCTCCAGCATGTGATTGTAATGCCAGCTGTCGGGGTATTTGCCTCCAATACGGGCGAGATCGGGTCCGGTTCTTTTACTACCCCACTGGAATGGGTGATCGTATACAAACTCCCCAGCCTTGCTGTATTCACCATAGCGGGCTACCTCATCGCGGAAGGGGCGTACCATTTGTGAGTGACAGGTATAACAACCTTCCCGCACATAGATATCACGTCCCTGTAATTCCAGCGGCGTATAGGGCTTCACAGCGGCTATAGTGGGTACATTACTTTTGATGAGGAAAGTAGGGATCAGTTCCAGCACTCCACCAATGGCTACGGCAATCAGGCTGAATACCAGCATCTGAATGGGACGTGCTTCAATCCAGCGATGCCAGTATTGTTTGCCATGAGTGGTGGGCACTGCAGGCAGTGGTGCAGCCTCTGCTGCTTCATTGGCTACCAGGCTGCCGGCTTTAATGGTTCTGATCAGATTATAACCCATGAGTAAAACACCCACCAGGTATAACAAACCGCCAATACTGCGCGTAACATACAGGGGAATAATATTGGTAACAGTTTCCAGGAATTGGAAGCGAAGGGTGCCGTCTTCGGTAAACTGCTTCCACATCATAGCCTGTTCAAAACCCGCCCAGTACATGGGGATTGCGTACAGCACAATACCAATGGTGCCGATCCAGAAATGGGTAGTGGCCAGCTTAACAGAATAAAGCGGCGTGTTGAATATTTTAGGAATGATCCAATACAGGATACCGAATGTGAGAAAACCATTCCAACCCAATGCTCCTACGTGAACGTGTGCAATGGTCCAGTCGGTAAAATGCGAAATGGCATTTACATTTTTCAGACTCAGCAGCGGGCCTTCAAAAGTAGCCATACCATAACAGGTAATGGCAACCACCATGAATTTGAGAATCGGATCTTCCCGCACTTTATCCCAGGCCCCACGCAGGGTAAATAAACCATTAAGCATACCACCCCAGGAAGGAGCAATCAGCATAACACTGAATACCGTACCCAGACTCTGCGCCCAATCGGGCAAAGCAGTATACAACAGGTGGTGGGGACCAGCCCAGATATAAATAAAGATCAGTGCCCAGAAGTGAATAATGGAAAGCCGGTAACTGTATACGGGCCGGTTGGCAGCTTTGGGCAGAAAATAATACATGATCCCCAGGTAAGGTGTCGTGAGGAAGAATGCCACCGCATTATGGCCATACCACCATTGCACCAGGGCATCCTGCACACCTGCATACCAGCTATAGCTTTTGAGAAAACTGACCGGGATTTCAAATGAGTTAACAATATGCAGCATCGCTACGGTAACCCAGGTAGCAATGTAGAACCAGATGGCTACATAGAGGTGACTTTCGCGGCGTTTGAGGATGGTACCAAACATATTGATACCGAACACCACCCATATCAGGGTAATTGCAATATCAATAGGCCATTCCAGCTCGGCATATTCCTTACCGGTTGTATAACCGGCCAGCAGGGTAACAGCTGCAGAAACAATAATCAGCTGCCAGCCCCAAAAGTGAATTTTACTCAGCAAATCACTATACATGCGCGCTTTACACAAACGCTGCAATGAATAATAAACCCCCATGAAAATACCATTACCCACAAAAGCAAAAATCACCGCATTGGTGTGAACCGGTCTTACACGGCCGAATGTGGTAATAGGCATCCCCAGGTTGGCAGCGGGCAAATAAATCTGAACCGCCGCCAGCAAACCTGCCAGCATACCCACAATACCCCACAACACGGTTGCATAAGCAAACATTTTAACCGTTTTGTTGTCGTAATAAAATTTTTCTAACTGCATGTACAATTGTTTTTGGAAAAAGCAATGGGTTTAGTCCTTATCAGTAACGGAGTCATCAAATAAAATCCGGATGGGGGGCGACTGTTCATCGTCGTACTGACCGGATTTAACACTCCATATAAATGCAGCCAGAAAGCTGCCCGCTACGGATATACTGGCCAATAAAAGAAGCATGATCACACCCATACCTGAAAATTGATGGTGTAAAATTATTTGTGGGGTTATGACTGTCCTATGACTTTACTCAAGCACAAACCTGATTTTTATCATGTTTCCGGTAAGAGTTTCCGTGATGCCATATTACTGAACCCATAAGTGATCAGTAAAATACTCAGGCTACTGCTGGGCATTAGTATGGCGGCAATCATGGGTGACAGGTTTCCCTGCACCGCAAACCACAAGCCGGTAATATTGTATACAATGGAAACGAGGAATGCTGCCATGACGATGCGACGATTGGCCCTGCAGAGTTGAATGAACCTGTACAGTTTTGGCAAGACCTGCGCATCAATAATGGCATCACTGGCTGGTGTGAAGTGGTTGGTATTATCAGCCAGTGCCATACCCACATCGGCCTGTTTCAAAGCACCGGAATCATTCAATCCGTCGCCAATCATCATTACGCTATGTCCCTGCTCCTGTAATAACTTCAATTTATCCAGTTTGTCTTCTGGCTGCTGACGGAAATATAATGCGGCCTCCCTGCCCAGCATTTGCCGCAGGTTGGCTTCTTCGCCCGGGTTATCGCCGCTGAGTACCACCAGGTGGTAATGCTGTTTCAGTTCCTGCAATAAAGCGGGAATGGCTTCCCGATAATGGTTCCTGAACCGGAAACAGCCCATGAATTTGCCTTCAACAGACAGGTAAACCGCCGCCAACGTTTCATGTGTATCTTCTTTACCGGTAATAAAAGCCGCTGAGCCCATGGCAATCAGATCGCCGTCCACCATACCTTCAATACCCTTACCCGATTCTTCGCGAAATGCCAGCGATACATCCTGCAGGGATTCCCCAGCCCACTGGAGAATGGATTTACTCAACGGATGGGTTGACTGCGCTGCCAGTGTGGCTATTTTACGGCGGATGGGAGCAGGAATAGGGCGGCCATCGTAAACAACATCTTCACTCACACCGGTGGTAAGTGTGCCTGTTTTATCAAAGACAATGGTATCAATATCAGCCAGGTTCTCAATAACTGCTGCATTCCGCAGGTAGAGCTTCCGGGCAGAGAGCTGACGAAGGATATTGCCATTGGTAAATGTATTACTCAGCAGTAAGGCACAGGGACAGGCAATGATCAGCACCGCAGTAATGGCATTCCACATCCGTGTTTCATCATGTAACATCCAATAAGTTCCGGCAATGGCTGCAATAGCAAAAACAATCCAGGTAAACCACCGGCTCAATGCATGTACAAAAGAGGTCTGACTATCTTTCTCCTTACTGAAAACATCGCGGTTCCAGAGACGTGTGAGATAACTCTGTGCCACTTCCCGTATAACCAGTATCTCAATATTGCCGGCCATCTGACGGCCGCCTGCATACACCATTTCACCCATTTCTTTCATCACCGGCGCACTTTCTCCCGTTACAAAACTGTAATCAATCAGTGCTTTCCCGCGGGTGAGGATACCATCAGCAGGAATGAGTTCCTGGTGATGAATCAATAAAGTATCATTGAGTTTGATCTCTGACAGGGATACACTGTGCTGCTCTGTGTCGTTAACACGGGTTACGGCAATGGGGAAATACGAGGTATAATCCCGGTCAAAACTCAATTGCTTATGCGTTCTGTCCTGCAATACCCTTCCTGCCAGCATAAAAAATACAATACCCGTCATGGAATCAAAATAACCGCTACCCGTACCGGTATATACTTCGTATACGCTTCTGAAAAAAGTAACCAGTATGGCCAGTACAATAGGGGCATCGATATTCAGAAAGCGGTGACGCAGGGCCTGCCAGGCACTGGTATAGAATTCAGCAGCGCTGTAAAAAAATACGGGCAGGCTGAGGCCCAGGTTAACGTAGCGGAAAAAATTAAGCAGGTGTGCTTCTTTAATATCAATGCCCAGGTATTCCGGAAAACTCAATAACATGATATTGGCAAAGCAAAAACCAGCTACACCCAGCCGGTATATTTTACGGCGGTCCTGCACCGGCTTCTTTTTCTGCATATCATGGAAGCTGATATAAGGCTCGTAACCAATACTGGTTAGTAATTCTGCAACCGCGCGCAGTGAAATAACATGGTGATCGAAAACAACCGTTGCTTCTTTCCTTTCAAAATTCACTTTACTGCTCATCACACCAGGGTTAATGCGGTGCAGGTTTTCCAGCAGCCACAAACAACTGCTGCAATGTACCTGTGGCAGGTAAAAGCTCACATGTGTCTGTGTATCGTTCCGGAAACTGATCAGGGAACGCTGAATAGGGTCATCTTCCAGGAATTGAAATTTATCGCTGCGTACAGGTATACGCTGATTATTCCCCGGCGTCTGGTTGAAGGAATAATAATCGCAAAGCCCTTTACTATTCAGTAATTCATAAACCATGCGGCATCCTTCACAACAAAAATATTTTCCATGCGCCTGTATTTGAATCTGGCCACAATCTTCACCACAGTGAAAACAGGATACAGCAGATGCAGATATGGGAGACTGTTGCATAGTTTTTGTTTTACAATGGTTTAATTATCCGGGGGTACAACTGACTTTGCGCTATGTAAATCCACCTGTGAAACGAGGTTTCCAGGGCAAAAAACTCCTGCATACAACCCACCCATTCGGCAGGCCATCCGGGCTGTGTTACATAATTGTGCAGCAACTGGCGCAGTTTCTGTAAGAGATTGATCAGGGTTTGATGGGTTTCTTTGATGGCTTCAAAAACAGCCGGGGGAACAGTGCAGGTTTCGCCCAGCAGGGCTTTTTGCCGGATACAGGGAAACACAATACCACTTTCTTTCAGCATCAGGTGTTTGCATTCGTCTTGTAAACGGGAAAATAACAGCGGCAGTAACTCCGACACCGATTCCGGAAAACCGGGCAGCTCAGTATGGGTATGGAAATAAGTTTCAATTACTTCACAGGACCGGGCAATAGGTGCATGATACGCTTCCTGAATATGGTCGCATAAAGCATTCAAAGCAACCTGTGATGTAAAAAGGGTATCGCCACCCGACAACATAGTACCTGATTTAGTAAGTGCAAGGTACCCGTGTGTGCGGGGGAGAACTATGACAGTACTCAACCCGGAACATGATTTTTGTCATGTTTCCGTGAATAGGATGACATTAATCCTGGAGATTGGCTGTACGGAGCAGGCGCTCGGTATGGAGGATGCGGATTTTCTTGCCTTCCAGTTCCACAATACCGTCTTTTTTGAATTCCGACAAGAGGCGTATGGTGGATTCTGTTGCCGTACCAACCAGGTTGGCAATTTCTTCGCGAGACAATTGTACGTTTAATGTAATGCCATCTGCTTCAAATCCATAAGTTTCCTTAATGAACAACAGGGTTTCAGCCAAACGCTCACGAATAGGCTTTTGGGCAAGGTGGGTTAATTTCACTTCTGCCTTGTGCAGTTCATCACTCAGCAGTTTCATCATTTCAAATGCCAGTCCGGCATCATTCTTCAATACGTTTACAAAAAGCTCTTTGGGTATAAAACAAACCTGTGTGTCTTCCAGTGCCACCGCTGAAGCACTGTAGCGGTCGCCGCTTAACAATGCACGGTAACCCAGCACATCGCCCGCTTTCAGCAGCCGTATGATCTGCTCTTTCCCGTCATCACCCAAATGCGATAATTTGATTTTGCCATTATTCACACAGTATACGCCAAAAGGGTATGCCCCTTCATTAAAGAGGGTCTGTCCTTTTTTGTACGTGTTACAGATTTTTTGCTCATTGATGGCATTCACGTATTCCTCCCGCGCTTTACAAAACACAGAATTAAAGCGCTGCGCGCAGGATTGACAGGTTAAAGAATTATGGGTGAACTGCATCGCAAAGATTGATAAGACAAAGTTACAATTAAAACAAAAGATACGTGAAAAACACGATATATTAATAAAAAAACCGACTAATCATCAAGTCATTAGTCGCGTTTCTGGCAAGCCTAATACACTGATACTGAAAAGTTTGCTCTCCAAAAAAAACGGGTAAATCCTTGCCGGAGCCCCTGCTTTCCAAGGTTATGTGATAATGCACTCTGAAAACCAACAGCTGCCTGAATACTTCCATGAATTGAGCGCAGTGCGCAGATCTGCTATTTCCTCACCGTATCAGCATTTGGCGGAACCTGACAGAATCACCGTTGAACAGATTGCAGTCAACCTTACCACGCACCCCATTAACCTTACCCCCTTCTGTATATTGCCAGAAATGCCAGTTGCGTCCCACGCGGGGGCGCTGGAGTTCAAAATAATGTGCTACCCAAAGCGGGTATTTATCAAACGCTGTGCCCAGGTAACGTTCATAAAAATCGGCATAGGTATAAATGATGGGTTTTACCTGATAATAATCTTCTACCATATCCAGGAATTCCTGCACCCTTTCACGCATCAGCGCTGGTTTAACACCGTACAGTTTTTCAATATCAATCACCGGCGGTAAGTCACCGGAGCGGAGTGTTACCTGTTTGATGTATTGCAATGCCTGCTGCTTGCCGCTTTTGGTAGCCAGGAAAAAATGATAGGCTCCCCTGGTGATACCCGATAAACGTAGCTGATTCCAGTTCTGAACAAACATTTTATCGGTATCATTCAGTCCCTCTGTAGCTTTTACGAATGCAAAACGCAGGCTCACATCGGCGGCCGGTGTGGCTTTCAGCTCCTGCCAGTTAACCTGACCCTGGTAACTGCTTACATCAATGCCATGTATGGGATATCCCTGTGGCACTTTTACCCCGAAGACCTCTTCACTTCCACCAGGTAATACAATGGCTGCATCCTCCCATTTGCGATAGATCATCAGGTAGAAAATCCAGCCCGCACCAATAGCCAGCAGGATCAGCCACAGCCAGCGCTCTGTTTTCCGTGAAATCTTTCTACGCTTCCTTTTTGCCATCGCGGTAAATTTCGGTAATTATTCAACAGATACCCGGTATAAAAACCGTTCAGCCACGCAGAATGCCTGATTTTAGTACATTTACACAATGGGCATAGAAAAAGATATACAACAACAGCATTTCAGGAACGACTACCAGAAGGCTTCTGTGAATATCATTTACTCCGCCAACTGGTTGCAGGAAAAAATAAAACTCATGCTGGATCCGGATGATATCACCCCCCAGCAATACAATATCCTGCGCATCCTGCGGGGCAGTCAGCAGCCACTAAGTACCCTGCAGATCCGTTCCCGTATGCTCGATAAAATGAGCGATACCAGTCGCATTGTCGAACGCCTCCTTAAAAAAGGATTGGTAGAGAAGAAAGTATGCAATGCCGATAAAAGGCTGGTGGATGTAAACATTTCCAAAAAAGGGTTACTCCTCCTGGAAAAACTCGACAAAAAAAGCCAGGAACTGGACAAACTCCTGCAAAACCTCTCCGAAAC
>JAACZQ010000078.1 GCA_009996675.1 Chitinophagaceae bacterium
CAGGTGCGCACATTTGGCAATCCGCATCGTCACCCCGGTGGCAGGGTTATTACCATTGCTTATTGTTCCTTGTTGAATATTAATCACCATGAACTGAAGATTCATGATAATGATTTGCACTGGCATAGTGTGAATACACTGAAAGAAATGGCATTTGATCACAAAGAAATTGTGGATGAATGTCATGGCTGGTTGCAGAAACGCATTCAGGAACATCCGTTGGGCTTTAATCTCCTGCCCGAAAAATTCTCCCTGCGTGAATTACAGAATTTGTATGAAGCGATTCTTGGTGTTAGTCTCGACCGCCGCAATTTCCGCAAGAAATTTGCTTCCATGGATTTGTTGATTGATATCAATGAAATGGAGCAGGATGTGCCGCACCGTCCGGGTAAGCTGTACAAATTCAACTTCGAAAAATATGCCCGCAGCAAACGCAAGTGGGTAGGTATTGATTTCTAGTGCCTTAAGCTTTGCTGCTACTGTTTTCTGTGTAGTATCCTTACTACACCGGCTGCTGCATTACTACGAAAAAATCAAGGACACTTGCATTTCACAGGCTTTCTGCCTATTTTACTTTTACATCCGAATACGAAAAGGATTTTCTTCAGCTATAGGTTATTCACCTTTCGAATCATTCATTCCTGTATTCACCCCCAATTACTGTTATCCAATATCCGCTTTTGCGTAAGGTCTGTCTATATGGGCCCTGGCGAAGATTTGCCTGAATCAATCCGGCAATGACATCAAAACGGAAACGGATGAAAAAACTACCACACAATGCGCTCCTGATTGTATACCTCTTTGTGTTACCTTTTTTTTTACTGTAAAAAAGAAGTAACATTTATCCCCGCAGCTACCCATACCCATCTGCCCAAGCTGGATATAGAACTCTCATCTTCTACGGTGGACCTATACCAGGCCAATGCCAATTTCACCGCTTTGCGCATCAACTGGAAATTTGAAGGCAATGAACGTTTAACTGTGCCTGTGAATTATGTATTACAGATTGATTTAAAAAACAACCAGTTTGCAAACCCCATTGAAGTGAAGCTCGGCTCGGGTATGTCCATGAGTTATACCGTGAAGGAACTCAACGATATTCTGCAAAATGTACTGGAACCCGGTGATAAGGGGGAAGTGATTGTACGCATTAAATACGGGGTATCGAATGCATCTGGCAGCAGGGAAACGGTGGGGGATGAGATATACTATTCCGATATGATGCTGGTGAAAGTGAGTACCTATCGTAATGTGGTGGAATATGCGTATCCCAATTTTATGTCGCTCCCCGGCAATTACCAGAGCTGGGATACCCTGATTGCACCAAGGATTGTTTGCGACCCGCTTAAGCGGGTATATGAGGGGTATGTTTATTTTACCAATGAGTACCCCCAGTTCCTGATGGTCCGGGGGACCAAATGGACCGATATCACTTTCGGTCATATTGGTGATGGCATGTTCGGTGTAAAAGGCAGTATGTTATCTATTTTTGGTGGTAAGGGCGTGTACCTGGTGAGGGCCGATGCAAATACCAATCGCTGGACCTATCAGAAGATCAGCAGCATGGGTATACTGGGTTCGGCGGTACCGCAAATGGGTAAGCTGGATGTGGAGATGTTACCGGACCCGCAGAATCCGGCGATCTGGTCGGCTACCCTGAACCTGAATGCCGGTGAATTGCGTTTCCGGGCCAATAACAGCAACGATATTAATTTCGGGGACAATTGGCCTGCCGGCGATCATATTCCCGATTATGGGGGTGATCCCATTAAAATTACGAAAGCGGGTACTTATACCGTAATGCTGGATCTTTCTATTCCCGGCAACTACCTCTTTCGTATTCGCAGCAATCCATAAGCCGAAATCGCTTCCGCGTTACAGTTTTCAGTACTTTTACCCTTCAACGCAACGCACTATGCTGTATTCCATGACCGGCTACGGAAGGGCCGAACAAACGCTGGGAGATAAAACCTATCTGGCAGAAATCAGATCGCTGAACGGTAAACAGTTCGATCTCCGCCTGAATATCCCCGCTCTGCTGAAGCCTTTTGAATTTGAAGTGCGTAATATGCTCAATGAAGGGCTGATGCGTGGCAGTGTGGAATGTATCATCACCATCAAACAAAACGGCGCTTCCAAACCGGTGAGCATCAATACCGATCTGGCGAAAGCCTATTACCAGCCGGTATCTGAACTGGCCGATGAGCTGCAATTACCCAAGGGCGATCTGCTGAGTACCATCCTGAAATTACCGGATGTGATTACTCCTTCTACAGAAATGCTCACCGATGAAGAGTGGGCGGGCTTTCAGAAAGTACTCAAAGAAGCCATTCACCAGTTGAATACCCACCGCATTGATGAGGGCCGTTCCCTGGAAGCCGATCTGCTGTTGCGACTGAGCAATATTGAAAAACTGCAGACCCAGGTAGCCGAACTGGAGCCTTTGCGCCGAACCAAGATCCGAGAGGGATTGGTACGGGTACTGGAGGAGCAGGCGGGTAAGGAGAATTATGACCCCAACCGCATGGAGCAGGAACTGATTTTTTACATTGAGAAAATAGACATCAGCGAAGAGCAGGTGCGACTGAAGAATCACTGCGATTATTTCCGTGCTGTATTGCAGGAAAAAGAAATCAGCAAGGGCAAAAAGCTGTCCTTCATACTCCAGGAGTTCGGCCGCGAAATCAATACCACCGGTTCCAAAGCCTATGATTCGCAGATACAGCAATGTGTGATCCTGATGAAAGATGAGCTGGAAAAAGCCAAAGAACAAGTTCTGAACGTACTATAATTCTTTTATGCGAGTGAAATACGCTGTTGGTTTACTGTTGTTTGCGGTGTTGCTGTTCTCCTGCGGTTCGGTTGATTTTTATGAGCAATCGAAGCGTTTCCCGAAACATGAGTGGGAAGCCAGTGAAAAACCGGCTTTCAGTTTTACCATTGCCGATACCACGGTTTCCTATCATATTTACGTGGTGCTGCGGCATACCGATGCGTATCGCTATAATAATATCTGGTTGGATATCGCCACACAGGCACCCGCCGATACCGTTCGTAACCAGTTGGTAGATGTAACCTTAGCGGATAATGCCAAGGGCTGGCTGGGAACCGGTATGGATGATATTTTTGATCACCGTGCACGCATTACCCGCGCCCCGGTTAAGCTCAAGGCCGGTACCTATACATTTACCCTCTCGCAGGCCATGCGTGAAGATCCGCTGGCTTATGTACTCAGCGCAGGTATACGGGTAGAAAAAGTTCGCTTATGAGCCAACGCAGTATCAAAGGATTTACATTGGTAACCATTGTTTACTGGGTTCTGCTTTCTTACATGATTGCCGCATTATTATGGTGGTTTATAGCCCTGGAAAAACAAAACCAGGAAATCACACGCGTCCGGCTATCTGAGTTGAAGCACGATGATCCTACTTTCTACGACCAGGCCCTGCAGATTGAAAAAGCCAGTAAACGCAAAACAACCCAGTACATTGGGGAAGGCAGTACTTTCCTGGCCCTGATATTACTGGGTGCGGTATTTGTATTCCGCGCAACCCGCCGTCAGTTGAAACTGGCCCAGCAGCAACAGAATTTCCTCATGGCAGTTACCCATGAATTGAAAACACCGATTGCGGTGACACGACTGAACCTGGAAACACTGCAAAAAAGAAAACTCGAAGAAGAAAAACAACAGAAGCTCATCACCAATACCCTGCAGGAAGCCAACCGGCTGAACATGCTTTGCAACAATATGCTGCTGGCCGCCCAGTTGGATGCAGGGGCTTTCAACGGTACCCGGCAGGAGTTGAATATAACCGATCTGGTACTGGGTTGTATCGATGATTTCCGGAACCGCTTTCCTCAGCGGGCTATTGAAGAGCCGGCCGATGATGCTGTTTATGTGGAAGGAGACCCCCTGCTGTTGCAGATGCTGGTGAATAACCTGCTGGAAAATGCCATGAAATATTCTCCCCGCGAAGCAGTTATTACCGTTGCCCTTGGTTTGCAGGGAAAACAAGTGCTTTTACAGGTAATGGATCAGGGGGCAGGAATACCGGACGCAGAGAAAAAGAAAATATTCGGCAAGTTTTACCGGGTGGGTAATGAAAATACCCGCACTACCAAAGGTACCGGACTGGGCTTATACCTGTGTAAACGCATCGTCCGCAGCCATAAAGGAAACATTTCTGTGACAGATAATCAGCCGCAGGGTAGTACTTTTGCGGTGTTATTACCCACCGTATGAGTGCAGCGAAAGCAAATATTTTATTGGTTGAAGATGAAGAAAATCTCCACGAAGCCCTCAAGCTGAACCTGGAGATGGAAGGCTATGAAGTAGGCTCTGCTTTCAACGGATCGGAAGCATTGCATAAAGTAAGCCAGGAATATTTCGACCTCATTATCCTGGATATCATGTTACCCGAAATAGACGGCATTGGTGTTACAGAAAGTATACGGGTTACCAATAATGAAGTCCCCATACTCATGCTCAGTGCCAAAAACAGCAGTACCGACCGGGTGCTGGGACTGAAAAAAGGGGCTGATGATTACCTCACCAAACCCTTTAACCTGGAAGAGTTATTGCTGCGGGTGGAGAAACTGATCGACAAGAATAAAAAGATCCAGGTGAAGGAAACTGTGGGTGATGTATATGAGTTTGGCAATAACCGGATTGATTTCAAAGCCCAGGATGCCATCAGCTGGAATGGACAGCAGGTAGAACTGAGTAAAAAAGAAGCCATGTTGCTGAAACTTCTCATTGAGAACGAAGGTGATGTGGTTACCCGCGAAAAAATACTGCAGGTGGTTTGGGGTTACAATGTGTATCCTACCACCCGTACCATTGATAATTTTATCCTCAGCTTCCGCAAATATTTTGAGGAAGACAGCCGTCACCCACGTTTCTTCCACTCGGTACGCGGGGTAGGGTATAAGTATACGAAGGCGTGAATTGTTTCGCATAATTAACGCCTCAGGATTCAGGCTTCCCCCTACACAATTTTTCCTGCAAACAACCGTTATCTGTCTTGAAATACAAGACCATGTCGCTCGAAACTATTATTGATTTCCTGGAACCGGTGAATATTGCCATGATTTCGCAGGATGAAGGATTTAAAGATACCCAGCTGGGTAAACATATTGCCGTATACGATGAGGATTTCCCGGATATCAGTGATGCGGACATGGTTTTGGTAGGCTGTGGTGAAATGCGTGGGGCAGGTATTCAATATACCCATACCGATGCACCCGATACCATACGCAGCGAGTTCTACAAATTATTTCACTGGCATACTGCTGTTCAGGTGGCCGACCTGGGAAATGTAAAATGTGGTGCTACCATGCAGGATAGTTATGCGGCCCTGCGCATGGTGGTGAATGAACTGATTAGCCTCGGTAAAAAAGTGGTGATACTGGGAGGTACCCATGATCTTACTACTGCCCAATACCAGGCTTATGCATCCGATGGAAAAATCATTGATGTGGCCTGTGTGGATGCCCGGATTGATATGGATATGGAAAGTGTATTACCGGAAGACAATTTCCTGGTGGATATGTTTACCGGTATGCCCAATCATTTACGGCATTACAACCATATTGGCTTCCAGAGTTATTTTATGCATCCGCAGATGCTGGAAACCATTGATAAGCTGCGGTTCGATTGCTACCGTGTGGGTAAGGTAAAGGAAGATATTTCCGAAATGGAACCCGCCATCCGCAACAGCGAATTATTCAGTTTTGATATGGCTGCCATCCAATACGCCCATGCACCCTCCAATCATGTTACCCCCAATGGTTTCAATGGTGAGGAAGCCTGTACGCTGATGCAGTATGCCGGAATGAGTCATACCTGTAACAGCATTGGTATTTATGGGTATGTGCCGGCACGTGACCAGCACAGCATGACGGCCAAACAAATTTCACACATGCTCTGGTATGTGATGGATGGCATTAATAAGGGCAAAACCGAAGCCCCCCTCGACGACCGCACGGCTTTCAATGAGTTTACGATGGCTTTTGCCGAAGTGGAAACAGTCTTTCTGCAAAGCAAACGCACCGGTCGCTGGTGGATGCAGTTGCACGACGGTAAATACGTGGCCTGCAGTTACCGCGATTACCTGATCGCTTCCAGCAATGATATACCGGAAAGATGGCTGCGGGCAGCGGAACGAATCTGATCTAATATGTCAGATATCAGATATCAGATGTCAGATGTTGGATTCCAGATTTTTTGAGGTTTGAGTTTTTGATTAGCGTAATTGCGAATCCTCATCGCATTCCCGAATTTGCTCATTTTCAAATTTTCAAATCCCTCGGCAGGGGAGCGCTCACTACTCAACCGGGTGTAGTATATTTATTGCATGAGAAATAACCGGTTTTGCATTGTTGCCTTGTTGCTGGTACTCAGCAGCTGTTCCCTGGAAAAAAAGATCAGCCGTCAGGCCCATAAAACCATCTTTCAGAACAAAGACCTGGCTACCGCCCATATTGGCATTAGTGTATACGATCCCGAAAAAGCCAGCTATATCTATAATTTCCAGGGAGATAAATATTTTGTTCCGGCCAGTAATACCAAACTAATCACCTGTTATGCTGCCATGAAATACCTGGGAGATAGCATTGCCGGTGCCCGGATAGCCTGGAATGGCAGCGAATTGAATGTATATCCAACCGGTGATCCCGGCTTCCTGCACCCCGATTTCCCCCATGAAAAACTGGTGGCACTGATGCAGTCTCCTGCCACATCATCTATCCGCTTATTCATGCCCAAAACAGGATTCAAACCCTTTGGAAGGGGCTGGACCTGGGATGATTACCAGGCTTCCTATATGCCCGCCCGCAGTGCGATGCCCATGTTCGGCAATATTGTTCAGTTTGAAAAAAAGAAAGAAGGCCTGAAAGTCACACCCGCCGTGCCTGAATTTATACCCGCTGAAAATATCACCACCACCGGCATGCGTGTGCAGCGTGATATGGATGCCAACCGTTTTCATGTATACAATAACCGCGACAGCAGTGCCAGGCGGGATGAAATCCCTTTTCGCCCCACTGGTTTTGAGGGAATGGCGGCACTGGTGGTTGAGAAAGCCATACTGGGTACCTTGCTGGGTAACAAAACCATTCAGCTGGATACCGGAATGGCGCCGGCAACAGCGGGCTGGGTATATGTAAGGCATACCGATTCACTGCTGAAACCCATGATGCACCGCAGCGATAATTTCTTTGCAGAACAATCCCTGCTGATGGTTAGTAATATCCAATTGGGTTATATGGATGATCGTAAAATGATCGATACCCTGCTCAAAACCGATCTCGCCGATCTGCCGCAGAAACCCAGCTGGGTAGATGGGAGCGGACTGAGTCGCTATAACCTGTTCACCCCACAGGATTTTGTAACCGTACTCCGTAAAATGAAAGATGAGTTTGCCTGGAACCGCATTACCACCATTCTACCCACCGGCGGTACCGGTACCCTGGGTAGTTTGTACAAGAACCTGCAGGGTAAAATATTTGCCAAAACAGGTACGCTGAGCGGGCAAGTGGCATTGAGTGGCTACCTGATTACCAAAAAACAAAAGACATTGATATTTTCGGTTCTGGTGAATAATCACCAGACGGCGGCACTCACGGTACGCAAAGCAGTAGAGCAGTTCCTGGAGCAGCTGTACAACAATAATTAATAGCCTATGGCATTCACCAATATTTCCATAGACCCCGCCAGCCTGCCACAGTCGGGCGAACTGGCTTTGAAACCCATTCATCCGAGCTATTTAAAAGTGTTAAGGATTGTCTGGTTCATGCTCTTTACACTCTTACTGTTGGTGCTATGTGTGTTGTTTTATTTCAATCAGGATTGGTTACAGCTTATTGTCTTGCTGCCGGTGATCAGTGCCTACCTGTTGTTATTGGTGTTTACCGTAGTGGTGGGAACGGGTTCCTTCAGGCGAAAAGCCTATGCCATCCGCGAGAAAGATATCATGTACCAGACCGGCTGGATCTTCCGCAAACTGCATATCGTACCGTATAGCCGCTTGCAGCATTGTGTTCTGAAGACCGGCCCGATAGAGCGAAGATTTGGTCTGGCCAGTATTGGTCTCTTTACCGCCGCATCTGAAGTAAGAGATATCCGTTTACACGGATTGCCACAGGCTGAAGCTGAACAGTTGCGGGAATGGATTTTACAACAGATACAACCCATGCAGGCCAGTGAATACATTTGATCAACCCCGCCGCCAACCCCTGATCGCACTGATCATTACACTGGTACGGATCACACGTGCTGTGATGGGTGCCTTATGGCCCTTTCTCCTGGCGGCTTTACTGGGCAGCAAACGCAAAAAAGCAAGCTACTGGATCTTCTCGTCAATCGCTGTACTGGTTTTTATCCTGGTACGCTCTGTGCTGGATTACCTGAATTTTAAATTCTGGGTACAGAACGGACAATTGATGATACGCCGGGGGATACTCACCAAGAAAAACATCAGTATGCCGATGAGCCGTATACAGTCGGTTCACCTGGAACAAACTTTATGGCATACCATCACCAATGCCTACCGCGTTATTATTGATACACCCGGTGCTGAAAAAGAAGAAGCTGTTATTTATGCCCTGCAACGTGCCGAAGCACTTGCTTTGAAGGAGCTGATTCTATCACATGCCCATGCCGACCTCGTTAAACCGGAACAACAGGCAGCTGTTTTGCCTGAACCGGCTAAAAAACTGGTACAGCTGGGCCTGCGCGACCTGGCACGTTTCAGCATTACGGCCAATCATATTGAAACACTGGTATTATTACTGGCACTGGTTGTTTCGTTTTATGATAATGTTTCACCCGTACTGAAAACAGAACAGTTCCGCTGGCTGGCCGATTATGAAGAAACCATTCAGTTCAGCTGGCGACTGTTCATAGGCACCACTGTGCTTTTATTGATTGTTTCGGTCATTGCTTCCTATATCAGAACTACTTTGCGCTTTTTCCGGTTTACCATGACGGCTAAACAAGGAGGCCTGAACCTGCATTGGGGACTGATTGAAATGCGGCATAAAATGATTCCTTTCCGGAAAATACAATTGGTAAGCTGGCGGGCCAATTTTCTGCGACGATTACTGGGACTATTTCAACTGCAATTGCGCATTACCGGTGAAGATGAAGTGAGTAAAAGACAGCGCATCCTGATTCCCATCACAGCAGCCACACAGCTGTCGGCAATCTTACCGTACTACCAGCCGGCCCTGCCTTCCGATGGGGAAGCTTATGGCATCCTGCCCGCTTATTACCAGCGCAGAACCATCTTAATTGGTATACCGGTTACGCTGTTGCTTACACTGGGCTTGTATGCATGGTTGGGTATGTATGGTTTACTGGCTTTGCTCTGGCTGCCCTATTTTATCAGTACCAGTTTTTTATTCCAGCGTAATTTTTCCTACTGGGTAAATGATCAGGCCATACAAATTAAAAGAGGTGTGTGGGGGCGGGAACAATTATTGCTGAAATGGCAACAGGTACAGTTTGTTACGGTTGTACAATCCATCTACCAACGCAAACACCAATTGGCCACCCTGCAACTGCAAACCGCAGGCGGACAGGTTGCTATTCCCTATATACCCCTGCAAACAGCCAGGGAACTGTGTGATTATGCTTTATGGAAAATAGAATCGTCCCAAGAAAACTGGATGTGACTCTGACGGAAACGTGAATCGTGATGCGTCAATCGTGAGTGAAAGGTGAAAAGTGAAATCGTGTTCACTGCTCACTACTGACTACTCACTATATTCAATCAAAAAATCAAAGATCAAAAATTCAAACTTCTGACATCTGCCATCTGAGATCAGACATCTCCCATCGGTTTTATTTCCCAAACATCCGGTCGAGGTAATCCTCTTTAAACTCCAGGTAGGTGGGACTGCCGGTAGGGGTTACGTTGGGACTGCCACAGTCAAACAGTTCTTCTACCAGGGTCAGCATTTCTTTCTGGCTCAGTTGTTGTCCGGCTTTAATGGCTTGCTGCCTGGCCATGCAACGAACCAGTTTTTCTCTTCTGCTGAATTTGATATCGTTGCTGAAATGTTTGAACTGTTCAATCAGTAATTCAATGGCATGTTTTTCATTGCCGGGTGTTATGTCGGCGGGGATGCCTTGTATGACAAAGCTATTATTACCGAATGGTTCTACCTGGTAACCGATGCTGTGCAGGTCTGCCAGCAGGTCGGTTAATAAAGCTGCATCGGCTGCGGGTAGTTCCAGTGTAACCGGGAACAGGCTTTTCTGGGTAGCCATCTGTTGTCCGTGTGCCGCCACACTATACCGGTCGTATAGGATGCGTTCATGGGCCAGTTGCTGATGCACCAGTATGAAACCACTGTTGGTGGAGGCGATGATATAGGTGTTGTGTAATTGCAGTAAGGGAGTATCCGGTATCAGTTCCAGTCCCGATTTGCGTGCTTGCAGTCCCGGAATGGTCATGGGTTTATCCGTGGCTTCGGGTGCCGGATTGGGTGCTTCAAAAAAGCTTTTCCAGTGTTTCAGTTCCGTTTTTTCCTGTGAATCCGGCTTAGTTCTTTCAATAAAATGTGCCTGGTTCTTCTGCGTGAAAGCCTGGTACAGGTTGGAAGATGCCACTGCATCTTTTTTATCGGTAGTAAAAGGTTTGCTTACGGCATCGAGCTGTTGTATATCGGCATTCAGTGAAAAATCGAGCGAGGGAGCGATGCTGAATTGTGCCAGTGCGTGTTTTACCGCGGCCTGTACAAATGCATAAATGATTTTTTCGTCTTCAAACTTAATCTCCTGTTTGGTGGGGTGTACGTTGATGTCTACCTGTGAAGGGTCGAGATCAATAAAGAGTACATAACCGGGGAAACTGTCTTTGGGAATCATTTCCTCAAAAGCGGCATTCACGGCGTGGTTGAGGTAAGCGCTTTTGATGAAGCGGCTGTTCACAAAGAAATACTGATCGCCACGGGTTTTACGCGCAGTTTCGGGCTTGCCCACAAAACCGTGGATATTCATGTAATCGGTCTGTTCCTGTACACTCACCAGTTTGGCATTGTAGTTATTGCCCAGTATTTGTACAATGCGTTGTTTCAGGGAACCTGTTTCCAGGTGAAATACTTCCTGGCCATTACTGGTGAGGGAGAAAAAGATATCGGGGAAAGCCATGGCCACACGAATGAACTCGTCCATAATATGACGTAATTCAGCCGCATTGCTTTTCAGGAAATTGCGGCGGGCAGGTACATTGAAGAAAAGATTCTTCATGCTGATGGTGGTGCCCACCGGGCAGGCACAGGCTTCCTGTCTGACTACTGCACTGTTTTCAATTTCAATATAAGTGCCCAGTTCATCTGCTTCACGGCGGGTTTTCATTTCCACCTGGGCTACGGCGGCAACAGAAGCCAGGGCTTCACCCCGGAAACCCATGGTTTTGATGCGGAACAGGTCTTCAATCTGGCGGATCTTACTGGTAGCATGGCGTTCAAAAGCCATACGGGCATCGGTACCACTCATGCCTTTGCCATTATCGGTAACCTGTACCAGGGCTTTACCGGCATCATTAATCACCAGTCTTACCTGGGTGGCACCCGCATCCACGGCATTCTCCAGCAGCTCCTTAACAGCGCTGGCAGGCCGCTGAATCACTTCACCGGCTGCGATCTGGTTGGCAATATTATCGGGTAATAACTGAATGATATCCGTCACGGTAAAACCTCCTATGCTAAGCCTGCAAAAATACAATAATCGACCCGGCGAATCTAACAAAAAGCTGCCACCAGCGCATTTACCGTTAATTTTGCCGAAATAATTGTGTTATGACCTTAAGCGCAGATATACAAAAACTGGAAAGACATTTTATTCCGAAGGATTTTACGGTAACTACCTGGGAATCCCTGGAACCTTACTTTAAAACCCTGCTCGATCAGCCCCTGAACAGCCGGGCCGATCTGGAACAATGGTTACGGGATATGAGTGAAGTGGAAGCTGTGGTGAGTGAAGATGCCTGCTGGCGACAGATACGCATGACCTGCGATACCACCGACCCGAAACTGGAAGAAGCATTCACCTACTTCTGCATGGAAATACAGCCCAAACTGCAGCCCTATGCCGATCTCCTGAATAAAAAACTTCTGAACTGTCCCTTTGTACAGGAACTGGACCAGCAGAAATATTTTACTTACCTGCGTTCCGTGAAGAAGAATATCGATCTCTTCCGCGAAGCCAATATTCCCTTACAGGCTGAACTGAGCGTGATGCAGCAACAGTATGGCGCTATTGCGGGTAAAATGACGGTAACGGTTAACGACCAGGAATATACCCTGCAACAGGCAGCTAAATTTCTGGAGAGTCACGACCGCAACCTGCGTGAAGAAGTCTACCGCAAAATACAGGACCGCCGCCTGCAGGATCAGGAAGCCATGCATAACCTCTATACCCAGCTGGTGCAGAAACGACACCAGGTGGCACAGAATGCCGGATTTGAGAATTACCGCGATTATAAGTTCGCAGAACTGGGCAGGTTTGATTATACCAAAGAAGACTGTTACCAGTTTCATGAAGCGGTAAAACTGCATGTATTACCCCTGATTGAAAAAATATACGCGAAGAAAAAAGTCAAACTGGGTCTGGATACCCTGCGTCCCTGGGATACCGAGGCAGAGCCCGAAGGCGTTCAGCCATTGAAACCCTTTACCGACGGGAAAGATCTTTACGAAAAATCGGTTGCCTGCTTTGAACAGCTCGATCCCTTCTTTGCCAACTGTTTGCGTAAGATGCAGGAGCTGGGTCATTTTGATCTCGAAAGCCGCAAAGGCAAAGCACCCGGCGGATATAACTGTCCGCTAACTGAAAGTGGTGCGCCGTTTATTTTTATGAATGCAGCCGGACAAATGAGCGATGTTACCACTATGGTGCATGAGGGCGGACACGCCGTACATTCCTTCCTGGCGCATAACCTGGAGCTCAGCGCTTTCAAGGAATATCCCATGGAGATTGCGGAAGTAGCCAGCATGAGTATGGAATTATTTACCATGAATCACTGGCAGGCATTCTTTGATAATGAAGCCGATCTCACCCGCGCCAAGGAACACCAGTTGGAGCGTACCATTACCATTTTCCCCTGGATTGCCATCATCGATAAATTCCAGCACTGGGTATACGAAAATCCCATGCATACGGTAGCGGAACGTACAACCCGCTGGATGGAGATACTGGAAGAATTTTCTACCAACAGCATTGATTATACCGGACTGGATAGGTATCGCCAGATTGGCTGGCAGCGCCAGTTGCATTTGTTTGAAGTGCCATTTTATTATATTGAATATGGCATTGCACAACTGGGCGCTATCGGCTTATGGATGCAATACCAGCAGAACCCCAAACAGGCACTGGATAATTATGTAAAAGCCCTCTCCCTGGGTGGTACGCGTACGCTGCCGGAATTATATGGGGCAGCCGGACTGAAATTTGATCTCTCCCCCGCCTATATTAAAACCCTGATGGAGTTTACAGCCGCGGAAATGGAGAAGCTGAATTAGGCCTGGTGTGTGAATTGTTGGTACGAATGCTCTTGTTGAATAGTGAGTAGTGAATAGTCAGTAGTGAGTAAAAACCGCGAGGTATGAATCCTGCGTAGGGTGCAATGCGAAAGCGCCTGTCTGCCTCATGCTGCTACAACTATACTCATTGCTCACCATCCTCAATCAAAAAATCAAAGATCAAAAAATCAAAGATCCACCATCTGAGCTCTGACATAAAAAAGCCGCATCGTTCAACTGGTGCGGCTTTTGATATTAGTTGTTTGGTTTGGGTCCCTGTCCCTGGCCACCTGGTTGTGGCGGTCTGTTCTGACCACCGCCTCCCTGTGGACGGTTGCGGTTATCGGGACGGCGCTGTTGCTGCCCACCACGGTTATCGGGGCGGCGTTGTTGTTGCCCCTGCTGGCCCTGGCCTTGTTGTGGCTGGTTGCCTTTATGCTCTTGCTGGCGGTTACCACCCTGTTGGTTGCGGTTATCGGGACGGCGCTGTTGCTGACCGCCGCTACCTTGTTGGCGATTATTGCTTTTTTGTTGATCGCGTCGGCGTTTATCGTTACGCTCCAGGCTGCGCAGGCTGATCTGGCCCACAACATCCACAAATGCCGGTTCAACTTCTTTGGGTTTGCTGCTGGTTACTTCTACGGCCTGTAGTTCATCTACTTTCTGTCCCTGCTGGTTCAGGCGTTTGATTTCTTTCACGCGCTGAATGGTGAGGGGATAATGTTTGGTATTGTTGGGCAGTATATACCACATCAGGTTTTTGAAAATATCTTTCTTGATGAGGTGGGCTGTACCCATAACCGTATCCAGTGAATCGGCATAGTCGGGGAAATGCTGTAAGGCATCGAGATAGGTATCCAGTTCGTAGTTCAGGCAGCATTTCAAACGGCCACACTGACCACTTAATTTGGTTTGGTTGATGGAGAGGTTCTGGTAACGGGCAGCGGTGGTGTTCACGCTTTTAAAATCCTGTAACCAGGTACTGCAGCAGAGTTCGCGGCCGCAGCTGCCAATACCACCTACCTTGGCAGCTTCCTGGCGGATACCGATCTGGCGCATTTCTACTTTTACCTTAAAGTCACCGGCATAAAGTTTAATCAGTTCGCGGAAGTCAACCCGGTCATCAGCGGTATAAAAGAAAGTAGCTTTTTTGCCATCGGCCTGAATATCTACTTCACTCAGTTTCATTTGCAGGTTCAGCTGGCGGGCCATGGCGCGGCTGCGGGCCAGCATTTCTTTTTCCCGGCTTTTGCTGATCTGGAAACTTTCAATATCCCGCTCTGTGCTTTTGCGCAGTATTTTCTTCATCTCGGGATTGAATTCATCAACCCCCTTTTTCTTCATTTGTAAACGAACCAGTTCCCCGGTCAGGCTCACTTCGCCCACATCAAATCCACTCACCCCTTCCAGGGTCACATATTCGCCTTTCTCAAAATATTGCAGGGTAGGGTTCCGGTAAAATTCTTTGCGGCTGCCTTGTTTGAAGCTCACTTCCACCACTTTGCAGGAACTCTCCGGATCGTTGAAAGGAAGATTGCGCAGCCAGTCATGCACATTCATACGGTTACAACCACCTGTGCTGCAACCGCCATTACTTTTACATCCATTCGGTTTACCCGTGCCGCAAGATCCACATCCCATAATCTGTTTGCTTAATCTGGTTAATAACTCCGTGCAGGAAGGATTATTGTGTGGCAGGCTACAGTACTACTATGTGGCTTCGGTTGTGTCACTCACTTCAACGTCCCGATCCAGATGGAACAGTTGTTCACGACGATATGAAAGCGGTTAAACCTGGCATGATAAGCTTTATGTATAGTTTAAGCTTGGTACTGTGTTGCCCCACGATTACTCCCCCACTGGTCCGCCTCAGGCGGAACTATCCGTTCAAAATTAAGGTTTTGTTCTGAATGATGTGGTAGAGTTTCAGGGTAAGTGCCTGGAAAAGCATTTTGGGGTTGGCATTCCGTTCAATATAGTAAGCGGCCCGGTCCATTTCCTCAATAATGGCCTGTTGTTGGCTTACGGAAGCTATTTTATTGAGCCTGAGGGCAAAATCACGCTCCTGTTCACCCGCGGCTACCTGTTCGGCTCCCAGTACCCGTATACGGATACTCAGTTCCAGCAGGTGGTTGAAATACCGTAAAAACTGCTTTTGCTTCTCCCGGCCCAGTTTGCTTACCTCTTCGGTAAACTTCACCTGGGCAATAGGCCCACCCCGGAGGGCGGCATTCAGCCATTCCCGCAACAGGCTCTGCCAGTCCTCATCGGCATGCTGTAGCAATTGCAAAGCCTCCCGGTAATTGCCTTCGGCGATACCGGCAATCTGACGGGCTGTATCCGGCGCTACTTTGGCCCGGGCAACCAGGGCCTGCTCCACTTCAGTGTCTTCCAGCAGGGGTATTTTCACCAACTGACAGCGACTTAATATAGTCGGCAGTATCTGTTCATCGTTCTCCGCTACCAGTATGAAAAGGGTATTGGCCGGTGGCTCTTCAATCAGTTTGAGGAGTTTATTGCCTTCTTTACCCAGGTATTCGGGCATCCAAAGCACCAGTACTTTGTAAGTGCTTTCAAAACTTTTCAGGCTCAGCTTATGGATGATATCATTGCACTCATCGGCCGTAATATTACCCTGCTTGTTTTCTGCACCAATAAACTGCAGCCAGTCGTACACATTACCATAGGGGTACAAGCCTATGAATTCCCGCCACTCACTGATATAATCGGTGCTGATGGGCTTATCACCACTCTTACGCGGGATCACCGGATAGGAGAAATGGAGGTCGGGGTGCATTAACTGACTGGCGCGTGCAAAACCGGGCTGGTTGACTATTGCATCCGGACCCACAAAAGAAGGGCCCGCATCCATGGGTGTCATGCCGCCAAAAAGATCGGCCACGGGCTCAGCATTGGCGGGCTGTGCAATGACCAGCTGGGCAAAAGCCAGTGCCAGGGGCAGGGCGCCACTGCCTTCCTTGCCCAGGAACAGCAAAGCATGGCTCAAACGGTCCTGCTGAACCATTTCCACCAGGTGCTGTTTCACCGGGGCCTGACCTATGACTTCACTAAACAACATATCAGCGGTAATGCGTAAGGAACGAAAGTAAGGGATGTTGGGGCAATAAAAAAAGACGCCGAGTGGCGTCTGTATGATTTGTTGAAAAGCGGTATGACTATTTCACGTATCTCAGAATTTCTTCGCTGTTGGGTGTTACCTTACTGGGGAAATACTGGATCAGTTTACCATTTTCATCCAGCAGGAATTTGCCGAAGTTCCAGGCAACATTAACATCCATCACACCGTTTTCGCTTTTATTGGTCAGCCATTTGTAAATGGGTGCTATATCATCACCTTTCACACTGATCTTACTGGCCATGGGGAAAGAAACACCGTAATTTTTCTTACAGAAGCTAACGATTTCTTCATCGGTGCCGGGTTCCTGTGAGCCGAAATTATTGGCGGGAAATCCTACAATCACCAACTTTTCTTTGTATTCATCGTACACTTTCTGCAGTGCTTCATACTGGGGGGTATAACCGCATTTGGAGGCAGTATTAACCACCAGTATTTTCTTCCCCTTGAAACTGGCGAAGTTAATGGTTTTGCCATCGATGCTTTTTACTTTAAAACTATGAATGCTTTTGGGGCCATCGGCTACGGTAAATGCCGTAAGCAGGGCAACGGTAAGAACGGATAAGAGGTATTTCATGATTGAATTGTTTTTGAATCTTAACATACGTGCCGGCAAATTGTTTGGGTTGCCTGGCGCTTATATTTATCCGGTAAAAGCCACCGAAACAATACTCAGCCGAAGGCCTGGTACTTCCAGTAAAACGGCGCCGCAGGCTTCCATGGTTGCACCGGTGGTAATAACATCGTCTACCAAAAGTACATGTTTGTTGCTCACCAGCGCCGCATCATTTACCCGAAAAACATTTTCCATATTCTGCCAGCGGGCCAGGCGGTTATGCCGGGTCTGGGAACCGGTGAACTGTACCCGGCTAACCGCTTTTTCTCTAAGGGGGATACCCAGTACCTGACTGATACCCTTACAGATCAGGGTGGCCTGGTTATAACCGCGCTGCTTTTCTTTGCGGGCATTCAGGGGCAGGGGAACCAGCAGGTCGAGGTCGTGGAACCGGTTGCTGTGCTTCAATGCATGGCCCAGCAGACAACCCAGGAATAAACCCGCCTGCGGGTTGCGGCGGTACTTGACGGCAGTAATTAGATCGTGAACCGGACCGGCAGGGGTATAATAATACAAAGCACCAGCCTGCTGCAACCGGAGCCGGCCATAAAACACCCTTTCCACCGGATTCTCCGGAATATCCAGAAAGCCCGTTGCCGGTAACTGTTGCAGGCAAATGCCACATAAAAGTTGCTCATCACTTATGTGATCTGCTCCGCAGCACCAGCAATAATGCGGGAACAAGAATCGCCGGAATGCCTGCCAATAATCTTGTATCATGTATACAAGGTAGGAGGGAGGGGATTGCGGGATATACGGTTTTTGGTTTTTGGTTTGGGGTTTTTAGTTTGGGGTTTTTAGTTGGAAGTTCGAGGTTAAGACAACATTTTACTCACTACTCACTACTGACCACTCACTATTCACTCCTCACCCCCCGAATAGCTCCCGGTATACTTCATCCACCCTTCCCAGTGCTATTACCTGTATGGAGAAGGCTTTGGGGTTGAAGCTTTTTTTGTTGTAGGTGGAAACAATGATTTTTTCGAAGCCCAGTTTTTCTGCTTCAGCAATCCGTTGTTCGATGCGGTTCA
Source organism: Chitinophagaceae bacterium (assembly GCA_009996675.1). Lineage (GTDB taxonomy): Bacteria > Bacteroidota > Bacteroidia > Chitinophagales > Chitinophagaceae > Sediminibacterium. The sequence continues at coordinate 18,311 of JAACZQ010000078.1, forward strand.
CGGCACGTATCTCGCCATTCAGTCCCACTTCACCGGCAAAACAGGTATGGGCTGGCAGGGGTATGTCTTCAAAAGAAGAGAGCAGTGCGCAGATCACTGCCAGGTCCATGGATGGATCTTCGGCTTTGAGTCCGCCTGCTATGTTGACAAACACATCTTTCATACCAAACGCAAAACCGCCTCTTTTTTCCAGCACAGCGAGCAAGAGTTGTAAGCGTCGCAGATCGAAACCCGTAACGGTTCGTTGTGGTGTGCCATAAACACTCTGGGTCACCAACGCCTGCACTTCTACCAATAATGGGCGCATACCTTCCAGTGTGGCAGCAATGGCACTGCCACTGAGTTGTTCTTCGCGCTGGGCAATAAGAATCTCCGAAGGATTGGCTACCACACGCATGCCCTCGCCTGTCATTTCATAAATACCCAGTTCCGAAGTACTGCCAAAGCGGTTCTTCAGTGTGCGTAAAATGCGGTAAGCATAATGGCGATCGCCTTCAAACTGTAACACCGTATCCACCATATGTTCCAGTATTTTGGGACCCGCAATGGCACCGTCTTTGGTGATATGCCCAATGAGGAATACGGGTGTACCCGTGTCTTTGGCAAAACGCTGGAACTCTGCGGCACACTCGCGGATCTGCGATACACTGCCGGCAGAGGAGTCGATGAGATTGGATTGTAAGGTTTGAATGGAGTCTACTATGACCAGTTGTGGTTTTAGTTTTTTGATCTCCTGGAAAATGGTTTGTGTAGCTGTTTCGGTGAGCAGGTAAAAATGATCATTGGGAATGCGTAAGCGGTCGGCACGCATTTTAATTTGTTGTTCACTCTCTTCCCCACTGATATACAGTACTACCCTGTCCTGCAATTGCAAACCGTTTTGCAGGAAGAGCGTACTCTTACCAATACCCGGTTCACCGGCTACCAATACAATACTGCCCGCTACAATGCCACCACCCAGCACACGATTGAGTTCGGGATCGCTGGTGATGATTCTTTTTTCCGCGGTTACGGTTACATCAGTCAGCGCAACTGTTTTTGCTGTTCGCTTATCGCCATGGTAATCCTGCCAACCCGTTTCTTTGGCACCACCTTTATCCAGTACTTCTTCGGTAAAACGATTCCATTCGCCGCAGGACGGACACTTACCAATCCATTTCGCGCTTTCATAACCACAGTTGCTGCAGAAAAAAGCAGTCTTGATCTTACTCATGCAGTAAAGGTAACTGCGAATGGCATTGTTTGATGATACGTTTGCACAACAAGTGATGATTGTTCGCCATCTTTTTTGTTTGCAACCGATGCGGCAGATCTCGCAAAAAAAGGGAAAGAAATATTGCCCGAAAATGGCTTCACTAATGGGCATGTAAAAGGGCCAACATTGCTGTTGACCCCGTTACTTACTAACCCATTAAATTCTACCACTAAATTACAAAAACAGGCCACATGGCAAAATAAATTTTTGACTAAAACGCCTCCCAAAAAACTACGAATTAATTCGTTATACCTCTTAACGTATTGTTAATCAATGACTAATAAAAGCCAATCTGGCGGTATGAATTTTCTGCTCCCTGTCAAATCGACTTTTTGGCAGCAGATTTCCGCTGCATCCGGTACGGCTTGTCAGGCCCGTAAATCTGGTGAGTTATTTGCGGTGATAATTGAAAAAAAGATATGAGTTCAATCATGCTGGTTTCCCTGCTTTTTGTGGGTATCAGTTTCCTGGTATCCATGCGTTTAAAGTCCAAATTCAGTCAATATAGCCAGCTCCCCATGGCTGCCGGCATGACCGGTAAGGAGGTAGCCGAGCAAATGCTGCGCGACAATGCTATATATGATGTTAAAGTTATATCTGTTGATGGATTCCTGACCGATCACTACAACCCGGCCAATAAAACGGTGAACCTGAGTCCGGAAGTATATGGCGGGGCCAGTATTGCCGCTGCGGCGGTGGCGGCCCATGAATGTGGTCACGCTGTACAGCATGCTACTGCCTACCGATGGCTGACCATGCGTAGTAAGCTGGTGCCTTTTGTGCAGTTCAGCAGTTCCATTGTTCAGTGGGTATTACTGGCGGGTATTTTACTCGTTAATACTTTCCCGGCCTTATTACTGGGTGGGATCATTCTTTTTGCCCTGACCACACTGTTTTCGGTGATTACCTTGCCGGTAGAGTTTGATGCGAGTAACCGCGCCCTGGCCTGGTTAAACAACCGCAATATCCTCAACCCCCGGGAGCACGATGGTGCCAAAGATGCTCTGCATTGGGCTGCCATGACCTACCTGGTTGCCGCCCTTGCCTCGGTAGCTACCTTAATTCAGTATATACTGATTTATACTTCTGGAAACAGGGATAGGGAGTAGGTGTTTGGTTTGTGGTGTTTGGTGTTTGGTGTTTGGTTTGTGGTTGTGTATAGTGAGTGGAGATGTGTTACGCACAAAAAAAAAGCAGAACATTCGTTCTGCTTTTTTTAAAACTTGATTTCCTCATCCCGTTCATCAAAGAACCGGAATTCTGTGATGTGGTAATTGGTATTGGGCTGGGCTTTGATCTTGACTTTGTGTTTCGATTTCCATTTTTTAATGATGGAGCTGAAAAAGCCCTTGGTGAGATAAGCGTATACGATGGGATGTACCACCAGGGTCAGATTCTTGTGTGAATGGGTAACCAGGTAGTATATTTTCTTTTCAATCTCATCCTCCAGTAAAAGGGTGGATGTAATTTTTCCGGTGCCGTTACAAGAGGGACAAACTTCAGCGGTATTGATATTCACTTCCGGACGCATACGCTGGCGCGTGATCTGCAGTAATCCGAATTTGGATATGGGCAATACCGAATGTTTGGCACGATCCGGTTTCATGAACTGCTCAATGGCTTCCTGCACTTTGCGCTTGTTATCGGGCAGCTTCATGTCAATGAAGTCAACCACAATAATACCACCAATATCACGCAATCGTAATTGACGGGCAATTTCTTCAGCGGCTTCCAGGTTGGTTTGTAAAGCATTTTCTTCCTGGTTATTGCTTACGCTTTTGTAGCCGCTGTTCACATCAATAACGTGCAGGGCTTCGGTATGTTCAATAATCAGGTAAGCACCACTGGCCAGGTTCACGGTTTTTCCGAAAGAGGATTTTACCTGTTTGGTTACACCGAAATGATCGAAGATGGGCAGTCCGTTGTGGTAGTAGGAGACAATATCCATTTTATCCGGCGCAATACGCTGGAGGTATTGTTGGGTATCCTGAAACAGGTTCTTGTCATTCACCACCACCCGGTTGAAATCGGGGTTCAGCAAGTCGCGCAGTATGCTGGTGGTTTTGGTTTCCTCGCTCATGATGCGTACGGGTGCAACGGCATTCTTGAGGTTGGCCTGTATATGTTTCCAGGTCTCTACCAGCGCCAGCATATCCTGGTGCAACTCGGCGGTACTCTTGCCTTCGGCAGCAGTACGCACAATCACACCAAAATTCTTCGGGCGAATGGCTTCTACAATTTTATGCAGGCGCTTACGCTCTTCGGAGGAATGAATTTTTTTGGAGACGGCTACAATTTCGTTGAAAGGGGTAACCACCACAAATCTGCCGGGTAAGGAAAGCTCACAACTGAGGCGTGGTCCTTTGGCAGCAATGGGTTCTTTCAGGATCTGAACCAGTACATGCGGTTTGCCATTGAGTACCTCATTGATCTTGCCTGTTTTTACAATCTCGGGTTCATTCTGGAATTTGGCAAAATCAAAAGGCTGTTCACCCTTATCGGTCATGGCCAGCTGGGTGAATTTAATGATGGAGCGGGCATAGGGACTCAGGTCGGTATAATGCAGGAAAGCATCTTTTTCAAACCCCACATCCACAAAAGCCGCATTCAGTCCGGGTATCAGTTTCTTCACTTTCCCCAGGTACAGATCACCAACGGCAAAATTGGCATCGGTTTTTTCATTATGCAGCTCCACCAGTTTTTTATCCTCCAGCAGGGCTATTTCCACGCCGGTAGGGGCTGCATTGATAATAAGTTCTTTGTTCACAAATCAGCAACTTTTAAATACAAAATCACATGCCGGTAGCGGCCAGACAACATCAACAACATCTGCAACAACAGCCCGGAAGGAAGGAAGAGGTAAAAGTTGCAAATTGGAAGGTAAGGGCTGTATCCAGATAAGTTCAATGCATCCCGGCTAACCACAGCGCGGGATGCATTGGATATGATGGTCAGTTCGAAGCGAACAAATTATTTGTTCTTCTTCTTATGACGGTTTTTTCTGAGGCGTTTTTTACGTTTGTGTGTGGCAATCTTATGACGCTTTCTCTTCTTACCGCAAGGCATAACTCAAAGTAATTTTATACTGTTAAATAATAAATTGTATCACTTCTTCAATTCGGCGATCCGTTTGGCCAGTGCTTCCTGTGCCTCCGGGACTTTAATCTTCTCTTTAGCTATTTCATACCATTTAATGGCATCGGCTTTCTCGTTATGGATATCATAACATTCGGCCAGGTTGAAAATGGCTTCCAGGTTATTGGGCTCCTTCTTCAGAATGATCAGGAAGCGCTCAATGGCTTTATCATACTGACCACTTTTCTTTCCACCCAATGCCAATACCATCTGGCCATACATATTGTCGGGGTTCTTCTCTACAATCTCCCGGATGGGCATAATGCCCTGCATGGGATTGTCGGACAGGTTGCCGAAAATATAACAGGCCCCCAGGCCAATCTTGCTCGAATCATTGGCAGGGTTCAGTACTAACGCTTTCTCAAAAAGATCTTTTGCATTGCTGGCAAGCCAGTTTTGCATCGCCGGTTCCCGCTCTGTTACCAGATTATCCAGAAACAGATGGGCGGCAAAGGTGAGGCTTTTTTCAGAATTTTCCAACTTGGCGGCCTGCGCGGTATACCAGGCATAGGGTTCGAAGACCCGCGCAGAGTCAGACCAGAAGCGGGCCAGCTGGTGATAAACATGTATCTGCTGATCCTTCACATCACCCCTAACTACCGCATTCTCAAGGGCTCCGATGCGAATTACCTGCTCCGGACTAATGGTTTGCTTGGCTTTTATCAGGAGGTCCTCAAACCGGATGGACTGACCGGCAGGTGTGGCTGCAACAGCGGCATTACGCTTGGCTGCGGGCACAGTGGGACTAAAAAAGTACAGGACTATTAATAAAACGAGGGAAATGCTTACGAGTAAAACTTGCTGTCTTTTCACGAATCGGGAATTTCTGCGAAGTTACCCCGACTTACGTTTGTTTTTCACATCGCTTACAAATTCTTTGGCAGGCTTGAATGCAGGGATATAATGCTCCGGAATTTCCACAGCAATATTTTTCTTGATATTACGCCCGATCTTGGCAGCACGTTTCTTGGTAATAAAGCTGCCAAACCCACGGATATAGATATTCTGACCGTTGGAAAGACTTTCTTTAACCTCTTTGAACATGGTTTCAAGCGTAACCAGTACATCCACTTTCGGTATACCGGTTTTATCGGAAATCTGGGTGATGAGGTCTGACTTTCTCATTGGAATCGGGATATTAGTATAAGATGTTTTGAATAGATGTTATAAAATAAGTCAAAAAAAATGGGATTTGCAAGAAAGATTGTGTAAAATTTATAGGCGTTATTGATTGATTGATAAACGGTTCATAAAATATAAAACCAGGTCGCGCGCAGGATGGCCGGTTTGGGGCCGGGAAGCCTAATTTTTTTCTTCTAAATGATTGATTTGCAATAAGTTTGAATTCATGCATCCGCAATTTACCCCCCTGCTCATGCGCTGGCACCGGCAGGAGAATAACCGTCAAATGCCCTGGAAAGGTGAGCAGGATCCTTATAAAATCTGGCTCAGTGAAGTGATTTTACAGCAGACCCGCGTAGAACAGGGATGGGCTTATTATGAACGGTTTATACAAAATTACCCCACCATACAGGCACTGGCTGCCGCACCGGATAAGGAAGTTTTCAAATGCTGGGAAGGGTTGGGTTATTATAACCGCTGCCGCAACCTGCTCTTCACCGCACGTTATATCACCCGGGAACTGCAGGGAATATTTCCCAGGCGCTATGAAGACCTGCTGGCTTTGAAAGGGGTGGGACCGTATACCGCCGCCGCTATTGCCTCTTTTGCCTATAACCTGCCTTATGCAGTGGTGGATGGCAATGTGTTCCGGGTGCTGTCGCGCTTCCTGGGTATTGATGAACCGATTGACAGCAACAATGCCAAACAATACTATGGTGTACTGGCCAATGAACTGCTGGATACCACTGCGCCGGGTGAATACAACCAGGCTATTATGGATTTCGGAGCTACGGTTTGTAAACCTGCATCACCGGCCTGTGCCAGCTGCCCCCTGCAAACACAGTGTTATGCCTATGCCCATGCCCAGGTGAACCATTTACCGGTGAAAGAGAAAACACTGCGGCGCAAAACACGCTGGTTCTCCTATTTCTGGTTTGAATACCGGGGAAAAGTGCTGGTGCGGGAAAGAACAGGCCGGGATATCTGGCAGCAACTACATGAGTTTTACCTGGTAGAAACCGAAAAAGCTCCCCAATGGAATCCGGAAACCGTGCAGGAACAATTAAAAGAACAGTTAAATATCAGCGGGTTCCGGCTACAGTCCATTTCACTCCAGCGCAGCCAGCAGCTCACCCACCAGCAGATCAGGGCCCATTTCATCCGTATTGGCCTGAAAACCCTGCCCCCGGTATTGCGCAGCGAAAACTGGGTACGTAAGGAAGCACTGTCCGAACTGGCTTTCCCCCGCCTCATCAACCAATACCTTCAGGAAAACCCGGTATAATTATTGAACCAGGTAAATACCACATCCGCAGCAGCCCAAAATTCTGTGAATATCTGTGTAATCTCCGAAAGAGTCCTTTGGACTGTTGCTAAAAAAAAGTATTTTTAAGAGGAATAAATCCGAGGCGAATCTAAAATCAATCGTATGAGAGGTGTTAATAGAGTGATGCTGATCGGAAACCTGGGCAAAGACCCCGATGTACAGCATCTGGAAGGCAATATCGGCGTTGCCAAATTTCCGCTGGCTACCACCGAAACCTATAAGGACAGATCGGGAAAACTGATATCCCAAACAGAATGGCACACGGTTGTGCTCTGGCGTGGGTTAGCCGAACTGGCACAGAAATACCTGCACAAGGGAAGCCTGATTTATGTAGAGGGCCGTTTGCGCACCCGCAGCTGGGAGGACAAAGACGGCAATAAAAAATTTGCTACCGAAGTGGTGGGCGATAATCTCATCATGCTGGATAAACGTGGCGACGGTCATGCACATGGAGCCCATGGTGAGGGATTGGAAGGGTATACAGGAGACGATATTCCACCTTTATCAGATCCTGGTGATACACTGCCTTTCTGATTGGCCTAAACTATATTTTTGCAACCGGGATCGTCATCCCCCCATTGTTCACTAAAACCAACAGCATTGGATCACCACACGGTATCACAGCTTTTACTGAGTCCCAGTTTACTCTCTGCCATACAACCACAAGGTACCACCGTACTGGTATTGATTCTGTTGCTGCTGCTCTTCCTGTCTTTTATATTGTCGGGGTCAGAAGTGGCTTTTTTCTCACTTACCTACAAAGACATCAATGTACTTAAATCCAAACAGCAGCCTGCTTATAAAAGAATAGTAGACCTGTTGGAACAACCCAAGACCTTACTGGCCTCACTACTCATTGCCAATAGTTTTATCAATATATCCATCATCATCATTTCGAACCTGCTCATTGATGACCTCTTCAATTTTGAACAGTTCAATGCAGTATGGCTGGAATTTGTGATCAAAGTTGTAGCTGTTTCATTTTTACTGGTGCTCTTTGGTGAAGTAATGCCCAAAGTGCTGGCCACACAGAACAATATCCGTTTTGCCAAGGATTTCGGCGTTATTGTGCAATCGGTTTCTTATGTATTTGCGGGACTGAGTAAGGGGCTGGTGAAATATTCCGATATCATTGAAAGAAAACTGGCCAGTAAATCGGGCAGTGCTTACAGTCTGGAGGAACTGGATCATGCTATTGATCTCACCACCAATGAAA
>JAACZQ010000079.1 GCA_009996675.1 Chitinophagaceae bacterium
CTATGGTGGTGCTGCCGGTGGCTGGGAGAGTGCGGCTTCCAACTGGGTATATGGTGGTGTTGCCAGTGATGATGCCTATAAGGGATCTGACCCCGGTGACCAGCCCGATATTGTACCCATTGAAACCTATACCGCTACTGCAGCCAATGGTTATTTCAATGTAAAGTGGAGAGCACTGTACGATGCCATCCAGCGTTGTAATAGTGTATTACGTGTAATGGCTAAAGCGACTGATATTTCCGATGCCGATAAAAAGCGTATCGCAGCAGAAGCCCGCTTCCTCCGTGCCCACTATCATTTCGAGGCCAAGAAAATGTGGAACAATATTCCTTTTGTGGATGAGACCATTACTTATGAGGCCAATAACTTTAATGTGGCCAATGATAAAGACACGTATCCACTGATTGAAGGCGATCTGCAATATGCCATTGATAACCTGCCACCCACACAATCTGCCGTTGGTCGTGCCAACAGCTGGGCTGCACGTGCTTATATGGCTAAAGTGCTGATGTTTGAGAAAAAGTATACTGCTGCATTGCCTTTGTTGAATTCGGTGATCACCAACGGTGTTACCAGCGGTACTGCCAAGAAATATGCACTGGTTAAATTTGATGAGAACTTTAACGCTGCCACCAAAAACAGCGCTGAAGCCGTATTCTCTGTACAGCAATCTGTTAACGATAACTCTGGTGGTAACAACGGTGGCTGGGGCGATGTACTGAACTTCCCTTATAATGGAGGTCCGGGTGGTTGCTGCGGTTTCTACCAGCCTTCCCAGAGTCTGGTTAACTCTTTCCGTGTTGATCCCGTTACCGGATTACCTTATCTGGATACCTGGAACAGCGTGGATGTGAAGAGTGATCAGGGCCTGAAATCAACCGATCCTTTCACCATTGAAACAGCACCGCTGGATCCCCGTCTCGACTGGACCGTTGGTCGTCGTGGTATACCTTATCTGGATTGGGGTAACCATCCGGGTAACGACTGGATCCGTGATCAGAACAATGGTGGTCCGTATGCACCTAAAAAGAATGTATACTATAAATCACAGCAGGGAGCCCTGACAGATAATTCATTCTGGTCAACCGGTATTACTGCCAATAACTATACCATCATTCGTTTTGCGGATGTGTTATTGTGGGCTGCTGAATGTGAGGTAGAAGCGAATAATCTGATCAGGGCCAGGGATCTGGTGAACCAGGTTCGTAGCCGTGCAGCAGACCCTACCGGATGGGTAAAGAAATCTGATGGTACGAATGCTGCCAACTATCAGATTGGTCTGTATGTAACATTCCCCGATCAGGCTTATGCGCGTAAAGCCGTTCGTTTTGAAAGAAAACTGGAACTGGCTATGGAAGGCCACCGCCACTTCGACCTGGTACGTTATGGCACGGCGGATGTTGATATCAACGCTTACATGGCTAAAGAAAAGACGCAGCGCACTTATTTTAATGGAAAGACCTTTGTGAAAGGCAAGCACGAATATTTCCCGATTCCCCAATCTCAAATAGATTTGAGTAAGGGTACATTGAAACAGAATCCCGGTTATTAAGATTTGGTTTTTTTTAAGGCAAATTAGAATGGGGGCGACGATTTATTTCGTTGCCCCTTTTCTTTTTACCAGGCAGCTTTGTGCTGAAATTATTACTAACTTATAGCGCTAATTCCCTGCTATGAACATCTCTTTACGAATAGCTTTATTGTCTGTTTCGCTTGGTCTTTTTTTAGCTTCCTGTAAGCGATCCGAAACCTTGTTTACATTGGTCGATGCCAAACAATCGGGTGTTCAGTTTGCTAATACCATCATTGAAAACGATTCCATTAATGTCCTTGACTTTGAAAACGTATACAATGGTGGTGGTGTTGGTATTGCCGACTTCAATAACGACGGATTGGTGGATATCTATTTCACCGGAAATCTGGTTCCCAATAAACTGTACCTGAATAAAGGCAATTTCAAGTTTGAAGATATTACAGCCGCTGCCGGTGTGGAAGGTAAGGGCAGATGGAGCAGGGGGGTGGCGGTGATTGACATCAACAATGACGGATGGATGGATATCTATGTATGCGCTACACTGAAGAAAAACCCGGCCGAACGGGAGAATATGTTGTACATCAACCAGGGGGAGGATAATAATGGCGTTCCCAGTTTTATTGACATGGCCGCTGCGTACGGACTGAATGACAATAGTCAGAGTACACAGGCTGCTTTTTTTGATTACGACAATGATGGTGACCTGGATATGTACCTGGCCAATAATGAAATTGTGAAAGATGATTATCCCAATCGCTTCAGACCCATATTAAAAGATGGCAGTCACGCGAATACCGATAAGCTCTTCCGGAACGACTGGGATCCGGTGAAACAACACCCGGTATTTACCAATGTATCGAAGGAAGCGGGTATTATGGTGGAGGGTTATGCACACGCAGTGACTATTGCAGATATTAATAACGATGGCTGGAAAGATATTTATGTAACAAACGATTATTTGTCGAATGACCTGTTATGGATCAATAACGGCAATGGCACGTTTACGGATCGGCTGTCGGATTATTTCAAACATACTTCTGCCAATGCCATGGGTAATGATATTGTAGACCTGAACAGTGATGGGCTGGCAGATGTGGTGGTGCTGGATATGAATCCGGAAGACAATTACCGGAAAAAAATGATGTTGAATCCGAATAGTTACCAGACTTACCAGAACAGTGATCAGTTTGGTTACTCCTATCAGTATGTGCGGAATACCTTGCAGGTTAATCAGGGGCCGCGTGTATTGGGCAATGATACGGTTGGGGCACCAGTTTTCAGTGAAATGGCTTTTTTTGCCGGTATTGCGGAAACGGATTGGAGCTGGACACCGGTGGTGGCTGATTTTGACAATGACGGAAACCGGGATATCATCATTACCAATGGTTTTCCCCGTGATGTTACCGATCATGATTTTGTCACTTTCCGCGGATCGGCATATGCTGTGGCTACCAAAAAGCAATTACTGGAACAGATACCCGAAGTAAAAATCCATAATTATGCTTTCCGGAATAATGGTCAACTGCATTTCAGCAATGTAACGAATGACTGGGGTTTAACCATGCCCAGTTTTTCCAATGGGGCGGTATATGCCGATCTGGATAATGATGGCGACCTGGACCTGGTGGTGAATAATATCAATGATCCGGCATCTTTGTACCGGAACAATACCAATAAAGGCAAAACAGATCAGCATCACTACCTCAATATCCGTTTGCAGGGTGATTCACTGAATCGTAACGGATTGGGGGCTTCTGTGATGGCTTATTATGCGGGTAAAAAAGAAGTATGGGAAAATACACCTTACCGTGGTTACCTGTCTTCGGTAGATAACCGCATTCATTTTGGATTGGGTACACAGCAAGCAGTGGATTCCTTGGTGGTATTATGGCCCGATGGCAAAAAGCAGGTAATGGCCAATGTAAAAGCCGATACCTTACTCACGCTTAACTACTGGAAAGCAGATCAGTTCTATGCCATACATCCGCCGGCACAATGGGCAACGCAATCCTTATTGCGCGATATTACGGCTAGTGCCGGTATTCAGTATGTGCAGCAGGAAAAAGACTTTGTGGATTTTAATATCCAGAAATTATTGCCCCATAAGTTTTCTGAATATGGTCCGGCCCTGGCAGCCGGGGATCTGAATGGCGATGGCCTGGATGATATGGTTATTGGTGGTTCTTTTTCTTTCAGCCCAACCCTGTTACTGCAAAATGCCAACGGCAAGTTTACCAGTAAAGCCATTTTACCTGAGGCCGATATCAATAATAAACGCTGGGAAGATGTGGGCATATTATTGTTTGATGCCGATGGTGATGGTGACCTGGATTTGTATACGGCCAGCGGCGGATTTGAAAATGAACACAATACTGCAGCTTACCAGGACCATTTATACCTGAATGATGGTAAAGCCGGTTTTACACCTCTTACCGGAGCAATACCCGCCAATACGGTGAGTAAATCCTGCGTGCGTGCGGTGGACTATGACCGGGATGGTGACCTGGATTTATTTGTTGCCGGTCGCGTTGATCCCTGGAATTATCCCAAACCGGTATCCAGTTTTATTTACCGGAACGACAGTAAAAACGGTCGCATACAATTTACCGATGTTACCGCTTTAGTAGCCAAATCTTTGAATAATGCAGGACTGGTCTGTGATGCCGTGTTTACCGATGTGGACAATGACGGATGGGTGGATCTTTTACTGGCAGGGGAATGGATGCCCATGACGCTTTTGAAAAATCAGTCGGGGAAATTTGAACCCGTATCCACAGGACTGGAGCAACAACTGGGCTGGTGGAATACCATTGCGCCCGGGGATTTTGATAACGACGGGGATATGGATTATGTAGTAGGCAACCTGGGGCGCAATTCTTTTTACCGGGGCAATGAACAGCATCCGGTGGAAATGATTGCAGCGGATTTTGATAAGAATGGCAGTTTCGATGCATTCCCCTTTCTGTACCTGCCCGATGAATCGGGTCAGCTGAAACTTTTCCCTGCGCAGACCAGGGATGATATTGTGAAACAAATGATCAGTATGCGGACCAAATTCCAGAATTATAAAACTTATGCCAGGGCCGGCAAGTCTGATATGTTTTCACCCGAGCAGTTAAAAGATGCTATGGAGCTAAAAGCCAATCAGTTCAACAGTGTGTTGCTGCTGAATGATGGAAAGGGCCGCTTCAGCATGCAACCCTTACCGGATGCGGCACAGGTATCGGTACTCAATGGCATGGTGGTGGAAGACCTGAACCGGGATGGTAACCTGGATATACTGATCAACGGTAATGATTATGGCACAGAAGTATCTGTGGGCCGCTATGATGCATTGAATGGTTTATTGTTGCTGGGTAAAGGGGATGGTCATTTTGAACCCGCTACCATACTGGAAAGCGGATTTTATATGCCCGGTAATGGCAAATCATTGGTGAGTTTATCCAGTGCAGGCGGACAGTGGTTGGTGGCGGCTTCGGCCAACAGGGGACCGCTGAAATTATTTGCTTTGAAGCAGGCAATACAATCCATTCCGGCTGCTCCGGGTTTATATGCGTTGGAATACAGCTTGCCCAATGGCAAAAAACAAAAAAGAGAATTATACTATGGTAACTCATTCCTGTCACAATCCGCCCGCCGGTACTTAATCCCGGCTAAGGCAACCGCTGCATCCGGTGTGAACAGTAAGGGTGAAAAAATTTCGATACCGTTTTAATATCTGCCAATATGAAGAAACTAAGTATGGTGTTATGGCTGGGCCTTGTATTAACAGCCTGTAAAAATAAATCGCTGCCCGATGCCGCTACTGTGCTGCATCAGAATCAGGATGAACTGACCCAGGTGATCATATACGACGTATTTAGTCCGCCTGTCAGCAGCCGTATTTATGTGTATTCATCCCTGGCTTCTTACGAAGCTATCCGGCATGCGCAGCCGGGGGCGCCATCTATTGCTGCCCGCTTGCATGGTTTTAAACCTATGCCTGAACCGGAAGCGGGTAAGTCGTACAATTATACCCTGGCGGCTACAGAAGCTTTTTTTACGGTGGTGCACAAAGTGGTGTTTTCGCTGGATTCTTTAAAAGGGTATGAAGCATCGGTGCGTAAGCAGTTCCAGGATGTGCTGGATCAGGAGACCTATGATCGTTCCATTGCTTTTGGTGCGGCGGTAGGTAAAGCCGTGCTGGAGCGTGCTGCTTCGGATGGTTATGCTAAATCAAGGGGGAAAGAGAAATTCCTGGGCAGTCATGAGCCCGGCAAATGGCGTCCCACACCACCCGATTACCTGGATGGGGTGGAATGGTGCTGGAATACCATGAAACCCATGGCGCTGGATTCTGCATCGCAGTTCAAACCCGTTCCGCCACCGGTATACAGTACCGATACCAGCAGCGCTTTCTATCAAGTGGTGAAAGAAGTGTATGATATATCTGTTGGTTTAACCGATGAGCAGAAAACCATTGCCCGTTATTGGGATGATAATCCCTTTGTAATAGAACATTCAGGCCACATGATGTTTGCCAATAAGAAAATTACACCGGGTGGTCACTGGATGGGTATTGCGGCTATTGCAGCACAGCAGCAAAAAGCAGACCCTGTCATGACTGCCAAAACCTATTTACTCACGGCTGCAGCTTTGTATGATGGTTTTATTGCCTGCTGGGATGAAAAATACCGCAGTAACCTGGTGCGGCCTGTAACGGTGATCAATGAATGGTTCGATAAAAAATGGATGCCCTTCCTGCAAACACCGCCATTCCCGGAATATACCAGCGGACACAGCACCATTACAGCGGCGGCAGCTACGGTACTCACTGCTTTGTATGGCGATCATATTGCCTTCCAGGATACCAGTGATCTGCGTTATATTGGTATGCAACGGCATTTCAATTCCTTCCACGAAGCAGCGGCAGAAGCATCTATCAGCCGGGTATATGGTGGTATTCATTATCGCACCGGCGTGGATGCAGGAGCCCGCCAGGGAAAACAGGTAGGTGAGTGGCTTGTTCAAAAAGTATTGAAGCCCTGATTGTTCACGACAAAATGATGTTATGCGTTCACTTGTTTTTTTAGTCTCACTGTTGGTGTTGGTTACAGAGAGCCATGCCCAGTTCAACAGCAACAACCAGCGCCCCTACGATACCATCCCCAACCTGCCGGAACATTATGCCAATAAAGTAGCACAGTTTCAACAGGAGCCCATGGTCAAGGGAAGGGTTATTTTCCTGGGTAACAGTATTACCGAAGGTGGTAACTGGAAACAGCTATTGGGTGATACAACCATTATTAATCGCGGTATTGGCGGTGATAATACATTCGGTGTATTGAAAAGACTGGATGATATTACCCGGCGCAAGCCATCCAAATTGTTTATCCTCATTGGTATCAATGATCTCTCAAAAGATATCCCGCCAGCTGTTATTGCAGCCAATTACCAGCAGATCATCCGTCGCGTGAAACAAGAAAGTCCCGCCACCCGTATCTATGTGCAAAGTATTCTCCCCCTGAATACCACCGTGCAGAATTTCCCGCCGCGGTATCATAAACAGGCAGCCGTGCATGAAACCAATCGCCTGATCAGGTCCCTGGCAGCATCGGAGAAAGTCACTTATATTAACCTGGTACCCTTGTTATCAGATGCACAACAGCGTTTGAAGGCTGAGTATACCGGTGACGGATTACACCTGAAAACAGCAGGCTACCGGCAATGGGCCGATTACCTTAAAAAGCAGGGCTATTTCTGAGTTTCATAACACAAACTGGTGGTTGGGGCATTAATTTTTATAATTCAGTAATGCCTAAATATCTATTTGTCATAAGTTTATCATTTTAATTTGACCGTTTGTCAAAACTTATGGCCTTTTTGCTGCCAGCCATTATTTTTGCTGCTTCTTACCCTGCAAACACTTTCACCCATTACTTAACTTATTTAAGATAAGGAGCGCATGTCTATGTACTCCGGGGTCGGTTAGTTAGAAGAACCGATCAGATTCAGGGGCTGCCTTTCGTGGGCGGCCTTTTTATTGGGCAGGATGGTATTACCAGCCGCCCTGTAAACCTTCTTTCAGCGCTTTCTGGTATTTGCGAACATCAAAAGAGTAGAGATAAGGGGCTTTGTGTGCGCCGCCTTTGCGGGTTTCATTGAGCTTGCGCAGGATGCCATAGCTGGTCATGCGGCGCTGGAAATTGCGGCGGTCCAGTTTTTTATCCAGTATGGTTTCATACAGTTTTTGCAATTCCGGCATGGTAAACTTTTGCGGAAGCAGGTTGTATCCAATGGGTTGATGGTTTAATTCATGCTGCAAGGTTTCAAGTGCTTTATCCAGTATGACTTTGTGGTCCATGTACAATTCGCGGATGCTGTGGAGGTCATGCCATTCGCAGGCGATAGACGAATTATCCGGATTGGGTATTACATGTGAGAATTCAACCAGGGCATAATAGCCTACGGTAACAAAGCGTTGCAGGAGCCAGTTATTTTTGTCTACGCTGAATCCTTCTTTCCGGAACCTGGCCTGGTGGTATTTCCGGTCGGATCTTGCAGGATCGCCAAAAATGGCAAACTGTTTCAAGAAAATATCCTGGAGGCCGGTCCTTTCACGCAGTACACGGGTAGCGGCATCGTCTATATGTTCATCCTTCCGTATAAAGCCACCGGGTAGTGCCCAGGGCTCTACGCTCAACATTTTGAGCAGCAGTACTTTGAGCTGGTTCTCATGGAAACCGAAAATGACACAGTCCAGCGATAATCCCGGCTGATACCAGTCGCCCCCTTTTTCCAACAGATCGTTCATGTGTTTTGAGACCGCCATTTGCATCCCAATTTAGTAAAAATTATATAGCTATTGGTTTGTATTATCCATTTAAATAATTATCATTGTGTCAGTTCGACGCAATGCCATATGTAGCAAATGATTTCCCCCCAAGTGTTGGAATCCTGGCAAATGCGGCCATTACCTGGCCCATGCCAGGTCCGGCGCTGCTGTGAGTCTGGTCTGTGCCCCTACACTGGTTCCTGAATAGTCATCCGTTTCATCTTTAAAATAATGCACATGACGCACAGAAGATCCTTTCTCAAACAGGCTGCTGCACTGGGTATGAGTGGTTTACTGTTACAGCAAAACAGTTGGGCCCGTCACTGGTTACCCCCTGCACAATGGCCTGCACCGGGATTGCAGTTATTTACCCTTTTCGGATTGATTGAGCAGGATGTACCAGGTTCACTGGCTACAATAGCTTCCATCGGATACAAAGAAATAGAATCGGCTTTCAGTCGGCTTGGCGGGTATTACGGTATGAAGCCAAAAGCATTTGCTCAATTGCTGAAGGACCAGGGGCTCAGCTGGCGTTCGCATCATGTGCTGGGTGCCCCTTTTAAAATGCCGCCGGGTGCCAAACCACCGGTTGGGGCAGATGGTAAGCCCATCAGTATTCCCCCGATCAAAAACCTGAAGGACAATTACCAGGAACTGGTGGATGAAGCGGCGGAAGGCGGTGTTACGTACCTGGTTTGCGCCAATACCCCCATTGGCACACTGGATGAAGTTAAAGCCTCGATTGAAGTATTGAATAAAACAGCAGAAGCTGCTCAAAAAGCAGGACTGTTATTTGCCTACCATAACCATGATGCCGAATTCAGACCGGTGGATGGTGTGATCCCCTATAACCTCATGCTGGCAGAAACAGATGCCGATACCCTGAAAATGGAACTGGATATTGCCTGGGCCGTGAAAGCCGGGATTGATCCGGTAGCTTTATTCCGACAGCATAAAGGCCGTTTCCATCTCTGGCATGTGAAAGACCTGGATGCCAAGCATGAAAAAATACTGGAAGTAGGACAGGGTGTTATCCAGTATAAACCCTATTTTGATGCGGCTGCCGTGGCGGGAATGCGTTATTTCTTTATTGAACAGGATGGCGCCCCCAAACCTTTTGAGAATATTCAGACCAGCTATCAATATATTCATAGACTCTTATCCTGATTTCAGCACAGATTAATACCATACTATGATGAAGAAAACAACTCTGTTCTTAGCATCCCTGTTTGCTTTTGTTGCCCTCTATGCACAATCCGGCACACTGCGGGAGAACTATGTCATTGAGAGTAAAATATTGGGTAAGCCCGTAAAATTTGCCGTGTATATGCCTGCCGCTGCCAAAGAGGATTGGCGTAAATACCCGGTATTATACCTGTTACACGGCTATACCGATGATGAAACCGGCTGGCCCCAGTTTGGTGAAGTACAACATATTGCCGACAAACAAATTACCGACGGCAAAGCCACACCCATGATTATCGTTATGCCCGATGGGGGTGTGAGTTTTTACCTGAACAGCTATGATGGTAAAACCCGTTACGAAGATTTTTTTGTACAGGAACTGATTCCCCATATCGATGCTAATTTTCCCACCAGACCCAAGAAAGAGTTCCGGGCCATTGCCGGTTTGTCCATGGGTGGATTTGGTTCTCTCTTACTGTCTATGAAACATCCTGATCTTTTTACCGCCGCAGCACCCTTAAGCGCCGCCGTTATCAGCGATAAAGAAATCAGTACCATGCCTGATGCCAACTGGAATATGCTCTGGGGTAGCCTGTTTGGTAAGGATCTGAAAGGAAACGACCGGTTGAATAAACACTGGTATGAGAACTCTATTCTGAAAATAGCAGAGACCAAATCGGTGGATGAACTGAAGAAAGTGTCGTACTATATCGACTGTGGCGATGATGATTTCCTCATCAAAGGCAATATGGACCTGCATGCCCTGCTCACCGACCGGAAAGTACCACATGAGTTCCGGGTACGGGATGGGGGACATACCTGGTCGTACTGGCGAACAGCGTTACCCGAAGTATTGCGGTTTGTATCCGACAAGTTTCACCGGTAAGCAAGCGTAGTCATGAAAAAATATTCCATCCTCTTACTATTTGTACTGATCATGCAGGCAAGCAATGCGCAATCGGTGGATTCCATACCCCTCTATAGTGGTACTGTTCCGGGTTCCATACCATCTGCTATTCCGGAAAGGTATTTTGTGAATCCCGATGACGGGGTAACCCTGGTCACAGATGTGCAAAAGCCCATGCTTTATATCCATTCACCGGCCAAGCCCAATGGAACGGCGGTTTTGATTTGTCCCGGTGGCGGCTATTTTGCCCTGGCCATGGACCATGAGGGGCACCAGTTAGCCAAATGGTTTAACCAGCGGGGTATTACCGCTTTTGTCTTGAAAAGCAGGTTACCCAATGCGGCGCTCATGACCGAACCGCATATGCGTCCCCTGCAGGATGCGCAACAGGCCATGCGTTTGATCAGGTCCAATGCGAGGGGCTGGAGAGTTGTACCCGATAAAATTGGCATCATGGGGTTTTCTGCAGGCGGTCATCTGGCCGCTACCGTAGGCACCCATTTCAAGGAGCAGGTGGGGGAGATGACTGATGCGACGGTAAGTGTTCGACCCGATTTTATGATACTGGCTTACCCGATGATTTCTTTTATGCCAGCCATATACCCTCCGGAATGGGATAACCGTTTACTCGGACCCAAGCCCTCCGAAGAAAGAATCCGATATTTCTCCAACGAATTACATGTAACGGCAGAAACACCACCCAGTTTTCTCCTGCTGGCCGGGGATGATTTTCTATCGCCACAGAACAGTATTGTTTTTTATACCGCATTGCAGCAGCATAAAGTACCCGCTGAATTGCATATCTATGAAAAAGGCGGGCATGGCTTTTCCCTCTCTAAAAAACAAAGAGGCCATGTAGAAAACTGGGACCAGGAGCTGGATGCATGGTTGAAGGATCGGGGATTGTATTGAGGTTTTGGTTTTTGGTTTATGGTTTTTGGTTTTTGGTTGGGTTTCGGGTGGTCAATAACAGATGCAGGTTTTGTTAAGCCGCATGAACTTCTTTTGGGTGAAAATGCTTTGCAGCAGTGAAGATATTGTTATTGCCTTTTTTTCAGCGAATCTCGCATGAATAATTTCCGATCCCTAACAGGGTGTCTCCCAAACTGCTATCCCAATAACGCAATTGTATTTGCTTTGATTTTTCAGTTGCTGGCACTACAATACCAATATGCAGGTATTTCGAATTGTTGTTGGAAGCGGTCGACTTTGTTTTTTTACCATCCTGATCCAGAAACAGGATCTCGAATGCCGATGTTTCTATTTTTTTGCCGTTTTCTTCAACAAGTTCGGGTTCAAAATCATCCAGATCTATTCTTAGGTTATTGCCAAACATTTCAATGTCTATATAAACAAACCGGGGAAAATTGGCTACGTGATGATTGTAATTTCTCAGGACACACACTTTATTAACCTTGTATCTAAACGCCTCTTGCTGTTCAATTGGTGTGTATATTTTGTGGTATTTGCTTGTCTTAACAGAGCTGCCTGGCAAATGACCGGCAATGCAAAACAATGCTGAAAAGGACAATAATACAAGAAGCAGTGTATTGATCTCTTTTGACATTTTGAATAAATAAAATGGCATACAATGCAGCAATTGCCTGACCCCGCTTTCGCAAATTATACCCAATAGGGTGTATTTACGAAGCATCAGGTTCGCATATTTGTAAATTTAAATTTTAAATCCGCAATTTTAAATTTCCCCAATAATACGTATTAGCGGCGCTATTTGTAATTTCCTTCCCAATCACTGCAAGAGCCTGTCTCAGGCCCGCTATGAGGCTAAAAAGCGGCTTTAATGCCGGAAGAAATGTTTCAGCCATAGCTTCGCGTAAGCTGCATTTATACCTGAGTTAGCAGATCGTTTGCGCTAATGCATTGGTAATTAATAGCTACGGGTAAACGACAGCGCTTGTTGATCGGTTGTGGTCGGTTAGTAACCGTACACGGACCGTAGTTTTATCGGTTGTTAAGCGCTCACAACCGATGATTCAGCGCTTGTAACCGATCAATCATCGGTTACAAGCGAGAACAACCGATGAATAACCGATGAAACAGCGCGTAGAAGCGCTCCGTGTCCGATCGGTGTACGGTTCGTCTGCGGTTGGAATAGGGTTTTTGGTTTATGGTTTATGGTTTTTAGTTTGTGGTTGGAAGTTGTTTTCCCAATATCTCCGAGCTAGAAGCTAGTAGCTCGTGGCTCGTAGCTAAAGTTGTTGGTCAGGCGATGCAACAAAGGCGGAGATGGTTTATGGTTTTTGGTTTATGGTTTTTGGTTTGAAGTTGGAGGTTGGTTTTTCTAGCAGCGAGTAGCTGGCAGCTAGCAGCTAAAATCCACAGCCCCAACCACTCACTACTCACTACTGACTACTCACTTTTCCTCAAAGCTCACAGTTCATGGCTCAGAGTAACAAAAGCCGCTGTACACCATCCTGTTGAATCAGCAGAACAGTATACAAACGGCTTTGTTTGGGTTGTTGGTTGTTATTCTAAAATTCGCTCGGTAATCTTACCGGTACTTTTGTTTTTGAGGATCAGCTTGCGTGCGCCGAAATGGGTCATTTCTTCTTTGATGAGGTAATGGTCTGCATCATATTCAACCAGGTGACTCTCTTTGGTCAGCCCGGTTTTACCGCGCCAGATATCCAGTTTCACGGGTTCCCATAGTTTGGTTTTGGCAGAACGGTAAGCGGCATCGAGGATGGCATTTACCACATAGCCATCATAAAATGTTTCTTTGGGATCAACACCTTTTTCCATGGCATTGAACATATCCATAAACATATGGTTGTAACCGAGTTCGTTTAATTCATCACCCACAGGGAATAACCAACCGGTATTGCTCTCCGCTTTTTCGGCCACATAATCGGCTCCCTTGCCCGTGGTGAACATATCAAAACCGGTACGCAGGAAACTGTTGATCCAGATGGTTCCCTCTGTACCCATCACTTCATCGCGCAGATCCAGCCCGCCGCGGAAAGTCCAGCTCACTTCAAACTGACCAATCGCGCCGTTTTCGTAGCGAACCAGTCCGATCGCATGGTCTTCCGCATCAATGGGTTTTACCTGTGTATCGGCCCAGCACATCACTTCAACGGGTTTGATATCTTTCCCGATATAACTGCGGGTGATTTCCACACAATGACAGCCCAGGTCCAGTATACAACCACCACCGGCCTGTTCAATATCCCAGAACCATTCGCTGTGCGGGCCAGGATGTGTTTCGCGGGATTTGGCCCAGAGGATGCGTCCCAATGCTCCATTCTTTACGCTCTCCTGTGCTTTGATGAATTTGGGGGTATACACCAGGTCTTCCAGGTAGCCATTGAAAATACCGGCTTCTTCCACCGCCAGCAACATGCGTTTGGCTTCTTCGGCATTGCGACCGAGGGGCTTGGTGGTCATGACTGCTTTTTTATGTTTGCAGCAAAGTAATACGGCTGCTTCGTGGAGGTTATTGGGCAGGGCAATACAAACAATATCTACTTCGGGGTGTGCAATGGCTTCTTCCATATTGGTTGTCCAGTGTGCACATTGGTAATCTTCCGCAAATTTCTTCGCACTCTCTTCCCGGCGGGAATAAATACTGAAAACACGGTCCCTGCTCCGGTAACCCTGCAGGGAATCTGCATAAAATCGTCCGATGAACCCGGAACCCAGCATTGCAATCTTTTTCATATCTGTTTGTTTGTTGTAGTAGGGGTTAAATATTTTTACCCCCCACGGGTTAAACATTTTTATACCCTACGGGTTAAATATTTTTTATCCCATACGGGGTAAATATTTTTATCCCCTACGGGGTAAATATTTTTACCCCCTACGGGGTGTTCGTTTTTTTCTCTTTAAAGAACAACAGGAAATACACCAGCACACCCGCGGCGATATAGGCAGGTACATACCATATGTTCAGCCAGTTGTGGGTTTCTCCAGTTTTATACATATCAACAATATATCCGCTGAACCAGGTACCGATGAACATACCCACGCCATACGTTGCAAAAGTGAAAAGTCCCTGTGCGGCATTTTTGATTTTTGCTCCGGCTTTTTTCTCGGTATACATGTACCCGGTTACAAAGAAGAAATCGTAACAGATACCATGCAGAATAATTCCGCCATAGAGCATCCAGGCATTTGCGCCGGTATCGCCATAGGCAAAACAAAGATAACGCAGTATCCAGGCTGTCATACCCATGAGCAGCATATTCTTCACGCCAATGCGATTGAACAGGAAGGGAATGGCCAGGATGAATACGGCTTCGGATACTTGTCCGAGTGTCATTTTACCCGCGGCATTCTCAAAATTCAATTCATTGAGGAAGGGATTGGCAAAACCATAATAGAAGGAGAGGGGTATACAAACCAGGATGGCTGCAATAAAGAAAATGAGATAGGGTTTTTCTTTGAAGAGTACAAAAGCATCACTTCCCAGTGCGGCGGAAGCAGAGCTACCGGCACTGGCCCCTTTGGGTGGGGTATTGGGTAATACAAAACTCAGTAAGCCCAGCAGCAATGATACGGCTGCTGCCATGTGAAATGTGGATGCTGTTTTTTCAATACCCAGTTTGCCGATGAGAATACCGGCCACAATCCAGCCCAGCGTACCAAATACGCGTATCCAGGGAAACTGTTTTCCGGGATCGGTCATTTGCGAGAAAGCCACACTGTTGCTCAATGCAATGGTAGGCATGTATAATAGGGAATAACCGAGGATGATCCAGTAGAAAGTACTGCTGTCGGTAATTTGTGTAGCCAGGTACAATAAAACGGCTCCCACCAGGTGTAATACCCCCATAATTTTCTGGGCGGCAAAAAAACGATCGGCAATCATGCCTACAAAAAATGGAGAGATCATGGTGGCAATGGCCAGTGCACTATAGGCGGCTCCGATTTCAACACCCTGCGCTTTCAGGTGTTCACCCATATACGTGCCCATGGTTACATACCAGGCACCCCAGATGAAATATTCCAGAAACATCATGGATGCCAGTAAAGAACCGGTTTTGGTATTCATATAGCTGTCGCTTTTGGTTTTTGTTCGTTAGGTGAAAGCAGCATGATTAATACATGCTGCAGCGAAGCAACAATTTAGGCATTATCCATAATAATATTTACACAAAAGCTGATGATTTATTGATATGGAAGGTTTGGGGTTTTTGGTTTATAGTTTATGGTTTTTGGTTTGCATATTTCCATGTGTCAATCCAGTGCCTGGAGGATGTCGTTGAGGATATCGTCTTTGTGTTCCAGTCCTACCGATATGCGAATGAGGCCGGGTGTGATATTCACCGCTGCGCGCTCTGCTTCGGATAATTTGGCGTGGGTGGTACTGGCCGGGTGTGAAGCAATACTTCGGGTATCGCCCAGATTGGCGGTGCGTGATAACATCTGCAGTTTGTCCAGGAATTTTCTGCCCGCTTCCAGTCCCCCTTTCAGTTCAAAGCATACAATACCGCCGCCCTGTGTCATTTGTTGCCGGGCAATGGCATATTGCGGGTGACTGGGCAGGAAGGGATATTTGAGCCAGGAGAGGGCCGGATGTTTTTCCAGTGCCGTGGCAATATACAATGCATTGGATGCATGCCGTTCCATCCGCACATCCAGTGTTTCCAGACTCTTGCTCAATACCCAGGCATTGAAGGGCGATAAAGCGGGGCCGGTACTCCTGCAGAATAAATAAATTTCATGGATCAGGTCTTTACGGCCTGTAACAGCGCCGCCCAATACACGACCCTGACCATCGAGCCATTTGGTAGCAGAATGTACCACCAGATCGGCGCCCAGTGCTATGGGTTGCTGGCTGATGGGTGTGGCAAAACAGTTGTCTACATTGAGTAATACCCCATGCTTTTTCGCTACCCGGCTCACCATGGCAATATCAATGATTTCCAGTCCCGGATTGGTAGGGGTTTCCAGGTAAATCATTTTAGTGGCAGGGGTAATGGCTGCTTCCCAGTCTGCTTCCGTTGCATCGGCAGATACATAACTGTAGGAGATGCCGTATTTGGGCAGGTATTTGGCGATGACGGTATGGGTACTGCCGAAAATGGCATTGCAGGATAATAAATGATCCCCCTGTTTCAGCAAAGCCATAAAAGAACCAAATACGGCACTCATACCCGATGCCGTGGCAAAACCGGCTTCGGCACCTTCCAGGGCACAAAGTTTGTCGGTAAATTCCTGTACACTGGGATTGCTGAAGCGACTATAAATATTCGCATCCGTTTCATCCGCAAAAGCCGCACGCATGGATTCGGCGTCTTCAAAACAAAAACTGCTGGTGAGGTATAACGGTGAGGAATGTTCTCCCTGCGGGGTTTGTTGGGAACGGAGTCGTACGGCGTCTGTGATGCGTTGTGGCATATACTGATTTTATAACGATGTATGTGTTATGGCGCTACCCTATTGATCTGTGTTTCCCAGCTGATGGTACAACCGGCTGCCCGCAGGGTAGCTGCTACGGAACAATATTTATTGATGGATAAGGCAATGGCTTTGTCTGCTTTGTCGGGATCTACGGTACCGGTAAAATGAAAGACAAGATGTACTGCTTTCCATAAAGCCGGTTCCTTACCACTTTCTCTTTCACCCCGGATGGTGATGCGGAAATCCTGTACATCCTGTTTTTGTTTTCGGAGGATGGATAAAATGTCCACACTGCTGCAGCCGCCCAGTCCCATGAGTAATGTTTGCATGGGCCTTACGCCGCTGTTATGTCCGCCTGTTTCCGCAGCCGCATCCATGCGTATACTGTGACCGTTGGCGTCGGTAGCTGTCATGGCAAATGCCTGATCGGCGCGGGAAAGTTCAATGGTAGTCATGGTTGTGTTGGTATACCCAAAAGATTTTTACAAATGTAACTGATGCATATCCTTATTTTGCTGTTGTGATGCAGAATTATCAATCCTCCGTATACCAATACAAACAGCCGTTTGTTTTGGAGCATGGCAGTGTTTTGCCTGAATTGTCGATTACCTACCATACCTATGGCACCCTGAATGCCGCAGGCGATAATGTGGTATGGGTTTGTCACGCTTTAACCGCCAGTTCCGATTGTGCCGATTGGTGGAAGGGATTGGTTGGAGCGGGGTGTTATATTGATCCGTCGGAATATTTTATTGTTTGTGCCAATATACTGGGTTCCTGTTATGGTACTACGGGGCCATTGAGTATTGATCCTGTTACCGGCAAACCTTATTACAGCAGTTTTCCGCAGATCACCATCCGCGATATGGTGTCAGCGCATCGTTTATTACGTGAACACCTGGGCATTCAATCCATTGCCTTGCTCATGGGTGGCAGTATGGGTGGTTATCAGGCACTGGAATGGGTATTGACCGAGCCTGCTTTATTCCGCAGGCTTTTTCTGATTGCCACTTCCCCCTCTGAAAGTGCCTGGGGTGTAGCCGTGCATACAGCGCAGCGGCTGGCTATTGAAGCCGATCCCAGCTGGCGTGATGCTGATCCCCAGGCCGGTAAAGCGGGATTGAAAGCTGCCAGGGCCATTGGCATGCTTACCTACCGGAATTACGGCATTTTCCAGGAGGCACAAACCGATCCCGATCCGGAAAAGATCGACGGGTTCAGGGCTTCTTCCTATATCGAATACCAGGGCGATAAACTGGTGAAGCGATTCAATGCCTATGCCTATTGGCTGCTCACCAAAGCTATGGACAGTCACCACCTGGCCCGCGGCCGGGGTGGCAATCTCATGGAAACCCTGCAAAGGATTTCGATCCCCACCCTGATTATTGGTATTGAGAGTGATATACTCTGTCCGCTGGCCGAGCAGGAATTCATGGCTACTTATATGCAGCAGGCCCAATTGGTGCGTATACCATCTGCTTATGGTCATGATGGCTTTATTATTGAAACCGGTCAGATTACCACGCATTTACGTGCCTGGATGGGCGAATAAGATTTATTCGAACCAAATTTCTGCCAGGCTTGTTACTTTTGCATAAACCAATGTATATGGGCATTCTTAGGCAACTGGCAGAATATCTTTACCTGAAAAAGAAAGATCCCAATGAACCACGCACCCAGTGGATGAAATATATGCATGGGATGAACCGCATTTCCCTGATCATGTTTTTGATAGCGGTGTTGATTATTATCTTCCGTCTTGTGATTCTTCCGCTGTTTCGCTGAGATTAGTGCCTAAGGTGTACTGCTGCTCAAAAAACCTATCGCTCCTGGGCCTCCCGATTGAGTCGGGACCCGTTGCTGTTCCGGGCTGCATTAACTTCTGATCTGTCTATGCGTCGCTGAACACTGAACCCAATGAGGCCGTCAACAGGAGTTGATCAATACCTTAAGTTCTAACCATTTCCCGAATAGCATTCGCCGCTTTGGCTGAAGCATATCCACCCGCCGCCAATACAGACCAGAGCTGTTGATAATCCTGTTGGAGGAGGTTCTGGTGTACGGGGTCCAGCAGTTTGTGCAGTTCACGCACCAGGTTTTCTTTGGTGAGTTCCTGTTGTATCAATTCTTTCACTACCGGTTTATCCATGATGAGGTTGACCAGTGAAATGTATTTGATGCTGATGACTCTTTTGGCGATGGCATAGCTGATGGGACTGCCTTTGTAACATACAATTTCGGGTACACCCAGTAGTGCGGTTTCCAGGGTAGCGGTTCCGCTGGTTACCAGTGCTGCGGTGGATTGTAGGAGCAGGTTATAGGTCTGGTTGCCTACACTGTATACATTCTGGTAAGGAGCCAGAAAGGGGGTATAGAAATCATCTTCCAGTCCGGGTGCTTTGGCCACTACAAAACGGTATTGCGGGAAAGCATCGGCCACGCTGAGCATGATGGGTAGTTTCTTGCTGATTTCCTGTTTGCGGCTGCCGGGTAAGAGGGCAATAATACCGGCGGTATCCTGTGTTATGTTGGCCGGCAGGGCAACAGGGCCTTTTTGTTTTTGCTGTTCGATCACTTCCACCAATGGGTGTCCTACATAATCCACTTCCCAGTTCCATTGATCGCGGTAATACTGTTGTTCGAAGGGCAGTATGCAGAGCATGCGGTCGATACAGGTTTTCATCTTGCGTACCCGTCCGGCTTTCCAGGCCCATACCTGCGGGGAAATATAATATACCACTTTAAAACCCTGTTGTTTGGCCCATTCGGCGATGCGCAGGTTGAATCCGGGATAATCAATCAATACCAGTACATCGGGCTGCCAGGCCAGTATATCTGCCTTGCATAAACGCATATTCCGCAGAATGGTGGGCAGGTTCTTCACCACTTCCGCAAAACCCATAAAAGCCAGGTCGCGGTAGTGTTTCACCAATGTGGCACCGGCATCCCGCATCAGATCACCCCCCCAGCAGCGGATCACTGCCTGCGGGTCTTGGATATACAGCTGTTTGATCAGGTTACTGCCATGCAGATCGCCACTGGCTTCCCCGGCTATGATGTAATATTTGGGCATGATGGGTGTAAAGATAGTCAGTAGTGAGTAGTGAGTAGTGAGTGAAAAGTCAAAAGTCAAAAGTGAAAGGGCAAATGCGTTGTACCCCCATTACTCACTACTCACTACTGACTACTACTCAGACAACTAAAAAAATAGTTGTTTAACTAAATAATTAGTTTTACATTTGGTTTATGGATCAAAATTTACCCTTATGAAATTACTGACGAAGGCGGAGGAGCAGATTATGCAAAGTTTATGGAAGCTGGGAGAAGCTTACCTGAAAGATGTGGTGGAAGCGCAGCCGGAGCCCAGGCCGCATTCCAATACGGTGGCTACCATTATCAAGATTTTGGTGGACAAGGGTTTTGTGGGTGTTACACCTGTGGGCAGGGTGCACCGGTACCATCCGCTGGTAAGTAAAGAAGCCTATTCTTCCAATACCATGCGTAACCTGGTGGAAGGATATTTTGAAGGGTCTTTCAGTGAAGCTGTTTCTTTTATGGTTAAACAGAAAGAAATCAGTGTGAAGGAACTGGAACTGCTGTTGCAAGAAATTAAAAACGCTAAAAAATAAAGTATGCTGCCAGCTGTTTATTATTTCCTGCAGGTAACACTCTGCAGTGCGTTGATGATGGGTTATTACTGGGTGGTGCTGCGCAACAAGCGTTTTCACCAGTACAACCGGTTTTACCTGCTGGCGGTGGCGGTATTGTCGTGGTTGATCCCACTGATTAAAATTCGCTGGGAGCGGCCGGAGCTGATGGGTACCCAGGTGATTCGTTTTTTAACCGTGGTAGCCGATAACAATGCCGAAATGGATGCGGTGGTAGCCCGCCAGGGATATGTATGGGATTCCATGCAACTGCTGTCGGCACTTTATTTTACCGTAGCAGCGCTCTTATTATTATCCATTTTTATTGCTCTTTTCCGGATTTACCGGTTGCTGAAAACGGCTTCCTGTAAAAGTCTGGGCGATGTATACCTGATCATTACACAGGTAAAGGGGACGCCCTTTTCCTTCTTCCGCTATATTTTCTGGAATGAAGCCATTGATCTGCGCAGTGATGCGGGCAAACAGATCCTGCAGCATGAACTGGCACATGTGAAACAACAGCACTCTGCAGACAAGCTGTTGATTCAACTGGTGCTGGTGGCTGGCTGGTTCAATCCCTTTTTCTGGCTACTGCGCCGGGAAATGAGTATGATCCACGAATTCATTGCAGATCAGCAAGCGGTGGGTAATGGTGACACGGCCGCATTGGCGCAGATGTTGTTAACCGCGGCTTTTCCGCAACAGCAATTTGCGTTGACTCATCCATTCTTTTTTTCACCTATTAAAAGGAGGTTGCAAATGCTTACCAATCATAAGAACCCACGTTTTTCTTACCTGAGACGTCTCGTTGTATTACCACTGCTGGCCCTCATGGTTGTACTGTTTGCTTTCCGAAGCAAATCGGCACAACATACCAATACCATTTCTGTGGCCAGTATCCTGGAACGGGTGGTGAGTGACCTGAAGCCGGGTACACAGGATACATTTACGGCTAAACCCGACCTGCAACAGGCAAATATCAAAGTAACCGATATCCGCATCCCCGCCATTGAACTGAAAAAATCTTACCGCATTGTGATCAACCCCGGTCATGGTGGCGACGATAAAGGCGCAATTGCGGCCGATGGTACCAGGGAATCGGATATGGCACTGTTACTGGCCAGGACCATCAAAGAAGTGAATACCAGCAACCAGTTGGATATTGTGCTAACCCGTAGTGGTGATCAGTACAATACCGTGGTAGAAACAGCAAATTTCACCAACAGCCAATCGGCCGATGTTTTTGTTGGCCTGCATATGAACAGTTCGCAGCCAGTATTAAAAAATGGCAAGTCTGCAGTGGAGAATCCTTCCCGGGGTGCTGAAATTTATATTGCCGCGCGCAATAAAGCGGTGGATTATAATGCCAACTATGCACTGGCCAATCATATCGGACAGGAACTCAGCGGTATCAGCGATCCCTTCCTGGGCATCAAGAGCCGTGAGAAAGGTATTTATGTATTGCAGGAAGTGAAATGTCCGTCTGTTTTAATCGAAGCTGGTTTCATGAGCAGCAAGGAAGACCTGGCATTGCTGAAAAACAGCGATTACCGGAAGCGACTGGCTTATTCCATTATCCGTGGTATACAGGGTTACCTGCATCAACTGGAATCGGGTAAATCCACCGTATTTGAAGCGGTGAGTGATACCGTGATCACCAGGCCCAAAGGTTCGGCAGTGACTGCTGTTGGCAAAAACAAGGGGGATGGTTCAACGGTAACTGTGGTTGACAAATTCCGCAATAAATATCCCAGGCTGGAAAATGTTATTATACTGGTAGATGGTGAGCGCAAGACGGAGCAGGAAATGGAATTGCTGAATCCGAATAATATAGAATCCATTAAGGTTAGTAAAACTCAGGCAGAAGGGTATGGCGAGGAAGGTAAAAACGGTATCATATACATCCAGACCAAGCCTGGCTCCAATCAAATTAAGTCGGGTCCTGGCAGTGAAAACGACAATAAGATATTCACTGTAACAGAAGCTCCTCCTTCTTTTCCCGGTGGTTTGCCTGCCTGGCAAAAATACCTGGCCCGCAGCAGTAAGCCCGGTGTTATTAAACAAAACGGCGGCCCCAAGGGCTTATACAAAGTACACCTTTCTTTTATTGTTGGTGAAGACGGATCCATCAGTAATGTGAAAGCCGATAATGATCCCGGTTATGGTGCAGCTGCAGAAGCCGTACGGCTTATTAAAAACGGTCCGAACTGGGTAGCGGCAAAACAGAACGGCATTAAGGTTAAGGCGAAACATAATCTGATGATTACGTTTTATGTGTCTTGAATGGTGAGTTAAAAGTCAAAAATCAAAAGTCAAAAATCAAAAATCAAAAGTGAAATGGCAAAAGGAGGATATCTTTCTTTTGCCACTTCACTTTTCACTACTCACTACTCACAGCCCACAGCTCACTCCCCACTCCTTCACCCGAACCACTTAATGCCCAATGCCACCAGTGCATAAATGCAGGTGGCGATGAAAATGCCGCGGGCGGTTTTATCTTTCTGGCGATTGATGTACAAAGTAAAAACTACGGCATTGGTTATGAGCGCCAGGCTGATGATGCCGGTGAGTAATGATTTCTCCATCATGAGTACCTGGAAGAATTCCTTCAGGGTAAACAGCCGGAATTTCAGCAGGTAATAGCCGAATAGTCCGAATACGGGTGCAATAAAACCCAGGATGAGTCCGGTGGGCAAATGATCTTTTTTCAGCATTAAAATTTCCATTTGGTTTCCAGCTGCTGTTTCAGCTGATAATGGGTGAGGTCGAATTGTACGGGCACCACGCTCACATAATTATTCTTCAGTGCCCACACATCGGTATCTTTTCCTTTGTCGAAGTTCACAAACTCTCCGGTGAGCCAGTAGTATTTTTTGCCATGCGGGTCTTTTCGTTCATCGAAGTCTTCTTCGTATTTGGCATAAGCCTGCCGGCAGATGCGGATGCCTTTGATGAGTTTTTCGGGTATGGCGGGAATATTTACGTTCAGGCAGAGGTGTTTATCGAGGGAACGGCTTTTGAGTACCTGTTCAATGATGATTCGGGCGTATTTGATGGCGGCGCTGAAATCGGCTTCAATACTGAAATCCAGGAGGCTGAATCCGATGCTGGGTATACTTTCAATAGACGCTTCCAGTGCGGCGGACATGGTTCCGGAATAGATAACATTGATGGAGTGATTGGCGCCATGGTTAACCCCGCTGATGCATACATCGGGTTTGCGGTGTAATACTTTGTCAACAGCCAGTTTTACACAGTCAACCGGTGTGCCGCTGCAACTATACGCTTCCACGCCTTCAAACTGGGTAGATTTCTGTAAACGAAGGGGCTGACCGATGGTGATGGCATGACCCATACCGCTCTGGGGTTTATCGGGTGCCACGACCACAATTTTGCCCAATCCCCGGGCAGCTTCCACGAGTGCGCGTATGCCGGGGGCGCTGATACCATCGTCGTTGGTGACTAAAATAACGGGTAGTTCCTGTTTTTGTTTCTTGACTTGTTTGGCCATGACTGCAAGATACAGAAGAACGGGCTGAGCGGGCGGGACGAAAAAAAGTCCCGGCGGGGCATTCTTATTAAGATACGAAAAAAAATAAAAATATTTTGGATAAACTAAAAATATTAGTATTTTGCAGCTAAATGAATTAGCCATGTCAAATGCCGGAAAGAATTTACGGTACCTGCGCAAGTTGCGTGGGTGGACGCAGGAAGAATTTGCCAATAAGCTGAAAGTAAAACGTTCGCTGATCGGGGCTTACGAAGAAGAGCGGGCGGAGCCGAGGCTGGAAGTAATGGAAGCCATCTGCAGCATTTTTAAGTTGAGCCTGGAGGATTTTCTGTTTAAGGACCTGACGGAAAGCAGTGGGGGTTCTTACCTGGAAAAGCGTCGCCAGCTTAAAATGGTAGCCGAAGTGGCTGAAATTCGTTTTGTTCCGGTGAAAGCGGCGGCTGGTTACCTGGCCGGTTATGCCGATCCTGATTTTGTGGATGAGCTGAATACTTTCACCCTGCCCATGCTTTCGCCCGGTCAGTACCGTGCTTTTGAGATCATTGGGGACAGTATGCTGCCCACGCCCAGTGGCAGTGTTATTGTAGGGGAGAAAATAGAAGACCTGGAAGATGTGAAGAACAGCAATACCTATGTGGTACTTTCCCGTAATGAAGGGGTGGTGTATAAACGCATCATGAAAAATAACCGGTTGAAAAATAAAATCACCCTGATCAGTGATAATCCCCAGTATGAGCCTTACAATGTGAGTGCCGAAGATGTACTGGAGGTTTGGAAAGCAGTATATATCCTGCAGAAAGCCAATCTGGCCCCCCGCTGGGATGTAAACCAACTGGCGGGCATGGTAAATAACCTGCAGGAGCAGGTGAGTACCCTCAAGAAAAAGCTCAATTAAGCCGATTCCAGATCAACCTATATCTATGCTTTATGGCCCTTCGGGGCCATTTTGTATATCGGATGGCTGTACTCATGAATTTTTATTTAATGCCATTCGCTTTCCGTTATTTTTGTTGCAGATGAGATCATTGTTTGTTTTACTGGCTACCCTGCTTGCCCTGTCAACTTGGGCGCAGTTCAAAAAACTGGATGCTTTAAAAATCAATACCCCTCTTAAAATCGACGGGCAGTTGAATGAAGCCGGCTGGAAACAGGCATCGGCAGCGGATAGTTTTATCCTCAACAGTCCGCAATTTGGTATTCCTGCATCGCAGCGCACCATCGTGAAAATACTGTACGACGACCAGGCTATTTATGTGGGTGCTTATTTGTACGATGACCCGCAACTGGTTCGTAAGCAATTAACAGCCCGTGACGGGGAACAAAGAAAAGATGTAGATTATTTCAGTGTATTCTTCGATACGTATAACGATGACCAGAATGGTTTCCAGTTCCTGGTTACTTCCCGCAATGTGCAGTCCGATGCCCGCTTATTACCCAATCTCAGTTCGCAATTTGGTACGCCCTCCGATTACAGCTGGGATGCGGTTTGGGAAAGTAAAGTACATATGCAGAACGATGGGTGGACAGTTGAAATGAAAATACCTTATTCTGCTTTGCGCTTTTCGCAAAAGGAAGCGCAGGACTGGGGACTGAATTTTCAACGCTACAACCGCCGCAATAATGAAAGTTCTTTCTGGAATGCAATAGATCCCAACCAGAACGGCTTTGTGAACCAGTTTGGTGACCTGGCAGGGTTGCAAAATATTAAGCCACCCATCCGTTTATCTTTCCTACCTTATGTCACGGCAGGTATTCGCAAAGTCCCTTTGCCAGCAGGTGGCAGCAAAACAGATGTGCTGCGCAATGGTGGTATGGATGTTAAGTATGGGGTGAATGAAAGTTTTACCCTGGATGCTACCCTGATACCGGATTTTGGTCAGGTTATTTCTGATAATGTAATCCTGAACCTATCACCCTACGAAGTTCAGTTCCAGGAGAACAGGCCCTTTTTTACCGAGGGGATTGAACTGTTTAATAAAGCAGGTTTATTTTATTCACGCAGGGTAGGGGGCACGCCGAGGGGGTATAATGCCGTGCGCAATATGGTGAACAGTGATCCCAATTTATTGCTGGTGTCGAATCCGGGTGTTACCCAATTGTACAA